>DATMIB010000103.1:0-4895 GCA_035554635.1 Steroidobacteraceae bacterium | reverse complement strand
CGCGTCACGAGCTCCGATTCGCCACCGATGACGTAGGCGAGCGGCGCGCGGACCTCGCGCCAGCAGGCCTCCGTTTCCTCGCGCCGGTAGAGCACGGGGTTGACACGCCTGTGGGCCGGGTCGAAACGCAGCCGCACGCGGCCGTCGGCCAGCGGTTCGGCCCACTCGCGGGCGACGAACTCGGCGCGCTCTGCGTCGAGTCGCGGATTGCGCTTGCGCAGCACCTGTGCGAGCACATCGAAACCGGGGAACACGGTCGCCGTCTCCGGCTGCCGCAGCTGCGCGAGCCATTCGCGATACCGGCCGGGCGCGAGCGCCGGCTCCGCGGAGGGCAGCCCGAACCCTTCCAGCGCGACCACGCGCCGCACGCGCCCGGGCCGCAGGCCTGCGTACACCAGCGCGATGTTGCCACCCATGCTGTGGCCGACGAGGTCGACGGGCTCGTCCGGCGCGATCACCGCGAGCAACGCGTCGAGGTCGGCGTAATAGTCAGGGAACCAGTAACCGCCCGCTGCCCAGGCCGACCGGCCGAAGCCACGCCAGTCGGGAGCGAAGACCGGGCGTCCGAGCCGCAGCGCGTCGACGAGGAACTGGAACGAGGCACCGCAATCCATGAAGCCGTGCAGCAGCACGATCGGTCGTCCCGCGCCCGGCCACGTGCTCACGTGGTATCGCAGCCCACGCACGTCGAGGTACCGGGAAACGACGGACTGGCGCGGCTCGTACATGGCGTCGCTCGAGGAGGTCCACGCATGGTGAACGGCCGCAAGCGGCGCGGCAATCACCGACGACACGGACTGCGGCGCCGATGCTGCCAGGGTGCCTCAGGCGGCCGCGGCGGCCCCTTCGGCCACGTCGGTGGCCGCCTCGACCCTTGCCGTGGCCGGCAGCCAGAACGTGAAACGGCTGCCGAGCCCGGGTTCGCTGCGGACCTCGATGTCGCCACCGAGCGCGCGCGCAAGGTTGCGCGCGATCGCGAGCCCGAGCCCCGCGCCGTCTCGCAGCCGGCCGCCGGGCCGTGCCACCTGCAGGAACGGATCGAAGATCTGGTCGAGTGCGGGCGCGGGAATGCCGACACCGGTGTCCTCGACCACGAGTTCGATGCGATCCTTCACCGCCTGCAGCGAAACCGTCACGCCACCCGTGTCGGTGAACTTGATCGCGTTGGACACCAGGTTGGTGACGATCTGCGCCAGCCGCCGCGAATCGCTGCGGACCCACGTCGATGCGGCGCCGGCGTCGAGTTCGAGCCGGATCTGCTTGCGCGCGGCCTCCGGTGCGAACGCCGCGACCTTGCGCTCGAGCAGGCAGCGCAGGTCGACGGAGTCGAACTCGAGGCCGACCTGCCCCGCCTCGATGCGCGAGATGTCGAGCACGTCCTCCACCAGCGCGCGCAGCTGCGTCGACGAATCGCGAACGATCCGCAGCTGTCGCTCCTGGTCTTCCGTGAGCGGCCCCGACAGGCCCTGCAGCAGCACGTCGGTGAAGCCGAGGATCGAATTGAGCGGTGTGCGCAGCTCGTGCGACATCGTCGACAGGAACGTGGTCTTGACGCGGTCGGAGTGCTCCGCGGCGTCCTTGGCCGCCTCGAGTTCCTGCGTGCGTTCGCGCACGCGCTGCTCGAGGTGGTTGCGCGCCTGCTCGAGCTCGAGCTGCGCCTGCTTCATCTCGGTGACGTCGGTGATCGTGCCGATGTGGCCGATGACCACGCCCTCGGCATTCTGCTCGGGCGTGGTCTGCGCCAGCATCCAGGCCACGCGCCCGTCGCGACGCAGCAGACGGAACTCGGTCTGGTGTGGCTGCGTGCCGTTGCCGGTCAGGTAGGAGCGCCAGGTCCGGATCACGCGCCCCGCATCGTCCGGGTGCAGCGTGGGCACCCAGCCGTCGGGCACGGAGCTGCGGAAGTCATACCCGGTGACCTCCTGCGCGCGCCGGTTCATGAACAGCACGTTGCCGGCGAGGTCGGCACGGAAGATGCCGACGGGCGAATCCTCCGTCAGCGCGCGGTAGCGTTCTTCGCTCGCCCGCAACGCGCGCTCGGTCTTCACGAGCCCGGTGATGTCGTCGGCCATGACGATGAAGCCGCGCACCGTGCCATCCGCGGTGCGCATCGCGGCCGCCCTCCAGCGGCACACGATCGCCTTGCCGCGCGCCGTCTGGTTCTCGTGCACGCCGCTGTAGCTCACGTCGGGGTCGACCGTGAGGTCGGCGAGCCTTGCGAGCGCCTCCTCGCGGAACGCCGGTTGCTTGAGCAGCGAGTTCACGAACACGCCGACGACCGAGGCGGCCGGGTAGCCGAACGTGTCCTCGAACGCCGGATTGACCTGGAGCAGGCGTCCCTCCGGCGAGATCACCATGCAGGCCGAACCCATGCGCTCGAACTGCAGCTGCATGCGCTCGAGCAGGCTGTCGCGTTCGGCGGCGACCACGGCGAGACGACGCTCGTGCTCCAGGCGCTCGCCGATGTCGCGACCGATCGTCTGCACGTAGGTGCGCTTGCCGATCGTCAGCATGCGCGCGCTGATCTCGAGCGACAGCGGCGAGCCATCCTTGCGGTAATGCTGGACGTTAAAGGTGCCGTGCCCGGCGCGCACGACCTCGTCGAGCCGTTGCAGGGCGACGCCCTGCCCGGCGGAACCGGTTCGGCGCAACTCGCGCACCGTCATGCGCAGCAGTTCGTCACGCGTGTACCCGTACGCTTCGGAAGCGCGGTCGTTCGCCTCGATGATCGTTCCGCTCGCGGCGTCGATCAGCAGCACGACGTCCTGGACGAGCCGGCCAGCCACGGCGAAATGCTGCTGCAGGCGGCTCGCACGCTCCTCCGCCGCGTCGACGCGCGAGGCGAGGAACGCGCTTTCGCTGCGCCACCACAGCATGACCAGCATCGCAGCGACCGCGAGGCCGCCCAGCGCGAGCACCAGCGCGATGCGGGCCAGTCGCAGCAACGGCGTGTAGACCTGTGCGAGCGGCACCTTGGCAATCACGTACCAGGGCGTTCCCTCGACCGCATGACCGGTGGCCAGCATCTGCGTGCCGCGATGGTCCACCGTTTCGAAGACGCCGGCGCGGCCGTGCACGACTTGCGCGGCCGCTGTCGTCGTCCCGGGACGCGTCAGGCGCAGGGCGCCGGGTTGGAGGGTCGGCACCTCGGCGAACATCAGGACGGTGTCACCGTCGCTGGCGAGCCGGGCCAGCCCGTAGACGGGCGTCGCCGGACCGTTTTCCGACGAGCGTAGCGCCGGGTAAAGGAACCGCTCCGGGTCGGCACGCGCGACCAGCACGACACCGTGCCCACGGCCCTGCAACGCGTCGTCGAGCGCGATGACCATGTCGAGCACGGGACGACCTGCGATCGCCCCGTCGGGCACGTAGAGATCGGACACCACCGCGCGATCGGTCCGGCGTGCCGCCTCGGCCTGCAGTTCGAGCTTGGGCGTCCACGGCACCCGGTGGCCGGCGGTGACGAGCGACGTACCACCGGGCGCGATCAGTTCGACGCCCTCGAAGTCGTCGCTCTGGCGGATGTGCTCCAGCACTGCGAGCAGCATCGGCTCCGTGCCCGCGTCACCTTCGAGCGAACGGCGCACGCTCGTCGCGATCACGGAGTCGGTCGCGGCGTACTCGAGGCTCGCCTGGCGGTCGCTGACCCAGAGCACGATCTGGCGGGCGGTGAGTTCGGCGGCATTGGCGAGGCTGGCCGACGCGCGCTGGCGCACCTGTTCCGCCTGCTGGAGGTACACGCCGTAGCCGAGGCCGACCACGCCGAGCGCGCACGCGATCAACACGGACCAGGCCCGCCAGGGCAGGTTTCGGGCCGACGCAGCAGGTCGCGCACGCGGCGGCAGCGACTGCACGACGTACAGCAGGGCGGCGGACAGCGCGACGAAGGTGACGCCCTTGACGGTGCCGGCCCACGAACGGGTGTCGGCCTGCGGACCCAGTTGCAACCAGGCGTCCGACCCGACGACCCATGCGAGCCCCGCGACGAGATAGGCCAACGGCAGAACGAATCGGGACCAGCCCGGGGGCGCGTGCATGGGTTTGCTTGGGGCGGACGGTGCCGACGTTCGAGGCTAGCAGTGCGCTTCGCCGGGGCGCTGGCGATGTCGCCGAATTGGCTGCATCGGGGATGTGCGCCACCGCCGGTCGTCCTGCGACAATTCGCGGATGCGCAAGCTGCTCGTCTTCCAGCACGTGGCGTCCGAACCGCTCGGCCACCTCGACCCGATGCTGCGCGAGTCCGGCTGTCGCATCCGTTACGTCAACTTCGGTCGCGAGCCGCATGCCCAGCCCGACGTGCGGCGCTACGACGGGCTCGTCGTGCTCGGCGGCCCGATGAACGTCGACCAGGCCCACCTGTTCCCGCACCTGCGCACCGAAATCGGCGCGATCCGCGAGGCCGTGCTCGCGGACAAGCCCGTGCTTGGAATCTGTCTCGGCGGCCAGTTGCTCGCCGAGGCGATGGGTGGCCGCGTCCACCCGAACCCGGTGCCGGAGATCGGCTGGTACCGGCTGCATACGCGACCGGCCGCACACGAGGACCTGCTGTTCCGGCATTTCGAGCGCGCGCCGCGGCACGTCTTCCAGTGGCACGCGTACACGTTCCAGCCGCCGCCCGGCGCCGTGCCGCTCGCGTGGACACGAAGCTGCCGCAACCAGGCGTACCGGCTCGGCGACCGTGCCTGGGGACTGCAGTTCCACCTCGAGGCGGACGGGCCGCTGATCGAGCGCTGGCTGCATGCGCCGAGCGGGCGCGCGGAAATCGAACAGCACTGGAACGGCACGCGTGTCACGCGCATCCGCAACGCCACCCACCGGCACCTGCCGCAGGCACGACCGCTGAGCGAGCGCGTGTTCGGCGCGTTCGTGCAGTTGTTCACGTCGCGACGTTTCGC
>DATMIB010000102.1:0-4849 GCA_035554635.1 Steroidobacteraceae bacterium | reverse complement strand
CGCGCACGTGCACGTCGTCCTGCCAGAAGTTGTAGACCGCGCCGTGGTGGATCGACCCCAGCGCGAGGCGCGAGGGCGACGTCAGGATCGCACGCGCTTCGGTCTGGAACGTGGCAAAGCGCGGGTCGCGCTCGAGCACGGGCAGCGAACGGGCGTTCTCGGCACGCGCCCAGTCGAGCGCCTTGGCGCCCTCGATCTCCTCGAGCCAGGAGTAACGGTCCCCCACTTCACTCGCGGCCGGGGCAGCGGCCGTGGTTGCAGCCATGGCCGAATGGGAAAGCAGAACGGTCGCCGACGCGACCAGGGCGAGCTTGGCCAGCAATGGGAAGTCCTCGTGCAACGGAACCGGGGAGTCTAGGTGCCACGGCCGCTCCGCACCACACCCGATGCGACAAAGCGTGGCCATGCAGTGGCAGGTGGAGCCGTCCGGCATGGATAATCGGCCACTTTCCCAGCCCACCCGTCATGGACGCCGATCGGCTGCGCCGACCGGATCCGCGGAGGATGCCCCGATGAGACCCACGTTGAACGTCATCAGCCCCGAGCTGTGCACGAGGGTGCTCGACGAGGCCAAGCGCGTCCTGGCCGAGACGGGCATGGAGATCCGCGGGCCGGCGATGCGCCAGCGCCTGCTGGACCACGGCCTCAAGGTCGCGCCGGACGGTGTGCGGATCCTGTTCCCGCCGGAAGTCGTCAACCGCGCGATCGAGACGGCGCCCAAGTCCTTCACGCTCTACAACCGCGACGGCTCACCGCACGCCGAGCTCGGCGGCAACAACGTGCACTACGTGCCGGGCTCGAGCGGGCTCAAGATCCTCGACCACCGCAGCGGCGAGACGCGGCTCACCAATTCGACCGACTTCGTCGAGTACGCGCGGCTCTGCGACGGGCTCGAGCACATCGCCTACCTCGCGACCGCGTTCTCGACCAACAAGGACATCGAGTCGCAGGTGAGCGACGCGTGGCGGCTGTACATGCTGCTCACGACCTCGAAGAAGCCGATGGTCTCGGGCGCGTTCACCGAGCACGGCGTGCCGCGCATGCGCGACATGCTGCAGCTGTTCCGACGCGACCGCGCCGAGCTGATCGCGAAGCCGATGTCGATCTTCACGATCACGGCCACGGGCAACTTCCGCTACAGCGAAGACTCGTGCCAGAACATGCTCGACTGCGTCGAGGCCGGCATCCCGGTCGAGATCGTGCCGGTGACGCTGATGGGCCTGATCGCGCCGGTGACGCTCGTGGGCGCGCTCGTGTTCCATTGCGTCGACGTGCTCTGCGGCATCACCATGGCGCAGATCGTGCGTCCGGGCGCGCCTGTGCTGTTCGGCGGCGCGCCGGCCACGTTTCACATGAAGGCCGCGAGCTCGCCGATGGCCGCGATCGAGGCGCAGCACCTGAACGTCGCCTACGTCGCGGTGGCGAAGTCGCTCGGCCTGCCGACACAGGCGTACATGGCGCTCTCCGACGGCAAGTTCCTCGACGCCCAGGCGGGCGGTGAAACCTTCAGCAGTGCCCTGCTCGCGGCGCTCGCCGGCGTCAATTCCGTTTCGGGCCCCGGCATGCTCGACTTCGTGCTGACGTTCTCGCTGCCCAAGCTCGTGTTCGACAACGAGGTCTGCGGCCAGTCGCTGCACTTCGTGCGCGAGCTCGTCGTGGTCGAGGACCTGCCGGTGCGCCAGCTCGTCGACGACCTGCTCGCCAACGACCACCTGATCACCTCGCCGCACACGCTGCAGCACTGGCCGGGCCAGCTGTACCTGACCGACGCCGTGATCGATCGCGAGAACCGCGAGACGTGGCAGAAGCAGGGCGCGAAGGAGCTCTACCAGCGCGCCTGCGAGGAAGTCGAACGCCGGCTCGGTGAGTACCAGCCGCTCGAGACCGACGCCGTGCTCGACGCCGAGATGCGCCGCATGATCACCGCCGGCCTCACGGAGCAGACCGAACTGCCCGTGCTGCCGCCGGCCGCCGAACCCGTTGCGCACGCGACCCGCGGGCGCCGTCCCAACCGCCGCCGCGGCCTCTGACCGAGCCGCCCAAGGATTTTCGCCGATGGCTTCCAGCCTGCTCGTACTGCTCGACGACATCACCAGCGTCCTCGACGACGTCGCCACCCTGACCAAGGTCGCCACGCGCAAGACCGCGGGCGTGCTCGGCGACGACCTCGCCCTCAATGCACAGCAAGTCACCGGCATCCGGGCCGAGCGCGAACTGCCCGTGGTCTGGGCCGTCGCGAAGGGCTCGCTCGTCAACAAGGCGATCCTCGTGCCACTCGCGCTGGTGATCAGCGCAATCGCGCCGTGGGCCATCACGCCGCTGCTGATGGCGGGCGGCCTGTTCCTCTGCTTCGAGGGCGCCGAGAAGATCGTGCACCGCTGGTTCCACACGGCCGAGCACGTCGAGGACGAAGCGCACCGGCGCGAGCTGACCGTCAAGGTGCTGAACCAGGACGACGACCTCGTCACTTTCGAGAAGGACCGCATCAAGGGCGCGATCCGCACCGACTTCATCCTCTCGGCCGAGATCATCGTCATCTCGCTCGGCACGGTCGCGACCGCGGCGCTCCCGACGCGCATCGGCGTGCTGGTCGGCATCGCGCTGTTGATGACCGTGGGCGTCTACGGCCTCGTCGCCGCGATCGTCAAGCTCGATGACGGTGCGCTCGTGCTGTCGCGCACGAGTTCGAAGCCACTGCAGGCCTTGGGTCGCGGCATCCTGATCGCCACGCCGTGGCTCATGCGCGGGCTGTCGGTCGCCGGCACAGCGGCGATGTTCCTCGTCGGCGGCAGCATCCTCGCGCACGGCGTGCCGGCGGTGCACCACGGCATCGAGGACCTGCTGCACGGCGCGTCCGGCATCGTGCAGACGCTCGGCACGATGCTCGGCCAGGCGCTGTTCGGCATCGTGGCCGGCGTGATCGTGGTCGGCATCGTGACGCTGGTCCAGCGCGTGCGTCGGCGCGTGGCGCCCGCCGTCGACTAAAGCGGCTTTCGATCGGAACCGCGCACGCCTCAACGCGACGCGCGGCCCGTGCAGCCGTTCAGCGTCTGAGCATCATGACGTTGCCGGTGACGGCGAGCGCCGCGCCGAGCAACGTCAGCCATTCGGGATGCAGCCCCTCGAACGCGATCGAGACCACGAGTGCGAGCAGCGGCGTCATCACGCCGATCGAGGCCGTGCGGCTCGGCCCGACGCGTTCCTGCAGCGTCAGGAAGCACGCGAAGGTCATGACGGAACCCGCGAGCGCCAGGTACAGCAGCGAGATCCACCACGAAGCGACCGCGGGCAGCGCAAAGCTGTGGCCCATCGCGAGTGAGAAGATCGCGGAGACTGCGGCGCCATAGAGCATGCCGAAGCCGAGCGCCGGCCAGAACGGCAGGCCGTTGGCGCGGTTGCGACTCGCGGTCAGGCTGCCGACGGCAGAGAGCAGCACCGAGCCGACCGTGAACACGGCGCCGAGGACGGTCGCGCGGTCGGCGCGGGCGCGCGCGAACTCCGGCCAGAAGATCAGCGCGACGCCGATCAGCCCCAGCAGGCCGCCCAGCAGGAAGCGACGGCTCAGCGGCGTGCCGAAGAGCGCACGGGCCCCGAGGCCCGTGACGATCGGCGAGGCGGAATAGCCCACGGCGACCAGCCCCGACACGATGTACACCTCGGCGTGATAGACGCAGAGGTACGAGACGCCGTACATGAAGCAGCCCTGCAGTGCGAGCAGGGCGTGTTCGCGCCACGAAAAACGCAGTCGCTCGCCGCGCAGGATGCACAGGCCGAGCACGACGCTGCCGGCCAGCGCGAAACGCAGCGCGACGCCGACCTCGGGCGGCGTGCGCCCGAGCTGGAAAGTGATGGCGTACCAGGTCGTGCCCCACGTGAGCACGCAGGCCGCGAACAACTGCCAGGTCCGGAATCGATGCATGGGTGTCGCTTTACGGGACGACCCCCGGTCTGGGGCGACGGGCGCCGCCGGTCGGGTCGCGGGGCGCAAGTCTGCCACACGAGCTGACGGCCGGTGCCGTCACGTGAGTGCCGTGTGCACCATCGGGCGGCGCCGGCGCGATCGTTCCGTGCGCAACTGGAAACGACACTCCAGGCGCGAAGACCGTCGAGGCAGGGTCGCGATGCGTTCCAGGCGCGACCCTGCCTCCGGCTCAGGCCGCCCGGCGCTGCTTGGCGTTGCTGGCGCCGGCGTCGGCCGTCTGGAACTGCCCGACCGCGGTCAGCAGCGTCTGGGCCTGCTCTTCGAGCGATTCGGCGGCGGCCGCCGATTCCTCGACGAGCGCGGCGTTCTGCTGCGTCGTCTGGTCGATCTGCGCCACCGCCTTCGCAACCTCGGCCACACCGGCCGACTGCGCCTGGGACGAGTTCGCGATCGAATCGACGATGTCGGTCACGCGTCGCGCCGCGCCCATGATCTCTTCCATGGTGTTGCCGGCTTCCTCGACGAGCTTGGCGCCGCGCGTGATCGTGCCGTTCGACTCCATGATCAGCTCGCGCACTTCGCGCGCGGCCGTGGCCGAGCGCTGTGCCAGCGCCCGGACCTCGCCCGAGACGACCGCGAAACCGCGGCCCTGCTCGCCCGCGCGCGCCGCTTCGACCGCGGCGTTCAGCGCGAGGATGTTGGTCTGGAACGCGATCGCGTCGATGGTCGAAATCACCTCGGCCATCTTGCGCGAGCTGCCGGAAATCTGGTCCATGGTCGTGACGACGTCGCGCACCTTGGCGCCGCCCTTGGCCGCGACCTCGGAAGCACTGAGCGCGAGCGAGCTCGCCTGGTTCGCGTGCACGGCGTTCTGGTGCACGCTGCCGGCCATCTGCTCCATGCTCGAGCTCGTTTCCTCGAGCGACG
>DATMIB010000101.1:0-9334 GCA_035554635.1 Steroidobacteraceae bacterium | reverse complement strand
CGGCTCGTGCAGGTCACCGACGACCGCGAGTGCGGCGGCGCGACGGTCGACGTGGTCGTCGCCAACATCCTCGCGGGCCCCTTGGTCGACCTGGCGCCGTTGCTGGCCGCGCGCGTGCGCGTGGGCGGCAGGATCGCGCTGAGCGGGCTGCTGCTCGAACAGGCCGACGAAGTGACAGCCGCTTACCGGCCATGGTTTGATATCGCATTGACCGGCACGCGCGAAGACTGGGGACTGCTCACCGGTCGACGTCGCGGGTAATCCAGACGGACTCGACACAAGACCGGGTGCGACGGCGGGCCATCGATGTATTCCCAGTGCCCTGAGTGCCTGACGCGGTTCCGCGTGACGGCCACCGCGTTGCGTGCAGCACACGGCACCGTGCGTTGCGGCCGTTGTGGCAGCGCGTTCGATGCCCTGCCGCGACTCACCGACACGTTGTTCGACGACCCGGACCCCGCGACGCCGCATGCCGGCGCGCCGGCAACGTCGCTCGTGCCCGGGCTCTTGTCCGCGACCGACGAGCGCCTGCCGGGCGGTGACGACGGCACCATCATCACCGAGTTTCATTTCTCTGCCGACGACCTCGAACAGGTGTTCGTCGACGGGCAGGACTGGCAGCGCCAGTTCGGCGAGGGCGCGCCGACGGCTCCCGGCCGCGCTGCCGAGTCCGCAGAGGCTCGCCGGACGGTGGCAGGCCCCGCACGCGACGCGACGACACCGGTCGTGCCCGCGGACGTGTTCGTGCACGAGCCCGAAGCGGTCGAGGACATCACGCTCGAGGGCGAGCGCATCGTCATCGAGAATTTCGCCGACCTCGACGACGACCTGCGAGGGATCGGCGCGCTCGACGAGCCCTACGACGGCCGCCCGGACGCCGAGCCCCTCGATGAGGCCGTCGGGGGTGGGCGACAACCGGCGCTGGTCGACCTCGACTCGACCGACCAGTTCGAAGCGCTGCGCCACGTGCCGGAATCGCAGTACCCGGTGCTCGAGGGTGCCGCGCCCACACGCACGCCGGCCCCCGGCGCCGGCGCCGGCGCCCCCGCATCGACACTGCCCGGTGTGGTCGATGCGGTGGCCGCGAGCGCCGCGCTCGGCGCCCGTCCGGGCGATGTGATCGCGGTGCCCGCGACGAACGCAACCACCGCAACCACCGCAACCACCACAACCACCGCAACGACCGCGACTACCGAGTCGGCCGCGGCACCGACTCAGCCGGCGGCGCCGATCGTGCCGCTGCGGCTGCGCGACCGTTCGTCGGCCTTCGAGGACGCGCTCGACGACGCCGACGACGACACCAGGCGTGGCAGCGGTGCTGCCGTCGCATGGGGCATCGGTGCGTTGCTGCTCGTGCTGGCCCTGGTCGCGCAGTTCGTCCATCAACACCGCCAGGAGGTCGCGCGCAACGCCACGCTCGGGCCGGTCGTACGCGAGGTTTATGCGCGGCTCGGGCGTCCGCTCGAACCGAACTGGGACTTGGGCGCATTCGAACTGCGCCAGTGGGGCGCCGGTAGTGCACCCACGTCGCAGGCGGGTGTCATGACGGTGCGTGCCAGCCTGCGCAACGGCGCAGGCTTCCCGCAGCCGTTGCCGCTGTTGCGTCTCGAACTCGAGGACCGCTACGGCGGCATCGTCGCACGACGCGATTTCGCGGCCGCCGAGTACCTCAAGGATCCCGCGCAGGCAGGCCGGCAACTCGGCGCCGGAGCGCAGACCGAGGCCGAGCTCGTGCTGGTCGACGTCGAGGCCGACGCGGTGGGTTACCGGCTCGACGTGTGCCTGCGCGACGAGCGGCGCGGCGTGCGCTGCGCACTGTCCGCGATCGACGGCAACGCATCCCGATGACGCAGCACGAGCGGGCTGCGGACGGGCAAGACGGCCCCGTCCGCGAAACCATCGTCATCGGTCCGTACCGGCTGCAGGGGCGGGCCTTGCTCGCACCGATGGCCGGCGTCACCGACCTGCCCTTCCGCCGGCTCTGCCGCCGTCTCGGCGCAGCGCTCGCCGCAGGCGAGATGATCTCGGCCGACCCGCGTCTCTGGGACACCGAGGAATCGCGCCGACGCCGCGACCACACCGACGAGCCCGAGCCGCGGGTCGTGCAGATCGCCGGCGGCGACGCCGAGACGATGGCGCTGGCGGCACGTCGCAACGTCGAGGCCGGTGCGCAGATCGTCGACATCAACATGGGATGTCCCGCGCGCAAGGTGTGCAACAAGGATGCCGGCTCGGCGCTTTTGCGAGACGAGGCGAACGTCGCGGCGATCCTCGACGCGACCGTACGTGCGGTCGACGTGCCGGTGACGTTGAAGATCCGCACGGGCTGGTCGCCCGACGAACGCAATGCCGTGCGCATCGCCCGCCTCGCGGAAGCGGCGGGGATCCGAGCGCTCGCCGTGCACGGGCGCACGCGGGCGTGTCGTTTCAATGGCGAGGCCGAGTACGAGACGATCGCCGCGGTCAAGCACGCGGTGCGCATCCCCGTCTTTGCAAACGGTGACATCGATACGGCAGCGAAGGCCGTCGAAGTGCTGCACCGCACGGGTGCAGACGGCGTGATGATCGGCCGCGCGGCTCAGGGGCGCCCGTGGATATTTCGCGAGATCGAATCCTTGCTGGCGGGCAGCGCCGCGACCGCGCCGACGCACGGCGAGGTGCGTGATATCATGCTCATGCACCTGCGCGATTTGTACGACTTCTACGGCCCCGACGCCGGCGTCAGGATCGCGCGCAAGCACATCGGCTGGTATTGCTCAGGACGCCCGCACGCGCAGGCGTTCCGGCAGGACGTCATGTCGGTGGTTGCGCCGGAGGCGCAACTGGCCCGGGTGCGGGACTACTTCGATGCGCTGGAGCACGCCTCACCCGTAGCGGCCTGAAGGCTCTCCCGCATCAGGATCAACGCGACAGAGGGCGGCCTACGGCCATGGCGGCGCGCAGCAGCAGCAAGAAGACGACACGGACCCGGCGCGAGCCGCGGCCCGCCCACAGCAGCGCGGCGCGTGGCGTGCCTTTGCGTTCGCTCACCGAGCAGGCGCTCGACGACTACTTCACGAGCCTGAACGGCCACGCGCCCGGCCACCTCTACGACCTGGTCCTGCGCGAAGTCGAGGAGCCGCTGTTCCGCGCGGTGCTCGACTACTCGGAAGGCAACCAGAGCCGCGCGGCCGACATCCTCGGCATCAACCGCGGCACGCTGCGCAAGAAACTCCGCGTCTATGGCATCGAAGGCTGAACTGCGTGAACCAACCGATCCGCCGGGCACTGATCAGCGTCTCGAACAAGGAAGGCCTGGTCGATTTCGCACATGAACTCGCACGCCGCGGCGTGACGATCCTCTCGACCGGCGGCACCGCGAAGCTGTTGCGCGCCGAAGGGATCGACGCGGTCGACGTCTCGAGCGTCACGGGCTTCCCCGAGATCATGGACGGACGCGTCAAGACGCTGCACCCGAAGATCCACGGCGGCCTGCTCGGGCGGCGCGGCACCGACGACGCCGTCATGAAGCAGCACGGCATCGAGCCGATCGATCTCGTGGTCGTCAACCTCTACCCGTTCGCGGCGACGATCGCGAAGCCCGGTTGCACCTTCGAGGACGCGGTCGAGAACATCGACATCGGCGGCCCCGCGATGGTGCGAGCCTCCGCCAAGAACCACGACCGCGTCGCGATCGTGGTCGACCCGCTCGACTACGGCGCGGTGCTCGCCGAGATGGACCGCGACGGTGGCGGCGTCGGTGCGGCCACGCGCCTGCGTCTCGCGACCAAGGCGTTCACGCACACGGCACAGTACGACGCGATGGTCGCCTCGTACCTGGTGCAGGCCATGCGCGGCAACGGCACTTCGACGGCAACGACGAACGAGTTCCCGGACCTGCTGCCGCTGCAGTTCCGCAAGCGTCTCGACCTGCGCTACGGCGAGAACCCGCACCAGCAGGCCGCGTTCTACGTCGCCAACGACGCGCAGGGCGCGAGCGTCGGCTCGGCCTCGCAGCTGCAGGGCAAGGACCTGTCGTTCAACAACATCGCCGACGCCGACACCGCACTCGAATGCGTGCGCCAGTTCGACGCGCCGGCCTGCGTGATCGTCAAGCACGCCAACCCGTGCGGCGTGGCCGTCGACGCGACCATCCGCGAAGCCTACGACCGCGCGTATCGCACGGATCCGACCTCGGCTTTCGGCGGCATCATCGCGTTCAACCGCCCGCTCGACGCGGCCACGGCCGCGGCGATCGTCGAACGCCAGTTCGTCGAAGTCATCGTGGCACCCGCGGTCGATCCGGAAGCGCGCGAAATCTGCGCGAAGAAGGAAAACGTCCGCCTGCTGGTGACCGGCCCGCTGACGCCCAGCAACAGCCGCGTCGAAGTTCGCAGCGTCAACGGCGGCCTGCTGCTGCAGACGCGCGATCTCGGCATGGTCGGCGCGTCGGAGCTGCAGGTCGTCACCAAGCGCGCGCCGACGCCGCAGGAGCTCACCGACCTGCAGTTCGCGTGGACGGTCTGCAAGTACGTCAAGTCGAACGCGATCATCTTCGTCAAGGACGCGATGACCGTCGGCATCGGCGCCGGTCAGATGAGCCGCGTCTACTCGACTCGCATCGCGGCGATGAAGGCGCGCGACGAAGGGCTCGACCCGGCCGGCTCGGTCATGGCGTCCGACGCGTTCTTCCCGTTCCGCGATGGGCTCGACGCCGCGGCAGAACACGGCATCAAGGCCGTGATCCAGCCGGGCGGCTCGAAGCGCGACGCGGAAGTGATCGCGGCCGCCGACGAGCACGGCATCGCGATGGTGTTCACGGGCATGCGGCACTTCCGGCACTGACGTGCCGCAGGAAGAGTACAGAGTCTAGAGTCTAGAGTTCAGTCGGAACCGGGAGGCCGCGGCGCGGCCGCTCCTCTTCCGACTAGACTCTAAACTCTGAACTCTAGACTCTTGCCTGCTGCTGCCCTCCGACTAACCGCTAGCCACTGGCCACTATGAAGGTACTCATCATCGGTTCCGGCGGACGCGAGCATGCGCTCGCGTGGAAGGTGGCGCAGTCGCGACGCGTGTCGCAGGTGTTCGTCGCGCCCGGCAACGCGGGCACGCGGCTCGAGCCGAACACGACCAACGTCGACATCGCCGCCGACGACGTGCCCGCACTGCTCGAGTTTGCCCGCCGCGAGCGCATCGACCTGACGATCGTCGGGCCCGAGGGTCCGCTCGTGATCGGCGTCTGCGACGAGTTCGCCGCCGCCGGGCTCAAGTGCTTCGGCCCGAGCCGGCTCGCGGCGCGGCTCGAAGGCTCGAAGGCCTTCACCAAGGACTTCCTGCAACGCAACGGCATCCCGAGCGCTGCCTACGCGACGTTCACGCGCGACAACTTCGACCCGCAGTGGATCCGCGCGCAGCGCGCGCCGCTCGTGGTCAAGGCCGACGGCCTCGCCGCCGGCAAGGGCGTCGTGATCTGCGCCACGCAGGACGAGGCGGTCACGACGGCACAAGACATGTTCGCGGGCCGCTTCGGCAAGGCCGGCGACACGGTCGTCGTGGAGGCGTTCCTAGAGGGCGAGGAAGCCAGCTTCATCGCCATGGTCGACGGCACCCACGTGCTGCCGCTCGCCACTTCGCAGGACCACAAGCGACTGCTCGATGGCGACGAAGGCCCGAACACCGGCGGCATGGGCGCGTACTCGCCTGCGCCCGTGGTCACGCCCGAAATCCACGATCGCATCATGCGCGAAGTCATGCTGCCGACGGTCGCGGCACTCGCGCGCGAGGGCACGCCGTACGTGGGCTTCCTCTACGCCGGGATCATGGTCGCCGCCGACGGCACGCCGAACGTGCTCGAGTTCAACTGCCGGTTCGGCGATCCCGAGACACAGCCGATCCTGAGCCGCATGCTTTCCGACCTCACGGTGCTCTGTGACGCCGCGCTCGCGGGACAACTCGAGGGTGTCGAAGTCGCCTGGGATGCGCGCGCAGCCGTCGGCGTCGTCCTCGCCGCCGGCGGTTATCCGGAGGCCGTGCGCAAGGGCGACGTGATCCGCGGGCTCGAGGTGGCGGCCGGTTTGCCGGGCAAGGTCTTCCATGCCGGCACGTCGCAGGATTCGGAGGGCCGTGTCGTGACGAGCGGCGGCCGCGTGCTTTGCGCCGTCGGTCTCGGTACGTCGGTGCGCGCCGCGCAGCAGCAAGCCTACGCGCTGGCCGAGGCCATCGACTGGGAAGGCGTGCAGTACCGCAAGGACATCGGCTATCGCGCGATCGCGCGCGAGGCCGCAGCGCGCTGACCGCGACGAGTCGTCGCTAACGCGACCGAGCGGCAGCGCCGGCACCGCCACCGGCGGTAATGCCCGCTTCGTGTCGGACCCGCCCTACATCCATTCGCTTCGATCTCCGGCACGCTGCGTCCATAAGGTTGGCGCAGCGGGCGGGGCCCCGCCGTGTTGCCCCCGTGGGCACTGCGCCACCCGGCCACGAAAGCGAGGAAGGGACCCCTTGCAGACGTTTGAACCCGTCGCGGAATTCGGCGAAGCCGTCGTTGCGCTCGACGACGACGCTGCCGCAATACGCTCAGGGTTACGCGCCGCAGGCATCGGCTTGTTCGAGTACGTGCTCGGTGCGTCGCACCTGCGCGTCAGTGCGCGCTGCGCCGAGCTGCTCGATCGCCCCGGCAGTCACGAACTGCCGCGGAGCTATGTCGCCTCGCTGCTGCACCCTGACGAGCTCGACATGCTGCGGGCCGCCGCAATGCGGACGGCGGAGGGCAACGGCCGTGCCGTGGTCGTTCATCGCGTGCAACTGCCGGGCGGCCAGGTGCGCTGGTTGCGCACGTCGCTGCTGGCCCAACACGATGCGCGCGGTCGGGTCACGCGATGGTCCGGCGCCAGCGAACTCGCCGAGGGCGCGCCGGAAACCTGGAGCGCGACACGGATCGCGACGCTCGACGGCGCCGGCCTGGCCGACGTCGCGACGCGCCTGCAGCTGGCGACCGCAGCGGCCGGCATCGGCATCCACGATTTCGACATTGCCAGCGGCTCGATCCGCTGGGACACGCGCGTGCGCGAGATCTGGGGCGTGGGCCCGGACGAACCTGTCACCTACGGCACGTTCATGAGCGGCCTGCACCCTGGCGACCTCGATCGCGTCGACGCGGCCGTGCGCGGGAGCCTCGACCCGCAGGGTGATGGCACGTTCTCGTGCGAATACCGCGTGGTGCACCGCGCGACACGCGTCGTCCGCTGGGTCCACACGACCGGTCGCGTGACCTTCACCGATGGCAAGGCCGTCCGCATGGTCGGTACGGTGCAGGACATCAGCGAGCGCAAGCGGTTGTACGACGCGGTCGAGGCGGTCCAGTCGCGGCTGCAGATGGCGCTGGACGCCTCGAGCACGGGTCTCTGGAGCTGGGATCCACTCACCGACCAGATGCTCTGGTCGCCTGAGACTCATCGGATCCTCGGCGTGCCGGAGGGCGTGCCGACCCCAACCGGAACGGACTTCGTCGCGATGATCCACCCGGAGGACCAGGCTGCGGCGGAGCTCGAGGTCGAGCTCGCGGTCGAGCAACGACGGCCATACGAATGCGAGTTCCGCCTGATCCGGCCCGACGGCTCGCTGGTCTGGATCGCGGAGCGCGGGCAGGCCATCCGCGACGAAAGCGACGGCGTGCTGCGCGTGACCGGCACGGTCACGAACGTGACGCAGCGACGCCGCGACGAGGAAGCGGTTCGACGCGGCGAGGAACGCCTGCGTCTCGCGCTCGAGGCGGCACGCGCGGGTGCGTGGGACTGGGACGTGCGCGCGAACGAGGTGTTGTGGTCGCCGGAAATGTTCGAGCTGTTCGGCATCGAGCACCGGACATCGCCGCTGACCTTTGCGGAGTTCGCCGCGACCATCGATCCACGCGACCTGCCCGCCGTCGAGCACGCGGTCGCCGAGGCGCTCGCCGGCCGTACGGCCCAGTACCGCACGGAGTTCCGCGTGATCCACCCGGACGGCAGTTGTCGTTGGCTCACGGGGCTCGGCAAGGTGCAACCCGGGCCCGACGGCCGACCGCTGCGCATGTACGGGCTCAACCTCGACATCACCGCCTACAAGCAGCTCGAGGAAGCGCTGCAGCGCGCGGACCGACAGAAGGACGAGTTCCTCGCGATGCTGTCGCACGAGCTGCGCAATCCCCTGGCGCCGATCCGGACGGTCGCCCGGATCCTCGAATCGCCACTGCTCGACGAAGCGCAGATCGCCTGGGCACGACAGGTCATCCAGCGACAGGTCCATCACCTTGCGCTGCTGCTCGACGACCTGCTCGACGTCGCGCGGATCACGCAGGGCAAGCTCGAGATCCAGCGCACGCCGGTCACGCTGCAGGCCGTGCTGGAACCCGCGATCGAGGCGGTCCAGCCGCTGCTGGTCGAGCGACATCACCGGCTCGTGCTCGACCTGCCGCCCGGACCGGTCGAGTTCCGTGCGGATCCCTTGCGGCTGTCACAGGTCGTCTCCAACCTGCTCGCCAACGCGGCGAAGTACACGAACCCTGGCGGCCGGGTCGAGTTGCGCGCACGGGCGGAAGCCGACGGCCTAGTGATCGAGGTCGTCGACAACGGCGTCGGCATCCCGGCCGATGCGCTGCCGCACATCTTCGGATTGTTCGCGCAGGTCGATGCGACGCGGGCGCTGTCGGGCGGCGGGCTCGGCGTCGGTCTCGCGCTGGTGCGCGGCCTGCTCGAACTGCACGGCGGCCGCGTCGAGGCGGAGAGCGACGGCCCAGGTTGCGGCAGCACCTTCCGCGCGATCCTGCCCTGGTCGCCCGACGAGTCGGTGGGCGAGCCGCCCGGCCCCCCCTCCGATGCGGCACCGACGGCGCCGTTGCGTGTCCTCGTGGTCGACGACAACAGCGACGCGGCGGATGCCCTCGGCGTGCTGCTGCAACTGGCCGGTCACGAGGTCTGGGTGGAGCATGGCGGGGCCGAGGCGCTGCGACGAGCGCAGGCGGTAACGTTCGACGCAGCCGTGATCGACATCGGCATGCCGGACATGGACGGTTACGAACTGGCGCGGCGACTGCGCGAACTCCCCGCCGGTCGCACCATGCTGCTCGTCGCGCTGACGGGCTGGGGCCAGGCGAGTGACAAAACGCGTGCCGCCGAAGCGGGTTTCGACGAGCACCTGACCAAGCCCGTCGATACGCCCGAGCTGCAGGCCGTGCTCAGGCTTCGGCAGGGTGGCGCACCCGGGCCAGCGCCGCGTTGACCGCCGCGAGGCACTTGGCCTCGGGCGTGTCGCCGGTTTCGTCGACCTGCGCGCCGGTGTATTCCTCGAAGTAGCGCTTCATCATCGCCAGGCACCGCGT
>DATMIB010000100.1:0-2022 GCA_035554635.1 Steroidobacteraceae bacterium | reverse complement strand
CAGCCGGAACACGATGTCGAGCGGATGGACGTTCTGCTTCATCCAGCGCACGACGTCGTCTCCCACGTACTTGCGCGCCCAGAACTCGAGGTCGATCAGCCCGTAATAGAAGTCGAAGAGTTCGTTCGGCTGCACTTCGATGCCGAGGCCCTCGAGCGTGGCGTGCACGCGCTTCTTGACGATGCCGATGCAGGCCTTCTGGTAGAGCTTCTTGGTGTCCATGAGCTCGGAGGCCGAGAACAACAGCATCATGACCTGCTGCGGCAGGGACAGCCCGGCCGTGTGGTTGAGCGCCACGTCGCGGCTGTCGGCGACGATGCGGTCGATGAACCTGAGCTTGCGCGGCTCGAGCGTCAGTGCGGCGTACCGCCGGTCGAGCTTCTCCAGAACGGCCTTCGGGTGCCTGCCGACGAGGTCGTCCAACAGGTTCCGCTCGTGCACGGCGATCACGCCGAGCCGCCAGCCGGTGCAGCCGAAGTACTTGCTGTACGAGTAGACCCCGATCGTGTTGTAGGGGAAGGCGCCGAGCAGCGAGCGGAAGCCGGGCACGAACGTGCCGTACACGTCGTCGGTCAGCAGGATCAGGTCGGGGCGCTTCTTCAGCACGGCGCCGATGCGCTCGATGGTCTCGGCACTCAACGCGATCGCGCTCGGGTTGCCGGGGTTGACGACGAAGAACGCCTTGACCTTGGGGTCGAGCAGCTTCGCGAGCTCCGCCTCGTCGAACTGGAAGCGGTCCTCCTGCTTCGCCTGCACGTGCACGACCTTTAGGTCGTAGTCCTCGAGGTGCGGCATCTCGAGGTACGGCGTGAAGATCGGCGTGGCGAGGGCGATGGTGTCGCCCGCGTTCAGCAGCCGGTTGGTCTTCATCGTCTTGAAGATGTAGCACATGGCGGCCGTGCCGCCCTCGACCGCATAGAGGTCGAACTTTCCCGGCGGCCGCGGCTGGCCGCACATGGCCCACTGCAGGTATTCGTGCACGACCTGTTCGTTGTGCACCAGCATCCGATCGGGGACGGGGTAGTTGTCGCCGATGATCGAATCGACGAGCTCGTGCACGAACTTGTCGGCATTGAAGCCGAACTGCCCGACCGCCCATGGCAGCAGGGCGATCAGGAACTCGGCGCCTGGCGAGTCCTCGCGCGTGCGCAGCCACGCTTCCAGGCGGCCGGCGATGCCACGCGCCTGCGGCATGCCGCCGACACCCGGCGGCAGGTCCAGTACACGCTTGCTCTCGGTGATCGCGAATTGCCCGAGCAGGAAGAATGCCTCGCGCGGCTCGGTCGCGATCCAGTTCGGGTTGCCGCGACCGGCGTTGAGGTAGGCCACCGCCGACGCCTGTGCGGTCGAGGTGGCGGCCTTGGCCAGGAAGTCCTTGATCTCGAACGGGCTCAGCGCCTCGTATTCGCGCAGTTTGACGACGTCCATGAAGCCCACTCCCTGCGGCCGCAGCCGCCTCTACGAGTTGCCACCGGCCAGCAGCAGCACGATGACCATGCCGAAGATCGTCAGCAGCGTGTTGCCGATCGCGTACGGCATGCCATAGCCGAGTGCTGGCACCTTGCTTTTCGCCGCCTCCTGGATCATTCCGAGCGCGGCGGTGGTCGTGCGCACACCGGCACAGACGCCGAACAGGATCGCAGGGTGGAACTTGAACACGTAATGGCCGAGCAGCACGGCGACCACGAGCGGCACGGTCGTCGCCACGATGCCCCAGAGGAACAGGCTCACCCCGACCTGCTGCAGGCCGGACACGAAGCCGGGCCCCGCCGTGATGCCGACGATGGCGATGAACACGTTCAGGCCGAGCGTGTTCATGAGCCAGAGCGCCGGGCCCGGTATGTTGCCGAAGGTCGGATGCACGGTACGCAGGTACCCGAGCAGCAGCCCCGCGAGCAGCGCGCCACCCGAAGTACTCAGGCTGATCGGGATGCCATTGGTGGTGTAGGTGAGCGCACCGACGATGCCGCCCGCGACGATGCCCGCGGCGACGACCGCAAGGTCCGTCGACTCGACAGGCTT
>DATMIB010000099.1:0-6859 GCA_035554635.1 Steroidobacteraceae bacterium | reverse complement strand
CGTGGGTTCGACAAAACCGCAGTGCGGTTTTGGACGCCTCGATTGCGTGAGCCATCGAGGCGTCTGATTACGGGCAGCGCCGATGAGACTCAGTCAAGGGCCGCGCACCCCGGCCGCCTTGATCGCGACCAGCACGTCGTTCTCCAGCCGCTCGGACAACGGCGTCAGCGGCAGTCGGAGGCCCGTGCCGATCAGGCCGAGCCGCGCGACGGCCCACTTGACCGGGATCGGGTTCGACTCGACGAACATCGCAAGGTGCAGCGGCATCAGCTTTTCGCTGATCGCCGCCGCCTGCGCATGGTTGCCGGCGAGCGCGGCGGCACACATGTCGTGCATCGCGCGCGGTGCGACGTTGGCGGTGACGGAAATGACGCCACAGGCGCCGCGCTTCATCAGCTCCGCCGCGGTCGGGTCGTCGCCGCTGATCAGCAGGAAACCGCGCCGTGCATGACGCAGGATCGAGTCCGCACGCGAGAGGTCGCCGGTCGCTTCCTTGATGCCGGCAATGCGCGGGTGCTTGGACAGGTGCACGACCGTCTCGCAGGACATGTCGCACGCCGTGCGCCCGGGCACGTTGTAGAGGATCACCGGCACCTCGACCGCGTCGGCGATCGCCGCGAAGTGACGCACGAGCCCTTCCTGTGTCGGCTTGTTGTAGTACGGCGTGACCGTCAGCACGGCGTCCGCGCCGGCCTCGGCCACGGCGCGTGACAACTCGATGCTCTTGGCGGTCGAATTGGTGCCGCTGCCGGCGATGACCGGCATGCGGTCGCCGACGCGCTGCTTTGCACGGCGAACGAGTTCGACGAGTTCCTCGGGCTCGAGTGTCGGGGATTCGCCCGTCGTGCCGCCGACCACCACCGCGTCGGTTCCCTCGGCGACATGCCAGTCGAGCAGCCGGTCCCAAGCCTGGTAGTCCAGCGAGCCGTCCGCCTGCATGGGCGTGACGAGCGCCGGGATGCTGCCCTTGAACATGACTGAAGTGACCTCTCGCGGGGGACCGCTCATGCTACTGAAGCGCAATCCGGCGAAGCAAGGCAAAATCGCGGTACCGACGCGCACCTGGCGCCGCTACACTGAGCCCGACGACCCATGAAGCAACTGATCGCGATTTGCGCCATCGGCAATGACCGCACCGGTCTGGTCTTCGACCTGACCCGCGTGGTGGCCGACTGCGGCGGCAACGTCCTCGAAAGCCGCATGACGGCGCTCGGCAACGAGTTCGCGATGCTGCTGCTCGTCGGCGGCAACTGGCACACGCTGGCCAAGCTCGAAAGCGAACTCGCCAAGCTCGGCGAGGCTTCGGGTCTCACGATCACGCTGCGTCGCACCGAGCTGCGCCCGCCGCGCGTCGACATGGTCACCTACACGGCCGACGTCGTCTGCCTCGACCAGCCGGGCGTGCTGCACGCGCTCTCCGGCTTCTTCTCGTCACGCGGCATCGACATCGGCGACATCACCACGCGCACCTATCATGCGGCGCACACCGGTGCCTCCATGTTCTCCGTCTACATGGTCGTGCACGTGCCGACCCGGATCCACATTGCCGCCCTGCGCGAGGAATTCATGGATCTCTGCGACCACATGAACCTCGACGCAATCCTCGAACCGTTCAAGAACTGAGCAACCCACCGATGGCCGACAAGACCGCAGCCCTCGACCGCAAGGTGCCCGCGTTCGCCCTGCCAGCCACCGGTGGCGCCAAGTGGAAGCTCGGCGACGCGGCGGGCAAGCCGCTCGTCGTGTACTTCTACCCGAAGGACGCCACCTCGGGCTGTACCAAGGAAGGCGAGGCGTTTCGCGACCTCTACCCGAAGTTCCGGAAGGCCGGCGTCGAGATCGTCGGCGTGTCGCCCGACGGCCTCGCCTCGCACGAGAAGTTCAAGCAGAAGTACGGCTTCCCGTTCGAGTTGCTCAGCGACGAGGACAAGACGGCCTGCCAGCTGTTCGACGTCTGGAAGGAAAAGAGCATGTACGGTCGCAAGTACATGGGCGTCGAACGCAGCACCTTCCTGATCGACGCCAAGGGCGTGCTGCGCCGGGAATGGCGCAAGGTCAAGGTGCCGGGCCACGCCGAAGAGGTGCTCGCCGCCGCGACCGCGCTCTGAGCGCACTTGCCCCCGATCATTCCGCCGTTCCACCACCGGAGCAGCCATTGGCCAACCGCAGGAAGCCGATCGAACCCCGCACCATCTTCGTCCTCGACACCAATGTCATGATGCACGACCCCTCGGCCATCTTCCGGTTCGAGGAGCACGACATCTTCATCCCGATGACCGTGCTCGAAGAACTCGACGCCGGCAAGAAGGGAGTCTCGGAGTCGGCGCGCAACGTGCGGCAGGTGAGCCGCTTCCTCGACGAGCTGATGGCGAACGCCGACAAGCAGCATATCGACCACGGGCTCGAACTGCCCTCCGCCCAGTACGCGCCGAAGGGCAAGAAGCCGCCGAGCGGCCGCCTGTTCTTCCAGACGCGGCAGTTGCGCGGCGGGCTGCCCGACACGCTGCCCGGCCACGGTGCCGACAACGCGATCCTCGCGCAGACGCTGGCGCTGCAGCAGCAGCACCCGCAGGCGAAGGTCACGCTGGTGTCGAAGGACATCAACCTGCGCATCAAGGCGGCGATCCTCGGCATCCATGCCGAGGACTACAACAGCGACCGGACGATCGAGGACGCCGACCTCCTCTACACCGGCGTCGAGCAGCTGCCGGCCAATTTCTGGGACAAGGCCGGACGCAAGCTCGAGTCCTGGCACGGCAACGGCGGCCGCACGTTCTACCGCGTGCGCGGCAAGCTCGTCGCGAACTGGGCACCGAACCTGTTCGTGTACCAGGACGGCGATCATGGCATCGAGGGCATCGTGCGTTCGCTCGAGGGCGACTCGGCCGTCATCGAAGTCGCGCGCGATTACCGCGGCGAGCGCCACAGCGTCTGGGGAATCAGCGCGCGCAACCGCGAGCAGAACTTCGCGCTGAACCTGCTGCTCGACCCGGACATCGACCTCGTCACGATCCTCGGGCCCGCCGGCACCGGCAAGACGCTGCTCACGCTCGCGGCCGGGCTGTCGCAGGCGCTCGAGACGAATCGCTACACCGAGATCATCATGACGCGCGTGACGATCCCCCTCGGCGAGGACATCGGCTTCCTGCCCGGCACGGAAGAGGAAAAGATGGAGCCGTGGATGGGTGCGCTGATGGACAACCTCGAAGTCCTGACGCAGAGCCAGGAAGGCGGCAGCTGGGGGCGCGCCGCGACCAACGACCTGCTGCGCAACCGGATCAAGATCCGCTCGCTCAACTTCATGCGAGGCCGCACGTTCCTGAATCGCTACCTGATCCTCGACGAGGCGCAGAACCTGACGCCCAAGCAGATGAAGGCACTCGTCACGCGCGCCGGCCCCGGCACCAAGCTCGTGTGCCTCGGCAACATCGCCCAGATCGACTCACCCTACCTTTCCGAGACCACGTGCGGGCTGACCTACGTCGTGAACCGCTTCCGGGGCTGGCAGCACTACGGCCATGTCACGCTGACGCGCGGCGAACGTTCGCGGCTGGCCGACTTTGCGTCGGAAACCCTCTGACGGCCTGTAAGGAACCGCGAGCGGACCGGCCGGTCTGAGGTAGCACATGGCACAAGCAATCCGCACTGGCGGCCCGCTCGCAGGGCTGGCCGCCGCAATGACGCTCGCATTGGGTACGGGACCGAGTCTCGCCCAGACCGCCACCCAGGACAGCCTTCCGGAAATGGGCACCGCCGCCCAGGACACGCTGTCGGTCGACGACGAGAACCGGCTCGGCCGCATGGTCATGCGCGAGGTCCGCGAATCCGGCGCGCTGCTCGAAGACCCGGAGGTGGGCGAATACATCCAGTCGCTCGGGCTCAAGCTCTCGAGCCAGGCCCAGGACGGCACGCGCAACTTCAACTTCTTCGTGATCCGCGACAACGCGATCAACGCCTTCGCGCTGCCTGGCGGCTTCATCGGGGTGCACTCGGGGCTGCTGCTCGAGACGCGCAGCGAAAGCGAACTTGCGGGCGTGCTCGCGCACGAAGTCGCGCACGTCACGCAGCGGCACATCGCTCGCGGCATCGAGGCGCAGGGGCGACAGAGCCTGCTGTCCACGGCGGCCGTCCTCGCCGCGATCCTGATGGGCGCGGCCGGTGGCAGCAGTGGCGATGCCACGATGGGCGCGATCACGGCGGCGCAAAACATGGCCTTGCAGTCCCGCATCAACTTCACGCGTGAGAACGAGTACGAGGCCGACCGCATCGGCATCGGCGTGCTCGCCAATGCGGGCTTCGACCCGAACGCGATGCCGGCGTTCTTCGACACGATGTTTCGTCGGACGCAGCTCGGTCCCGATCGCATCCCGGAACTGCTGCGCACGCACCCGGTCACCAGCAACCGCATCGCGGAGTCCAAGGACCGCGCCCTGCAGTTTCCGCCGGCCAAGGTCACCGACAGCCTCGGTTATGCGTTGATGAAGGAGCGGATCCGCGTGCTCACGACGGCGCGCGGCGCGGACGCACGCGACTACTACGCCGCGCTCGGCTCGAACGAGGCCGACCTCTCGCTGGCACAATCGTACGGGCGCGCGCTCTCGCTGCTCGTCAGTGGCGATGCCGCGGCGGCCGTGCCGCAGTTCGAGAAGCTGCGCGCGGCGTACCCGGAAGTGCTGGCGTTCCACACCGGCCTCGGCCAGGCGCAACTCGCCGCGGGCGACACCCGGGACGCGCTGGAGACGCTCGAACGCGCGCGGAACCTCGCGCCGCGCAACATCCCGGTCACCGTGCGGTACGGCGAGGCCCTGCTGCAGGCCGGGCGGCCCAAGCGCGCGCACGAAGTCCTGCTCGACCTGTTCAACAACGTCCCGCCGACGCCCGAGCAGGTCCGCTTGACGGCCAAGGCCGCGAACGCCGCCGGTGACGTCGCGGATGCCTACTCGTACATGGCCGAATACCACCTGATGTCGGGCGACCTGCTGCTCGCCATCAACCAGCTCGAGCTCGCCCTGTCGGTGCCGAACATCACGCAGCAGCAGCGTTCGAAGTTCGTCGCTCGCCTGCAGGAACTGCGCGAGTGGCTGCCGAAGGAGCGCAACCGCTCCCGGCCCCCGAGCCAGCAGGAACCCGCCTCGCCGTCGCCGGGCCGCGGCTGACGCGACAGGCGCGAACCCGTCGCGCACCGCGGCCGGTACAATCGCGTCCCCGACGACGGCGTACGGCCTCGCTGCACAGGACCACACCCCGGATGCGTTTCGATCCCTGCCCCGCTTTCCCGCGTACCCGTTCGCTGCGTGCCGCGGCACTGTGCCTGTTGCTGCTCGCGACAGGCCTGACCGGTTGCGCCACGACGTCGTCCGATGCAGCGGGCACACCGCGCGCCCGCAACCCCGATCCGATCGAAGGCTTCAACCGCGGCGTCTACAAGTTCAACGACGCCATTGACCGCAAGGCCGTGCGTCCGGTCGCCGTGGCCTATCGTGACCACACGCCGTCCTGGCTGCAGACGGGCGTCGGCAACTTCTTCAGCAACCTGTTCTACCCGACGACCATCGCCAACCAGGCGTTGCAGGGCAAGTTCAAGGAAACCGCGCAGGACGTCGGCCGGTTCGTCATCAACACGACGCTCGGCTGGGGCGGCATCTTCGATGTCGCGTCCGGCGCAAGGCTGCCCGTGCACGACGAGGATTTCGGCCAGACCCTCGGCCGCTGGGGCGTGCCGTCGGGCCCGTACCTTGTGCTGCCTCTGCTCGGTCCGGCCACGCTGCGTGATGCGCCGTCGCGCTTCGCCGACGACTTCACCCAGCCGTTCCGCTGGTACAACGCCGACAACGAGCGCTGGTTCTCGCTCGCGGTGTACCTCGTCGACAGACGGGCCAGCCTGTTGCCGCTGCAACGGGTCATCGACGAGGCTTACGACCCGTACGTGTTCATTCGCGACGGCTACCTGCAGCGACGCGAATACGCGGTCCGCGACGGCGACGTGCCGGAGACGCAGATCGAAGACGACGCCGACTGGGCCGAGGAAGCCTTGCGCGAAGACGAGGCCGCAGCGACCGAGGCAGCCGAAGCCGAGCCGCCCGCGCAGAACCCGTGACATGAGTCGCGGGCGCCGCGTTGCGCCCTTGAACGAAAAAGGCCGGCATTGCCGGCCTTCTCTTTGGCGCGCCGAGCGACGGTGCGTCAGCCGCCGTTCGTCAGCAGGTCTTCGAGGTCGGAGATTCGCGCCACGGCGAGGATCTGCGCGGGTATGCCCTCGTAGTGCACTTGCGTGCCACGTTTGCGCGCCGTCGCAAGCCACTCGACGAGCACTGCGAGACCCGCGCTGTCGGCCTCCTTGACCCGCGACAGGTCGACCGTGCAGGGCTGGCCGCGCGGGATCAGCGCGAGACCGGCCGTGAGTGCCTGGGCCGCGCTTTCGAAACTCATCATGCCGCTCGCCTCGAGCCGGCCCGGGGCCGCTTCGCGGATCGCGAAGTTCGTCGTCGTGCTGCTGCTCATCGGTCGGCGATCGATCAGGGCTTGGCGGCAGCGGCGCCCGCAGCCTTCAACGCCGGATCCGGCTTGCCGGCGGCGTTCTGCGTCTCGAGCCGCTTGATCACGGCCTCGATGCCTTCCTTGTCCGCCTGTGCGCCGAAATCGGTCCGGTAATTCTTCACGTACGAGATGCCCTCGATCGTGACGTCCCAGGCCTTCCAGCCTTGCGGCGTGCCGCGCAGGCTGTAGTTCACCGGCACCGGCGTGCCATTGCTGCGCTTGACTTCCGTGCGCACGGTCGCGCTGGTCGCTGCCGGGTCACCTTTGTACGGGAGGATCTTCATGCGATCGCTCGTGAACTCGAGCAGCGCGTCGCCGTAGT
>DATMIB010000098.1:0-4855 GCA_035554635.1 Steroidobacteraceae bacterium | reverse complement strand
TCCTGCACGGCCCCGGCGGCGATGCCGGCCGCCGCTGCGACGGCTGCCGCGAAGCGCTGCGGGCCCTGCACGATGCAGTGCGTCACCTCACTCGCGGCGAGACCCGCCGGTTCGAGCGCGGCGCCGATCGCGCGTGGCACCAATGCGAGATACCCCTCGTCGCGGACCCAGCGCTCCTCGTACGAATAATCGAATTCGGCGTCGGCGGAGCGGTAGTGGTCGACGAAGTCGGCGCGCAACGAGGCGTGCGCCACGAGTTCGGCGGCGAGGTCGTCGCCGGCACCGACCAGGAAAGCGGCGGCGCCGTGCCCGAACCGCAGCTCCTGTTCGCTGCCCGCGCGGGCAATGCGTCGGTCGGAGGCCACGACCAGTCGCGCATCGTCGTCGGCGCGGGCGCCGAGCAGCGCCTCGAGCAGGGCGGCGACACCGGCGCGCTGGTGTCCGGCGCCGTCACTGGTACGCAGCGGCTCGCGCAGGTCGAGCGCGTCTGCGACGACGCCGGCATTGCAGCGGTCGGCGAACGGATGCGTCGTCGACGCGAACACGAGCGAGGCGACCGCGTCGCAGTCGCGACCCACGAGACAGTCGCGCGCAGCCTCGACCGCCATGGTCAGGCTGTCCTCGTCCCAGGCGCAACAGGCCCGCTGGCCGCGGGCCCTGCCGGCGCGCTTGCCGCTGGCCCAGCCGGTCGCGGCCGCGATGGCCTCGCGTTCGAGGCGCAGGCGCGGCAGGTAGGCGCCGAAACTCTTGAGACCGACGACGGCCATCGGGCGTCAGTGCTCCTCGACGTAGCGCTCGAGCTTCGGTTCGACGCGCAGCGACTCGGGCAAGTCGATGCCGGCCGCGCGAATGCGACGGTCGAGCTCCTCGTGCCAGTGGTAGATGCGTCGCTCCTGGTAGTTGAGCGTCATGCCGCGAAAACCCGGCGACTCGACCGATTTCTGGATCCGCTCGGCGAATTGCAGGTCCTCGTCGAGGATGCGGTCGAAGTTCGCGATGCGCGTCGCCCAGAGCGGGTTCAGCGGCTCGTCGCCCCAGTCCGGCGCGAACCAGTGGCACTCGATCCGCATCGAGTCCGGGCCCGTCGGCCAGAACACCAGGAAAGGGCAGCCCGACGGGTCGATCGGCGTGACGAGGTTCGGGTAGATGTTCCACGACGGGTTGTTGCGCGCGGAGATGACCGTCGCGGTGTCGACGCGGCGCATGCCGACGGTGCCGGGGTCGACCCAGTCGGGACGCCGGTTCGGCGTGACCATCAACGAGTGGCCGTGCGGGTACAGCGCGATCGTCGTGCCGCGGTGGTCGAGGAAGCGATCGACGGTGTTCTGGTGGATCGACTTGAGGTGGTAGGTCTCCAGGAACGCGTCGAGCAGCACCTTGACGTTGCACTTGAGGTCGTAGCCGTGCTTTTCGACGAAGCGCAGCGATTCGGGCTGGAACTGCGCGAGCTGGCCGGGGATCGGGCCGAGGTCCTCGAGCAGCGGACGCGCGGCGGGGTCCTCGTTGACGAATACCCAGTTCGCGAGCATCTCGCAGCGCACCGACACGAGCGCGTGCTCGCCCATGTCGAGACCGACGAAGTCGCGCTTGTCGCGCAGGTTGACCAGGCGGCCGTCGAGCGCATACGTCCAGCCGTGATAGGAGCAGACCAGCCCGTCGCAACGTCCCTTGTCGCTCTTGACGACCGGCGCACCGCGGTGGCGACACGTGTTGTAGAACGCGCGGATCTTCATGTCCTTGCCGCGCACGATCAGGATCGGCGAGCCGGTCTTGGTCCAAAGCATGAAGCTGCCGGCTTCCGGCAGCTCGTCGCTGTGACAGGCGTAGAGCCACGTGCGCTGCCAGAGTCCGCGCTGCTCTGCGTCGAGGAACGCCGGGTCGTTGTAGCGACGGCCCGGGATCGGCGGCAACCGCGGAAAGCCTTCGGGCGGGCCCTCGCGCGTCGACTCGTATTGCATTCCTTCCGTGAAACGGCGGACGAAACGTTCGGTGGCAGCGGCGTCCATCGTCGGCATCTCCTCAGCAGGCCGGTCCCAGTATAGGGTCGGTCCGCTCTAAAAGAAACAAGCATGACTGTTTTTTTCTGGAGCGGGCTGTCATATAGTCAGACGCAAGCCCTACCCTGGGACGCGCGACGTGATCGAGCCGATCCTGCACCACTTCGACTGGTCGCCCTACGCGGAGAAGGTCCGCGTCCTGTTCGGGCTGAAGCAACTCGCGTGGCGCAGCGTGCAGGTGCCGATGGTGATGCCCAAGCCGGACCTGACCGCGCTGACCGGCGGCTACCGCAAGACGCCCGTGCTGCAGATCGGCGCCGACATCTACTGCGACACGAGTTGCATCGCGCGCGAACTCGAGCGTCGCCACCCGTCGCCGACGTTGTTACCGGGCAGCGGAAGTGGTCTGACCTACGCTCTCGCGATCTGGGCCGAGCGGTTCTTCGAACCCGGCGCCGGCCTGTCGATGTCGGGTAACGAGGCATTGCCCCGGGAATTGCTGCAGGACCGTCGCGAATTCTTCACGCACATGGACTTCGACCGGTTTGCCGAACGCACGCCGCACATGCAGGGCCAGGTGCTCGCCCACCTGTCGCTGCTCGAGGTGCAGCTGGCCGACGGCCGTGAATTCATGGGCGGCGCCCGACCGGGCCTCGCCGACGCGACTGCGTACTACGTCGTCTGGATGCTGCGTGCGTTCGTCGCCGACGGCCCTGGCGTGCTCGCGCGACACCGACATGTGACGGCGTGGGAGGCCCGCGTGCGTGCGCTCGGACACGGCGAGCGTCGCGAGATCGAAGCGGAGGAGGCGCTCGCCGAAGCGCGCGCGTCGAGCCCCGCGCCCGGTGCGGGTGTCGCACCCGACGATCCATCCGGACTGCAGGAGGAACAACAGGTGAGCGTAACCCCCGACGATTACGGCAAGGTGCCGGTGCACGGTGAACTCGTGACGCTCGATGCGACAACCGTCGCGATCCGCCGCCGTGATCCGCGAGCGGGCGAGGTCGTCGTGCACTTCCCGCGGCTCGGCTACGTCGTGGCGGCGGCATGATCGAGCTGCATTTCTATCCGTCGCCGAACGGCATCAAGATCCCGATGATGCTCGAGGAGTGCGGCCTGCCGTACCGCATCGTCGAGGTCAACATCCTGCGTGGCGCACAGTTCGAGCCGGACTTCCTGCGCATCAGCCCGAACAACCGCATCCCCGCGATCGTCGACCTCGACGCGCCGGGCGGGCCGCTTTCGATCTTCGAGTCGGGCGCGATCCTGCAATACCTCGCCGAACTGTCGGGGCAGCTGTTGCCCCGCGACGTCCGCGGTCGTTACGACGTGCTGCAGTGGGTGTACTGGCAAGTCGCCGGCCTCGGGCCGATGGCGGGGCAGGCGCATCACTTCCGCATGTTTGCGCGCGAACAGGTGCCGTACGGCATCCGGCGCTACACCGACGAGATGAACCGCCTGTACGGCGTGCTCGAGCGTCGCCTCGCGGACCGCGAGTACATCGCAGGCGATTACTCGATCGCCGACGTCGCGTGCTTTCCCTGGACCGTGCACCACGAGTGGCAGGGACAGACGCTCGACGACTTCCCGGCCGTCCGCCGCTGGTTCGAGGCCGTGCGCGACCGCCCCGCGACACGCCGGGCGTATGACATCGGCCACGTGCGCATGGCGGACGCCGAAGCCTACCGCTTCCTCTACGGCCAGACGGCTCGGTCGGTCGACGAACAGAGCGCGGGGCACGAACGATGACCGACCTGATCCTGCACCACTACGACGCCTCGCCGTTCACGCAGCGCGCGTTGCGCATGCTCGGCATCAAGCGGTTGGCTTGGCGCTCGGTGACCACGCCGATGATGCCGCCAAAGGACGATCTCGTCGCGCTCACGGGTGGCTACCGCGGCACGCCGGTGCTGCAGATCGGCGCCGACGTCTACGTCGACTCGCAGCGCATCGCGCGTGAGCTCGAAACGCGGCATCCCGAGCCGACGCTGTTTCCCGACGGGCAGACCGGGCTTGTGTACGCGGCCGTCAAATGGGCCGACGCGTACTTCCGGGCGGGCTTGCACATCGCGATCGGCGCGACCAGCGCGTCGTGGCCGGCCGAGTTCCGTCGCGACCGACAGGGCGTCTTTCCTGACATCGACTTCGACGGCATCGACCTCGACTACGCGCGTTCGCAGTTGCGTGCACACGCGGGGCTCGTGGAGCAACAGCTCGCGGACGGCCGTTCGTTCCTCGCCGGCGACGCACCGGGGCTGCTCGACGTCCACGCGTGGACGGTGCCGTGGTTTACGCGGGCACTGCCCGGCGTCGACGACCTCTACGCGCCGTTCGTCCGCATGCAAGCCTGGGAGGCACGCGTCGCAGCCCTGGGCGAGGGCACGCGCACGGCTTGCAAGGCGGAGGAGGCCTTCGAAGTCGCCCGCACGAGCGAGCCGCGGGCGTGCGTCGTCGTCGAAGGCGACGCGCAATCGCTGGCCGCGGGCATGTGGGTCGAGGTCGTGCCGGACGACACGCGACGGGGCGCCGTGCAGGGCACGCTCGTCGGCCTCGACTGGAACGAGGTGGCCGTGCACCACACGCACGCCGCGTGTGGCGACGTCGTCGTGCACTTCCCGCGTCTCGGCTATCGCGTCACGCGGCTCGACTGAGTCGACGCATGGAGACTGGACGCGTCGAGCTCGTAGCGCGACGCAGAGCAAGGGGAGGCCGCAGCCTAGATGACGCCGTCGTTGTGTAGCGCGGCAATCTCCGCCGCGGAATAGCCGAGGCTCGCGAGGACCTCGTCGGTGTGTTCGCCGAGCAGTGGCGGCCGCTGCGTGATGCCGCCACCCGAGACGCTCAGCCGCACCGGCAGG
>DATMIB010000097.1:0-5198 GCA_035554635.1 Steroidobacteraceae bacterium | reverse complement strand
CGATAAAGACCCGGAAGCTGTGGATCCGGCGACGCGTGGAGGCGGTTGCTTTCTCGGAGGTCAGGGCAATTCGTTATCGAGTCAGGCGAGTTGCGACGTCCGCAACCTACGTGCCGCGCGGCGCGAAGGTGACGGACACCGTTGAGTCTTTTTCGGTGCACCTGGCGCTTCGGCGGCGCGATGATCCGGTTTACCTGATTTCGTTCATCGGGGAAGGCGCAGCCGCGACCGGCTTGGGCGGTGCAATCCTAGGTGACTCGTTTCTGGACTGGCACGGCACGCAAGAAATCGAATCGCATGCCTATGTTTCCAGGCTGCAACGCCTCCTCGAAGTACCTATTCGCTCCGCGCTCGAAGACAAGGCGCATGCGGCGATCGCGCAGGATCTGATGCCGTGCCCGAAGTGTGGCAGGAAGATCCGAAGCATGGCTCCGCGCTGTGTGTACTGCGGGTCGCGAGCCAGATCATGACGACGACGGGCACCGAGTAACCGAGACCCTCACCCGCGCGGTAGGCGTGCGCCGCGTGTCTCGGCGTGCAGTCGTTCCGCTGCCCGCCAACGTAACGCTACTCGAAAAAAAGGCTCCGACCTTGACGGAAGGAGCCTGCAAAGCGCTCGGAGCGCGTGGGAATCGAATCTTTCGAGGCCCTCACCCTGGAGCCGTCACCCGCCCTCCGGGCGACCTCTCCCACGAGTGGGAGAGGTGAAGATGCGGCCGACCTCTCCCGCCGGAGCGGCGGGAGAGGTGAGGAGCCAGGTCAGTAGACGTCGCCGACCGTGTTGTGGACGTTGAACTTGCCCGTCGGCGTGATGATGCGTGCGTCGTTGATCACGGTCTTGAGCTTGAGCGTCTTGTCGTCGACGACCACGATCGCGGACTTCTGGTCCTTGCCGTTCCACACGGAGAACCAGACTTCGTCGCCCGCGGCGTTGTACTCGGGCTGCACCACGCGCTTCGGGCCTTCGCCCAGGCTCGCCCAGTCGGCGATTGGCAGGACCTTGTAGCCGGCCTCGAGGTTGGTCGTGTCGTACACCGCAACGCTCTGCGCGATCTTCGCGTCGGGGTTGAGCGGCGTGTCGACGTAGAGGTGCTTCGACTTCGGGTGCGTCTTGACGAACAGCGAACCGCCGCCCTGGCCCTTGAGCACGCGCACGACCTTCCAGGCGCTGTCCTTGTGCTTCTCGGGGTCGGTGCCGACCAACGTCACCTTCTCGTTGCCGAGCGCGCTGGTGACCCAGACCGGCCCGAACTTCGGATCGGTGAAGTTGGCGCCGCGACCGGGGTGCGGGATCTTGTCGACGTCGACGAGCGCGGCGAGCTTCTGGTCGCGCGAGTCGATCACCGCGATCTTGTCGGACTGGTTCGCCGCGGTCATGAAGTAGCGCTTGGTCACGTCCCAGCCGCCGTCGTGCAGGAAGCGCGCGGCGCCGATGGTCGTGGTCTTGAGGTTGTCGACGTCCTCGTAGTTGACCAGCAGGACCTGGCCCGTCTCCTTGACGTTGACGATGAACTCCGGGTGCTCGTGCGAGGCGACGATCGCGGCCACGCGCGGCTCCGGATGGAACTCCTGCGTGTCGACGGTCATGCCGCGCGTCGAGACGACCTTGAGCGGCTCGAGCGTCGCGCCGTCCATGATCGTGTACTGCGGCGGCCAGTAGGCGCCCGCGATCGCGTAGCGGTCCTCGAAGCCCTTGTACTTCGACGTCTCGACCGAGCGCGCCTCGAGGCCGACCTTGATTTCGGCGACGCGGTCGGGCTTCGCCATGTAGAGGTCGATCAGGTCGATGCGGCCGTCGCGGCCGATCGTGTAGACGTAGCGACCCGAGTGCGACAGCCGCGAGATGTGCACGGCGTAGCCGGTCTTGATCACGTTGATGATCTGCTTGGTGTCGCCGTCGATCAGCGCGACCTCGCCCGAGTCGCGCAGCGTCACCGCGAAGATGTTGTCGATGTCGTACTTGTTCTGCTTGGTCTTCGGCCGCTCGGCGACCGGCACCAGCACCTTCCACGTGCCCTTGATCTCGGGCATGCCGAATTCGGGCGGCTGCGGCGGCTCGTGCTGGACGAAGCGCGCCATGATGTCCACTTCTTCCTGGGTGAGTTCGCCCGACTTGCCCCAGCTCGGCATGCCGGCAGGCGAACCCTGGTTGATGAACACCTTGAGGTACTCGGTGCCCTTCGGCTGCGTGATGTCGGGCGTCAGCGGCTTGCCCGTGGCGCCCTTGCGCAGCACGCCGTGGCAGCCGGCGCAGCGCTGGAAGTAGATCTTCTGCGCGCGGTCGAATTCGGCCAGGGTCATGTTCGGTGCACCCGGCGTGACTCGCACCTGCGCGCCTTCCGCGCCAGCGGGCGAGGGCGCGCCCTGGTAGGTGGTCTCGCCGACCGTGGTCGGGTGCTGCTTCGGCGACGCGGCGGTGATGCCTTCCTTCTGCGCGGCGGCGCGTTCGGCCGCGACGCGCGCGACGGAAATCGAACCGCCCTTGTTGCCCCAGGTGTTGAGCACGTAGGTCAGCACGTCGGCGATCTGCTGGTCGCTGAGCTGCGACATCGCGGGCATGACCGAGTTGTAGGTGACGTTGTTGACCGTGACCTCGCCGGTCAGGCCACGCACGACGATGCCGACCGCGCGCTCCGGCTGCGACAACAGGTAGTCGGACTTGGCCAGCGGCGGAAACGCGCCGGGCAGGCCTTCGCCCGTCGCCTGGTGGCAGGCGAGGCAGGCGAGTTTGAAGACGTCTTCGCCCGCGCGCATGCGCTCGGCGCTCGGCGCCGCGCTGGCGGCGACCTCGGCCTGGTGGACCTGTGGCGCCTTGCCGCTCGTCGAGGGCGTCTGTGCGCCCGCTGCGAAACACACGCCGGCGACCAGCGGTGCGAGGAGCCACCCGTACGTCGATCGAGACCGGGTTGCGCTCGGATGCGATGTCATTGTTCGTCTCCTGGTCTGGTGCCATCGGTCGCCTGCGACGACGACCGTATGGCAACGACTCTAGGAGCGTGTCGGACAGTGCGCCTTGACTCGCATCAAGTGCGCGGCGTGGACAGAGTCCGCGCTTCTCAGGCGCTCGCGTCGAGAATCGAGGACAGCTTGGCGCGGCTCGGCACGAGCAGGTTGCGGCCGTGCACCTCGATCGCGCCGCCGTCGGCCAGGTTGCGCAGGATGCGCGACAGCGTCTCGGGCTTCATCGACAGGTGCGAGGCGATTTCCTGACGCGACTCGTGCAGGTGCACTTCGGTCGGCCCGTCGCTGCCCAGCGGCACCTTGGCTTCGAGGAAGCGCACGAAGCGGTGCGTCGCGCTTTCGAGCGTGAGGTACTCGATCTCGCGGATCAGCATGTGCAGGCGCTGGCTCAGGTTGCCCATCATGCGCAGGCAGGTCTCCGGACTTTCGCGCAGCATCGCGACGTACTCGGTGCTCGAAAAGCGCGCGACCCGCGACGGCGTGCCGGCCACGGCCGACACCGGGTACATCGGGCCCTCCATGAACATGACGGCTTCCGCGAAGCTCTGCCCGGGACCGAGGATGCCGACGATCTTCTCTTCGCCGGTCTTTGAGTAGAGCACCAGGTTCACCTGGCCCTCGACCACGATGTAGTAGTGACGCGCAGGCTGGCCGCGGTCGAAGAGCACCTGGCCCGCGTCGGCGTCCTCGACGTGCGCGGTCGCGAACAGGCGTTGCAGCTGCGGCGGCGTGAGGCCCGCGAACAGGTGATGGGCGCGGATGGCGGGGTGCTGCGACAGGTCGGACAGGGGCATGAGGCGGACCCGGGGACGGTGGCGGTTCCGCTATTGTAAGAATTTGCTCCGGTGGGTGCGCGCCTGGCCTCGAATGGCTCCGGCGCGGGCGGGAAGGGCGACCGGTTCCCTTGGAGCCGGCCGCCGGTTGCGGGTCACAGGAACCGCGTCAGGATCCCGAGCGGGTGGTGCGCACGCGCGACCGTGAACAGGAAGCCCACTGTCAGCAGCGCCGCGACGAACGCAGACGCCCGGATCGCGAGCGTGGGCCCGCGCTTGAGCGCCACCACGCCCAGCACCACGTAGAGCACGAGCAGTGCGACCTTCGTCGTGAGCCAGGAGGCCTGGAACGGGTACTGGTGGATGATCGTCGTCAGCATCAGCGCGGCCGTGAGCAGCAGCGTGTCGACCGTGTAGGACGTGTACTTGAGCCACGGCGACTGCACGTGGCGCGACTGTGCCAGCATGAGGAGCCCACGCACCGTGAAGATCGTGACCGACACGATCGCGAGCGTGATGTGTGCGTGACGCAGTTGCAGGTACCACTCGACCATCATCCAGGCCTCCCGTCGATCCGCGGCTTGAGGTATATGCCACCGACGCGACCGACCCAGACGCCCACGGCACCGAGCCACAGTACCAGACTGCCGAGCAGCGTGGCCTGGATTGCGGCCGGCGCGGTGACCACTTCGCTGGCTACGCGGCTCACGGTGCCGACCTGCAACAGCACGAAGCACGCGAGTGTCAGCCGGTCCATGCGCAGCGGCCGGCCCGAGTGACCCATCGTGACGCGCGTGACCATCGCCACGAGCATGCCGCCGAAGAAGCCCATGCCGAGCGCATGCACCGGCGCGCGGCCGAGCGCCCATTCCCCGGTCACGAGGAAGCTCGCGTCACGCACGGTCTGCAGCAGCACGGCGATCGGCAACCAGACATAACCGGCGTAGAGCGTCCAGAGCAGCGGATTGCCGCGCGCCTTGAGCGAAGTCCAGTGCCAGGCGCAGAGCGCGGTCACCACGAACAGCGCGGCGTCGGCAACCGGCAGCAGCCACAGCGCGCCGACCGTGCCGGCCAGCAGCCGCACGTACACGAGCGACACGGCGCTCACGAGCACCCAGAGCGGTCGCCAGGCGACGTAGCCCGGCACCACGTTCTGCGAAAAGAACGGGATCATGCGGTGGCAGACTGCGAAGAACACCGGCAGCAACCCGCCCCAGAGCGAGGTGCGCACGGCGAAGTGCAGCGCGAAATCGTTGCCGGTGGCGATGCCGTAGCCGAAGCCCGCGAGTGTGCTTTTTAAATCACATCAAACCCCTGCTTTTATTGCTGGCAGGCTGTGTAATTACACTGGCCGTAGTACCTTTCTGGGAAAAGTATCTATATTTTATACATACCTTGCTTGAAATGCTTTGCATTCTTGTAGCTTTCTCAACCTTTATTACGGCGTGGATAAACTATGAAAAG
>DATMIB010000096.1:0-48597 GCA_035554635.1 Steroidobacteraceae bacterium | reverse complement strand
TTGCAGACGGACCTCGACTGCCGCGTGCTCGACGAGGCCGGCGCACCGATCCCGGGCCTCTACGCCGCGGGCGAAAGCGCGGGATTCGGCGGCGGTGGCATGAACGGCAAGCGCGGGCTCGAGGGCACGTTCCTCGGCGGCTGCCTGCTGGGCGGACGCATCGCCGGGCGCGTGGCCTGAGACGTCGTTCGGCCACGTGCGGCGTGCGATAGTCGCACGCGCGGGCAATAGCGAAGGGCGTCCGATTTTGTCGCGAGCCCTGGGGCACCGCTGCACTCACGAGGCAGTGGCGACGGACGTCCGTGTCTTCCTTCGCGCGATTTGTCGACTGCCACCGCTCGAGCGTCAGGCGCGCGGTGTCTCCAGGCTTTCCGTTTCAACCGTCGCTACCAGCGTCGCGTGCCCGCTCGAGCAAGGCTCGCCGTGATTCGTGCAGTCCTCTGCGCGAATCACGATGCGCAGTCGACCATGAGCGCGGAGGAAGACCGGGCGGCCGGCGACACTGCCCGATGTCACTGCCGGCACGCGCCGAACGCGCGCGACGGCATCGCCACCGGTCGATTCCGCGTCGACTCCGGCGCGCGATGCGTCGCCGCGATCAGACGCGCCGGAACGCGAGGTCCCAGACGCCGTGGCCGAGCCGCTGCCCGCGCCGCTCGAAGCGCGTGACGGGGCGACTGTCCGGCCGCGCGACGAAACCTCCGGCCGGTGATTCGTTGCGCAGCGCCGGGCAACCGCCCGCGGTTTCGAGCATGTGCTGCGCATAGGGCTCCCAGTCCGTCGCCATGCGGAAGACACCACCGGGTGCGAGCTTGCGCGCGACGAGATCGACGAACGCAGGCTGCACGATGCGCCGCTTGTGGTGACGCTTCTTCGGCCACGGATCGGGGAAGTACAGCAGTATCTCGTCGACCGTGCCGTCGGCCACGCGTTGCTGCAGCACCTCGACGGCGTCGTGGCAGACGACGCGAACGTTGGTCGCGCACTCGGTTTCGCAACGCAGGAGCAGATGACCGACGCCCGGAGGGTGCACTTCCAGCCCGACGAAGTTGCGTTCCGGGTGTGCCGTGGCGAGCGCGATCAGCGATTCGCCGTTGCCGAAGCCGATCTCGAGCGTGACCGGTGCCGTGCGACCGAACGTCGTCGAGAAATCGACGGGGGCGTCGGCATCGACGATGCCCCACTGCGGCCACAGGTCGCGCCACGCGCGCTGCTGCGCCGTCGTCATGCGTCCGGCACGCACGACGAAACTGCGGATCGCGCGCCGCGTTCGCCCCGACGCCGCTGCGTCGCATGCGCCCATCGTCGAATCCGCGTCGGCGTCGTGCCGGGTCGATGCGTCGGCGCCGGTCGGGTGCGGGCCTGCGTCTGGTTTCGTGGGAAGCAAGGGAATAGAGTTTCCGGAGGAACGACCGCCAATGATACGGCCCGGCGACGGGCGGGAGGCGTGTGACATGGCCAACTCGGAAGGATTGCTCGGCAGGCTGGGCACCGATGCCGCAACGCTGTGCCGCCGCGCCTGGTGGGTATTCCTGATCGGTGGCCTCGCCGCCGTGGTCTTCGGCGTGCTTGCGTTCTTCCAGCCACTGACGGCGTGGCTGGTCGTCGCGATGTTCTTCGCCGCGGCCATCCTCGTCGACGGCGTCATCAACATTGCCGGCGCGGTCCAGAACCGCGAAAAGGACGGCTGGTGGGTCATGCTGCTGATCGGGGCGCTCGGCGTGCTGGTCGGCGGTTACGCGCTGCTGAATCCGCTCGTCAGCATGGCCGCGTTCCTGTTCCTGGTCGCGATCCAGGCCGTCGTGTTCGGCGTCTTTCTCGTCGTGCTCGGTTACAAGGTCCGCGCCGCGACGGAGCGCGAGTGGCTGCTCTACCTGACCGGCGCGTTGTCGATCCTGTTCGGCATCCTCGTGTTCGTGAACCCGACGATCGGGGGCCTCTCGGTCGTGTTCGTGATCGCGTCGTGGGCGATCGTTACCGGCCTGTTGCGGATCGTCTTCGCGTTCCGGATCAGGCAGCTCCCGAGTCGGGTCGCCAGCCGCTTCGCGTAACGCGGTTTCCTGCGGTCAGGCACGGGCGGGGATCGGGGGCTCCGGGCGGCCCTTCCCCGTCACCTCAGCGCACCCAGCACGCCGTCCATCACGAACTGCACCGCCAGCGCGGCCAGCAGCACGCCGAGCAGGCGCGCGAGCACGGCGCTACCAGTCACGCCGACGACGCGCATGACCGGCCCCGTCGCCAGCATCAGCGCAAGCGTGAGGCCGAGCACGATGGCGATGACCACGAGCTGCGCGAAGAACTGCGGCGACGCGTAGGGCACGCCGGCGAAGGCGAGCAGGATCGTGGCCAGCGCGCCTGGGCCCGCGATCAGCGGAAACGCCAGCGGGAAGACCGAGATGTCACCACGATGATGGGATTCCTCTTCCTCGCGCGGCGTCGTCGAGCGCACGCCCGAGGGTCGCGCGAACACCATCTCGATCGCGAGCAGGAACAGCAGGATGCCGCCGCCGACCTTGAAGGCGTCGACGCTGATGCCGAGCAGGCCCAGCAGCGGCCGGCCGACGATGGCGAACACGAGGCACACGCCCGCAGCGATGCCTACCGCCTTGAACGACATGTGCCTGCGGTAGGACTCGTCGGCACCCTGTGTCAGTCCGGCCAGCACGGGTAGCAGCGACAACGGCTCCACGACGACGAGGAGCACGACAAAGAATTTGACCAGATCGTCGAGCATCGGAATTTCGGGGGGATTGGCGACTTGAATCCCAAGCCGCTGAGGTCTACAAGGGATGCAAGGATACCAAGCACGGACAAGGACGGTCCGAGGACATGGCGATGGCAAACCCCACACCCGTCGTTGGCAAGTGGTATGCCCGACCGGGCGGCGACTCCTTCGAGGTCGTCGCTTTCGATCCGGACGACGCGACCATCGAGATCCAGTACTTCGACGGCACGATCGAGGAGCTGGACCTGGACGACTGGCGCGAAGAGCTGATCGAACCGGCCTCACCGCCCGAGGACTGGACCGGCTCCGTCGACGTCGAACCCGAAGACTACGAGAACGAATTCGACACCGAACCCGGCAACGGCCGCGGTGCCAAGCCGCTCGACGCGCTCGATCGCGGCGAAGTCGATGGCTTCACGGAATTCGAGCTGCCCGACGAGCCGCCGGACGAACAGGTCGGGCGGTGACTGCCCTCACCCGCGCTTCGCGCGACCTCTCCCGCAAAGCCGGGAGAGGTGGATCGGCTGAAATTCAAGGCCCTCACCCGCGCTTCGCGCGATCTCTAAAGCCCGGGAGAGGTGAAATCAATTCGGGTCTTCGAGCGGCACGTCGTCGTCGAGCAGGACGTAACCGTCGCGCACGCGGATCGACAGCGGTTGCAGGCCGTGCCCCATGCACGGGCCCGCGACGCAGTCGCCCGTTTCGATTTCGAACAATGCGCCGTGCATGATGCAGCGGATCAACTGGCCGTCCGGTGCGAGAAACACGTCCGGCTGCCAGTTGAGCGGAAACCCGGCGTGCGGGCAGTGGTTGACGTAGGCCCGGATCGCGTCGCCGCGACGCACGACGAAACCGCGCAACGGCCACTCGCCTTCGCCGAGCGTGAACCCGCGCGCACCCGGGTCGCCGATCTCTGCGACCGCGCAGATCACGCGCTTGAGGTCGATCGTCTCGTCCACGGCTTCAGGCTTCCTCGCGCACGTCCGCTTCGGCGATCGCGCTGTCGACGAGGCCCCAGCGGATCATGCACGCAAACAGCACGAGGCCGGGCAGAGCGACCAGCGTTGTCAGCAGGTAGAAGTCGAAGTAGCCGAACCGCTCGATCAGTGCCCCCGCGGTGGTGCCGGTGAGCAGTCGGCCGACGATCGACGCAGCCGCCGACAGCAGCGCGAACTGAGTCGCGGTGAAGCTCAGGTTGCACAGCGCGGACAGGTAGGCCACGACGACGACGCCGCCGATGCCGCTCGCGAAGTTCTCGAAGCAGAACGTGAACGCGAGCATTGCGTTGCTGTGCCCGATCTGGGCCAGCGCCGCAAAGGAAAGGTTGGACACCGCCATCAGCGCGAGGCTCACCAGCACCGATTGCTTCATGCCCAGCCGCGCATACAGCAGGCCCCCGGCGAAGATGCCGACCAGGTAGGCGACGAACCCGAAGCCGACGTCGTACTGGGCGATCTCCGCATTGGTGAAACCGAGGTCGTTCAGCAGCAGGCGCGCCGTGAGGTTCGCAAGGGTGTCGCCGATCTTGTGCAGCAGCACGAACAGCAGCACCAGCCACGCGCCCCGACGCTTGAAGAACTCCACCAGCGGGCCGGTGACCGCCGCGACCGCGGCCTGAAAACCGTGCAGCGGCACCGGTGCACGATGTCGCGGCGGCTCTCCCAGCCAGAGCGCGACGAACACCGCGGGCAGCACGAAGGCCGTGCAGAGCAGGTAGGCCGTGCTCCAGCCCGCCATGCCGGCGACGAGCAGTGCGAGCGCGCCCGCGCTGACCGACCCGATGCGCCATCCATACTGCGACATGCCGGAACCGACGCCGAGCTGGCGCGGCTCCAGCAATTCGATCCGGTAGGCGTCGATGACGATGTCGAACGTCGCTCCGGACACACCGACCAGTACGGCGGCCACGGCCACCGTCGCCAGGCTTCCGGTCGGCTCCGCAACGCCCAGGAACGCGATGGAGGCCGCCACCATTGCGGCGGCGAGCAGCAGCCACGAGCGTCGCTGGCCGAAACGACCGAGCAGCGGCAGCCGGAAACGATCGACCGCCGGCGCCCACAGGAACTTGAAGTTGTACGCGAGGAACGCGAGCGAAAAGGCCGTGACGCTTTTCTTGTCGATGCCGTCCTGCGCGAGCCGCGTGGTGAGGGTCGCGCCGATCATCGCGTACGGAAAGCCCGAAGACATTCCGAGCAGCAGCGCCGCCAGCGGCGCGCGCTCGAGATAGGGGGCGATCCAGCCGGGCAGGAAGGCCGCGCGCGTCGCGGGAGCGGTGGTCGTCATGCCGTTGGCCTGACCTCGGTTCAGAAGTCGTACGTCACGGTGAGCGGCGCGTGGTCGGAAAAACGCTGCGTCTTGTAGATGTCGACGCCACGCACGCTGCCCTTGAGCCCCGGGCTCAGCACCTGGTAATCGATGCGCCAGCCCACGTTCTTGGTCCAGGCCTGGCCGCGGTTCGACCACCAGGTGTAGTGGTCGGGATCCGGGTTCACTTCACGGAACGCGTCGACATAGCGGACGTCGCCGAACAGTTCGTCGAGCCAGGCGCGCTCCTCGGGCAGGAAGCCCGAGTTCTTCTGGTTCGACTTCCAGTTGCGCAGGTCGATTTCCTTGTGCGCGATGTTCCAGTCGCCGCACAGCACGTACTCGCGACGCTTGCGCTTCAAGGCGCGCAGGTGCGGCATGAACTCCCCGAGGAAGCGGAACTTGGCCTGCTGGCGCACGTCGCTCGAGGAGCCCGAGGGCAGGTACACCGACACGACGCTGAGCTTCGGGAACTGCAGTTCGAGATAGCGGCCCTCGGTGTCGAACTCCTTCGAGCCGTACCCGACGACGACCTCGTCCGGCTTGACGCGCGAGTAGACGGCGACACCGCTGTAACCTTTCTTGACCGCGTCGAAATAGTACGAGTGGTAACCCGCGGGGTGGAACTGCGGGTCGCTGACCTGCTCACGCTGGCACTTCGTTTCCTGTACGCAGACGACGTCGGCGTCCTGCTGCTCGAGCCAGCCGAAGAAGCCTTTGCGCGCGGCCGAACGAATGCCGTTTGCGTTCAGGGTGATGATGCGCATAGGCCCCGCAGTATAAAGTACGCGGCCTATGCACCAATCCGACTTCATCCGTCTCTGTCTCGAGCTCGGCGTGCTGCGTTTCGGCGAGTTCACGCTCAAGTCCGGGCGTCGCAGCCCGTACTTCTTCAACGCCGGCCTGTTCAACACCGGGCACGCCATCGGCTCGCTCGGCCGCTTCTATGCCAGCACCGCGGCCGCCTCGGGCGTCGAGTTCGACATGCTGTTCGGCCCCGCCTACAAGGGCATCCCGCTGGTCACGGCGACCGTGGCGGCGCTGGCCGAGCACGAGGGCCGCAACCTGCCATTCGCGTTCAACCGCAAGGAAGCCAAGGACCACGGCGAAGGCGGCACGATCGTCGGCGCGCCGCTCAAGGGGCGGGTGCTGATCGTCGACGACGTCATCACGGCCGGCACGGCCATCCGGGAGTCCGTGGAGATCATCCGCGCGCAGGGCGCGACGCCCGCCGGCGTGCTGATTGCGCTCGACCGCGAGGAGCGCGGCCAGGGCACGAAGTCGGCGGTGCAGGAGGTCGAGGATTCGTTCGGCCTGCCGGTCGTGGCGGTGCTGCGATTGCGCGACCTCACGGCCCACCTCGAGGCCGTGGGCGACCAGGCCGTGCTGCACGCCGTTCGCGCCTACCGCGACCAGTACGGCGTCTGAAGCCTGCCTCGGGGTGAAGTCGGTCACAGTGCCAGCGGCCGGCGGCCCCGAAAACGTGCCAATCCCCCCTGACGCTGGCCCACAATGACGGCCATGGCTCAAACGACCCGACCGGTGGAATCCCGCAAGCGCGCCCGCATCGTGGGCGGCGCTTCGCTGCTGGTGATCGGCATCCTCGCGGCATTGGCGACCGGCGTCGCCGATGCCGCGGCCAAACGCAGCAGTGGGCCGGTCGCGAACGAGGAGGTCTACCGCTGCCGCAGTGCGGCCGGCCACACCTTCGTCGGCCAGGCGATCCCGCCCGAGTGCATGGAGGCGGACGTCGAGGTGATCGACGGCTCCGGACGCGTGGTGCGGATCATCCCGGGCCGCAAGACGCTCGAACAGATGTCGACCGAAAAGGCCGCGCAGGAGGCGCGCGCAGCGGCGGCATTGCGCGACAAGACCCTGCTCGCGACCTACCTCACGGTCGCCGACATCGAGCGGTTGCGCGACCAGCGCATCGAACTGCTCGAGCAGCAGAACATCGTCACGCGCCAGTACATCACCAACCTGCGCGCGCGCGAGGCACGGCTGATGGAGTCGGTGCAGCGTTACCGGCCCTACAGCACCAAGGCCAACGCGCCCGCACTGCCCGAGCCGATCGCGAGCGAGATCGTCAACACCGTCAAGGGCCTGCAGGTCTACGAGCAGGAACTCGCGAAGAACACCGTCGAGCGCGACCGCGTGACGCGGGAGTTCGAGGCCGACATCAAGCGCTTCAGGGAACTGAAGGGCGGACGGTAGGAAGAGTTCAGAGTCTAGAGTCTAGAGTTCAGTCGGAAACAGAGGCCGCTGCGCGGCCGCGCGGTCGGGCGCAGCCCGTCCCCTCCGACTAGACTCTGAACTCTATACTCTAGACTCTTCCTGACGCTTCCTAGCTCTTGCCCGTGCTGCCGAAACCGCCGGCCCCGCGCTCGCTCTCGGTGAATTCGTCGACGACCTCGAAGCGCACCTGCACGACGGGCACGATCACCATCTGCGCAATGCGTTCGCCGGGCTCGACCGTGAAGGCCGTCTGGCCACGGTTCCAGCACGACACCATCACCTGCCCCTGGTAGTCCGAGTCGATCAGCCCGACCAGGTTGCCGAGCACGATGCCGTGCTTGTGACCGAGCCCTGAACGCGGCAACAGCACGGCGGCCAGTCCGGCGTTGTCCAGGTGGATGGCGATGCCGGTGGGGATCAGTTGCGTCTGGCCAGGCTCGAGCGTGACCGGCGCGTCGAGGCACGCGCGCAGGTCGAGGCCCGCGGATCCGGGGGTCGCGTAGTGCGGCAGCGGATACTCCGTGCCGATCCGTCGATCGAGGATCTTGACCTGCAATGCCGGGTGCGGGGCGATCGCCCCGCCGGCCGTCGTCACATCGTTCACTTGGGCGTGCTCCGTTGCGCGTAGCGCTCTGCAATGACGTCGACGAGCGCGCGCGCGAGCTGGCACTTCGGTGCGCGGTCGAGTTCGCGTTTGCCATCCGCCCAGTAGACGGTGAGCGCGTTGTCGTCGCAGTCGAAGGCGAGCCCCTCGCCCACCTGGTTGGCGGCGATCATGTCGAGCCGCTTGCCCTCGAGCTTCTTGAGCGCGTTCTGCTCGACGTTCTGCGTCTCCGCGGCAAAACCGACGACGAACGGTCGCGGCGTGCCTTTGGCCACGGTCGCGAGCACGTCGGGCGTGCGCGAGAGCTGGAGCACGAGTTCGTCGCTCGTCTTCTTGATCTTGTGTTCCGCGACCTCGCGGGCACGGTAATCGCTGACTGCAGCCGAGGCGATGAAGACGTCAGTGTCGGCAAGCTCGGCCTGCACCGCGTCCATCATCTGCTCGGCCGTCTCCACGTCGACACGCTGTACGCCGGGCGGCGTGGCGACGTTGACGGGACCGCTCACGAGCACGACGCGCGCACCGGCGTCTCGGGCGGCCTCGGCCACCGCGAATCCCATCTTGCCGCTGCTGCGGTTGGTGATGAACCGCACCGGGTCGATGCGTTCACGCGTCGGACCGGCCGTCACCACGACCTTGCGTCCGCGCAGCGCTGCGGTCGTCGCCGCGAGCGCGGCCGCTTTGGGCGCAAGCAGCGCCGCGACGATGTCGTTGGGTTCGAGCATGCGCCCGGGGCCCGTCTCGCCGCAGGCCTGGTCGCCGGCCGCAGGCCCGAGGATCTCGACGCCGCGGGCCCGCAACGTCGCGACGTTTGCCTGTGTCGCGGCGTTCGACCACATCAGGCGGTTCATGGCCGGCACGACGACGATCGGCACGTCCGTCGCGAGGCACAGCGTCGTGAGCAGGTCGTCCGCAAGGCCGTGCGCCAGCCGAGCGATGAAATCGGCCGAGGCCGGCGCGATGACGATCCGAGCGGGCCAGCGCGCCAGCTCGATGTGACCCATCGCGGCTTCGGCCGCCGGGTCCCAGAGGTCCGTGCGCACCGGTCGACCCGACAGCGCCTGGAACGTGGCCGGCCCGACGAAGTGCTGCGCACCGGCGGTCATCACGACCTGCACGTCGACACCGCGCTCCCTGAGGCGGCGCGTCAGCTCGGCGCTCTTGTAGGCGGCGATGCCGCCGGTGACACCCAGCAGGACGCGTGTCGGTTTGTCTGTGTCTGGCATGGCGGCTGATTATGGAGGCGCCCGCGCGGCTGTCGCAAAGGGACAGACCACATTGCGGCCGGCCGGTCTCAGGTCATAACCGACGGCACTGGGGCCGTCCGTCACGCCTGGCACTGCGGGCAGAAATACGTCGAGCGCTGGCCCTGAACGAGGTGGCGGATCGGCGTGGCACAACGCCGGCACGGCTGGCCCGTGCGCTCGTAGACGTAGAGCTCCTGGCGGAAATAGCCGGGCGTGCCGTCCGCGTTGACGTAGTCGCGGAGGGTCGTGCCGCCCTGGCGGATCGCGTCGGCGAGCACATCACGGACGGCCGTGACGATCCGCTCCCATTCGCTGCGTTTGATGCGCCCCGCCGCACGCCGCGGTCGCACGCCGGCACGAAACAGCGCCTCGCTCGCGTAGATGTTGCCGACACCGACGACGATGCGCTGGTCCATCAGGAAGAGCTTGACCGCGGCCCTGCGGCCTTTGGCAAGCCGGGCGAGGTGGTCGGCGTCGAAGTGGTCGCCGAGTGGCTCGGGGCCGAGCGACGCCAGCAGCGGGTGCGCATGCGGATCGCCGATACACCAGTGCAGGCTGCCGAACCGGCGCGGGTCGTTGAACCGCAGGCACTGCGCCGAATCGAGCACGAGATCGTAGTGGTCGTGCAGCAGCCGCGGCGAGCCCTCGGGCATCACGCGCAGGCTGCCCGACATGCCGAGGTGTGCGATCAGCGTGCCGCGTTCGAGCCGGATCAGCAGGTATTTCGCACGCCGCTCCACCTCGAGCACGCGCTGGCCCGCGATCTCCGCCGCGATGCCGCGCTCGACCGGCCAGCGCAGCCGATGCTCGCGCAGGTCGAAGCCGCGGACGGTCCGGCCGACGAGCGCGGTGCGGATGCCGCGGCGCGTGGTCTCGACTTCGGGCAGTTCAGGCATGAAAAGCCAGGGAAATTGGGGACACTCTCTATTTTCCGGACGAAATCCCGCGCGGGCCAGAAAAAACAGCGGGTTACGCGTGCCCGCGCGAAAAATGGAGAGTGTCCCCCATTTCCCCTGGAAACAAAAAACCCGCCGGGCGGCGGGTCTTTCGTGGCGCCCCGAGGGGCGCGGCAAGCCGGACCAAGGATTACTTGATCTTGGCTTCCTTGTACGTGACGTGCTTGCGGGCCTTCGGGTCGAACTTCTTGACCTCGAGCTTCTCCGGGTGGAGACGCTTGTTCTTCGTGGTCGTGTAGAAGTGGCCGGTGCCGGCCGAGGAAACGAGCTTGATCTTGTCGCGCATGGCTATGACTCCTGCTGCTGGCCGGCCGGGCTCAGACCTTGACGCCCTGGGCGCGCAGCTCGGCCACGACGGCCTCGACGCCCTTCTTGTCGATCGTGCGCATCGCGCTGCCCGAAACGCGCAGGCTGACCCAGCGCTTTTCGCTCTCGAGCCAGAAACGCTGCGTGTGCAGGTTCGGCAGGAAGCGACGACGCTTGCGGTTGTTGGCGTGCGACACCGTGTTGCCGCTCATCGGCCGCTTGCCGGTGACCTGACAGACTTTCGACATGATTGCTGATCCTGTAGCTGGCGGCGGTCGCGGACCACAGCCCTAAAAACGAGCCGCGTTTTATACCAGCGAAGGACGCTCCGGGCAAGCCCGGCAGCCACGATTTGCCGGCTCGCCCCCGCCTGAGCGACGCCAGGAGCGGGCTGGCGTCAGGGTTCATCGGCCGGGCGCCACCCGACATGGTCGATAAGATATTGATTCTAAAGCAATCCACGCTCCGCAAACGACACGCAGGCGCCGTCCCCGACCACGATGTGGTCGAGCACCCGGATGTCGACCAGTGCGAGCGCGTCGCGCAGCCGGCCCGTGATCATCTCGTCGGCCTGGCTCGGCTCGGCGACGCCCGAGGGGTGGTTGTGCGCGAGGATCACGGCCGCCGCATTGCGGGCGAGCGCGAGTTTGACGACATCGCGCGGGTGCACGCTGGCCCCGTCGATCGTGCCCCGGAACACCTCATCGAACGCGATCACGCGGTGACGGTTGTCGAGGAACAGGCAGCAGAACACCTCGTGGTCGCGGTCGCGCAGACGTGCGCGCAGGAACTCGCGCGTGGCCCGCGGATTGGCAAGCGGCGGCCCGGCCTGCATGAGCTCCGCGTAGTGTCGGCACGACAGCTCGAGCGATGCGTGCAACAGCGCGTACTTGGCATCGCCGAGTCCCCGCGTGCGGCAGACGAGCGGCCGTTCGGCGGTCAGCAGGCCACGCAAGGACCGGAATTCGCCGAGCAGCGCGCGGGCCGTGTCGAGCGCGGAGCGCCCGACCGTGCCGGTCTGCAGCAGGATTGCCAGCAGTTCCGCGTCGGACAGCGATGCCGCGCCGAGCCGCAGCAGTTTTTCGCGCGGGCGTTCGGTCTCGGGCCAGAGTGGCAGCGGCGGGCTGGAGGACATCGCGGTTCCCGGTGGAAGCCGCCATCGTCCCGGAGAGGCCGTGGCGTCGGCACGGCTCAAATCGCGCGCAAACGCGCGGTTATGGCGACCCGCTCAACCGTGGCGACCGGCGAACCGTTCGCGCAGGGCTGCGGCCACGGCCGGATGCACGAACTCGCTCACGTCGCCGCCGAGGCTCGCGATTTCGCGGATCAGCGTCGACGAAATGAAGTTGAACTGCTCGGTCGGGGTCAGGAACACGGTCTCGACCTGGTTGTTCAGGTGCCGGCTCATCGTCGCGAGCTGGAATTCGAACTCGAAGTCCGAGACCGCGCGCAGGCCGCGCATCATCACGTTGAGGTCGTGGGTGCGGGCGAAATCGACCGTGAGGCCCGTGTAGCCCATCACCTCGACGTTGGGCAGGCCCGCCACGACGGTCGAGACCAGCTCGATGCGTTTCTCGAGCGGGAACAGCGGCGCCTTGCCGGGGTTCGCCGCGATGGCGACGACGACCCTGTCGAAGATGCCGCTGGCGCGCCGGACGAGGTCGGCATGACCGTTCGTGAACGGGTCGAACGTCCCCGGATACATCGCCCGACTGCTCATGCGCTCCCCTCAGCTGTTGCGTGTCGTCGTGGGCTCCGGGGCAGCCCCGCGCCGCGCCAGATGATAGCCCACGTCCCCCGCCTTCTTGCTGCGCAGGAGCGTCCAGCCCTCGGGCAGTGCGGGGATGCCATTTGCCGCGGCGTCTTCGAGATAGACCCAGGCGCGGGGCGCGAGCCAGCCGCCCGATTCGAGGGCCGTGCACGCGCGGCCGAGCCACCGCTCGTCGTAGGGCGGGTCCAGGAACACGAGGTCGAACGGTCGGGGCGTCGCCTGTCGCAGGTAGGCGAATGCATCCTGGGTCGCTACCTGCGCGCGCTCACAGCGCAGCGTGTGCAATGCCGCGCCGATCGCTTCGGCCACGCGCGGGTCGCGCTCGACGAAGACGACTTCCGCGGCGCCCCGTGACAGCGCTTCGAACCCGAGGGCGCCGCTGCCGGCGAACAGGTCGAGGCAGCATCGACCCGCGATGTCGAACTGCAGCCAGTTGAACACCGTCTCGCGCACGCGATCGGGCGTCGGTCGCAACGTGTCGGCGGAGGGGAACTGGAGCTTCCGGCCACGCCACGTTCCGCCGATGATCCGCACTTCACCGCGGTGCCCGGGCGCGGTGGCGTCCTGGCGTCGGCCGGAAGAAGGTCTGCGGGGTGTTGTCGCGTCGGCGATACCGTGATCGCGAGGACGTCCCGGGCGGTTGTTGCGCGGCATCAGCGGGCGAGCGTAGGCTTCGGGACGACTAATGAATGACGCGCGATGCTACGCGCCGAATCCAACGAGGGGAAAGTCAAATGTTCGAGTCCAGGAACAGGCTCTTGGCTGCCGCATTCGCGGTCGCGCTGACGGGATCGGGGCTCAGCGGCTGTGAAGCGACCAAGGATGGCGACCCGTACCCGCAGCCCACCACCGAATCGATGACGGCGTCCTTCAGTACCGCGTCGGGCGCACTGCCTTACCCGAACGATCTGTTCTTCGCGCCGTCCGCGACCGCTCCCCTCTCGGACGGCACGCTGAACCTGCCGACGATGCCGTGGCGCGGCGCCGCCATGCGCGACTCGCTCAATTCTCAGGACGGCTGGGGCACCTCGGCGACGCTCGACGCGCGCTTCACGCTGCCGCTCGACGCCGCGTCGATCAACGGCACGAACATCAAGATCATCAAGGTCTGGCTCGACCCCTCGAACAAGGGCCCGGCGCAGAACCCGGCCTACCTGCCGGCCGGCGCGACGAGCGCGGTCGCGGGCGTGCTCGTGTACGGCACCGACTTCACGGCCGACATCGAGCCGACGATCGACAGCGAAGGCAAGGTGCTGCGCATCACGCCGCTCAAGCCGTTCGAGTACAGCCGCGGCCCGACGGCCAACGCCGGCACCGCGAACGCGGGCCGCGTGCTCAACGTCGGCTACATCGTCGCGATCACCAAGGGCATCAAGTCCACCTCGGGCGCGGCCGCACAGGCCGACACCGAATATGCGGGCTACCGCGATGCCGCGAACTGCGGCGGGTTCACCGGCACCGGTGCGCTGGTGTGCACGCTCGTCAAGGCACACCTCGGCATCGTCAACGCGGTGACGGGCACCGCCCCGGCCGACGTCGTGCTGACCTGGGGCTTCTCGACGCAGTCGATGGACGACACGATGAAGTCGGTCGCGGTCGCGGCCACGGCGACCCAGACGCTGATCGTGCCGACCGGCAACAAGACGCCGGGCGGCAAGGGCGACATTTTCGTCGGGTCGACCGTGCTGCCGTACTACCTGAAGGCGCCGGCGAACACGCACGACACGAGCGTGCTGGCCTCGGTGTGGAAGGCGGCCTCGGGCCCGAACCCCGCGTTCGGCCTCCCGGACACGAACAGCACCAACATCACGATGTTCAACCCGATGCCCGCCAAGCAGGGCGGCGACCAGACGGTGCCGGTCATCGTCTCGGTGCCGAACGCGGCGTCGGCGTGCGCGGGCAAGCCGGCGAGCGGCTGGCCCGTCGCGATCGTCATGCACGGCATCACGCGCAATCGCAGCGACGCGATGGCGGTCGCGGACACCTTTGCCGACAAGTGCATCGTGGTCGCGGCGATCGACGGTCCGCTGCACGGCATCGTCGACACCGCCAACCCGCTCTATTGCACGCCCGACAAGCCGCAGTGCGTCGGCGCGACCGAGCGCACGTTCAACCTCGACATCCTCAACAACGACACGGGTGCGAGCGCTCCGGCCGGTGACGGCAAGATCGACACGTCGGGTGCGCACGCGATCAACCTGTCGAACCCGGCCACGACGCGCGACCAGCTGCGCCAGGCCGCGGCCGACATCATGACGTTCGCGAAGTCGCTGCCCGGCACCGCGATCCCGCCGGGCACCCCGCTGCCGGCCGGTCCGCTCGGCGTCGATCCGGCGCGCATCCACTACGTGGGCGACTCGCTCGGCTCCATCGTCGGCACGGTGGCACTGCCGTACGCCGCGGGCGTGCGCTCCGCCACGCTCGAAGCGCCGGGCGGTGTCATCACGAGCATCCTGTTCGAGTCGCCGGCCTTCAAGTCGCGGATCTACGCCGGTCTCAACGCGGCCGGCCTCGCGTCGGACACCTACACGTTCAACCTGTTCCGGCGCGATTTCCAGGCCGTTGTCGACTCGGGCGATCCGGTCAACTACATCCAGGCGGCGCAGGCCAAGGTGCCGACGCACCTGATGATGTGGCCGAACGACACCGTGGTGCCTAACGAGAGCACGATGAACATGATCCGTGCGGGCGGACTGAAGCGGCTGACGGACCTCGGTGCAAACCCGGTGCCGGCTGGCGCGGGCGCGTACACCGCGTTCTCGGCGGGCGTGCACGGCTCCATCTTCAGCCCGGCGGCGAGCCAGGCGGCCACGGTGGAAGCGCAGACGGAGATGCTGACGCTCGCCGACTCGGCCGGTGCCGGCAATCCTGTCGTCGTGCTGGTCAACCCGGCCGTGCTGGACCTGGACTGACGCGACGTCGGTCCTGACGATGCGGAAGGGCGGGAGCGATCCCGCCCTTCTTTTTTTGCGTCCGTTACAATCGCCGTTCCTCACGTTCGCGCTGGCACGGCATTCCATGGGTCTCTTCAACTGGCGGTCGAAAAAGACGCCCGACGGCACCGAGCCGCCGGTCGCTGCGCCCGCAGAGGCCCCAGCGCAGAAGCCGGACGCTGCGCCTGCGCCTGCACAGGACGCCGTGCACGCGCCCGAACTCGACGCCTCGCGCGCGTCCGCGGCAAGCGCGGACGTCGTGCCCGCCGCTGGTCGCGACGACGTGGCACCGGCCGCCGCGGAAAACGACCGCAAGCCGGGGTTCTTTTCGCGCATGCGCGCGAAGCTCAACCGCGGCAATTCCTGGCTCACCTACGACCTCGCCAACCTGCTGCCGGGCGGCCGGATCGACGAGGACGTGCTCGACGAACTCGAGACGCGGCTGATCGCGGCCGACGTCGGCATCGAGACGACCGAAAAGATCCTCGGCTCGCTGCGCAAGCGCGTGCAACGCAAGGAGCTCGCGGACCTCGACGCGTTGCTGGCCGCGTTGCGGGCCGCGATGCTCGAGATCCTGGCACCGGTCGCGCGACCGCTGGTCGTCGACCGTGCCGCAAAGCCCTACGTGATCCTGGTCGTCGGCGTGAACGGGTCGGGCAAGACGACGACGATCGGCAAGCTCGCGCACCGCCTCGGCGGCGAAGGCCGCAAGGTCGTGCTGGCCGCGGGCGACACCTTCCGCGCCGCCGCGATCGAACAGTTGCAGGTGTGGGGTGAACGCAATCGCGTCCCCGTCGTCGCCCAGGGCGCCGGCGCGGATCCCGCGGCCGTGACCTACGACGCGCTGCAGTCCGCGCAGGCGCGCGGCGCCGACGTGCTGATCGCCGACACGGCCGGGCGCCTGCACACGCAGGGCAACCTGATGGAGGAACTCAAGAAGGTGCGCCGCGTCCTCGGACGGCTCGACCCCGCGGCGCCGCACGAGGTGCTGCTCGTGCTCGACGGTGGCCAGGGCCAGAACGCGTTGCAGCAGGCGCAGCAATTCCACCAGGCGGTCGGCGTCACCGGCCTCGTGATGACCAAGCTCGACGGCACGGCCAAGGGCGGCATCGTGCTCGCGATCGCCGACACGCTGAGGCTGCCGATCCGCTACATCGGCATCGGCGAGACGGCGGCGGATTTCGACGTGTTCGACGCCGAGGCGTTCGTCGACGCGGTGCTGCGGCCCGCCGCAGGGGCCAGGGCTTGATCCGGTTCGACCACGTCTGGAAGCGCTATCCGAACGGTCGCGAAGCCGTCTCCGACCTCTCGCTCGAGATCCAGCGCGGTGAGATGGTGTTCCTCACTGGCCACTCGGGCGCCGGCAAGAGCACGCTGCTCAAGCTGATCGCGCTGATCGAGCGGCCGACGCGCGGCACGCTCGTGGTCAACGGCCAGAACACGGCCACGGTGAAGCGCCGCCACATTCCCGCGTTCCGACGCCAGATCGGCGTCGTGTTCCAGGACCACAAGCTGCTGATGGACCGGCCCGTCTACGACAACGTCGGTCTGCCGCTCGTGATCGCCGGCGTGCCCGAGAAGGACATCCAGAAGCGTGTGCGCGCGGCGCTCGACCAGGTCGGGCTGCTCGGGCGCGAGCGCTCGCGACCGATCGAACTCTCGACCGGCGAGCAGCAGCGCGTCGGCATCGCACGGGCAATCGTCGCAAAGCCCGCGCTGCTGATCGCGGACGAACCCACCGGCAACCTCGACCCCGACCTCGCGATCGAGGTCATGAACATCTTCAAGCGCTTCAACGAAGTCGGCGTCACGGTGGTGATCGCGAGCCACGACGTCCATTTGATCGGACGCTACGGCGTCCGCCGCGTGATGCTGGCCCAGGGCCGGGCCTTCGACGATGCCGTCGCAGCGATGGCGCCCGTCGCTGCGGTTTCGTCCACGACGGCCGCGGCACCCGTGGCCTCGCTCGGGCCGGCCGCGCCTGAACCCGGGCCTCTGGTGCTGCCCGACATCCGGCTCGACCTGTAAGCAATGCCCGCCCCGCACGCGCACCTGAAGGACCGCAGTCCCCGATGAAGCAGTGGCTCGAACGGCACGCGCAGACGTCGATCGGCTCGCTCGGCCGCCTCTGGCAGCACCCGTTCGCGACGCTGCTGACCGTGATCGTGATCGGCATCGCGCTCGCGCTGCCCGCGTGCCTGCACGTGCTCGTGCAGAACGTGCGTCACGCGAGCGGCGGCTGGAACAACGCGCTCGACATCTCGGTGTACCTGAAGCCCGACGCGTCGCTCGAACAGGCACAGCGCACGGCGGACCGCATCCGGCAGCGGCGCGACGTCGACGAGGTGAACCTGATCGAGGCCGACTCGGCACTGAAGGAGTTCCGCAGGAGCTCGGGATTCGGCGAGGCGCTCGACGCGCTCAAGGACAATCCGCTGCCGCACGCGCTCATCGTGCGTCCCGGCGCGGACTACCGCGACGACGCCCACGTGCAGGCGCTGACCGAGGAGCTGCGCAAGATCGACGGCGTCGACATCGTGCAGCTCGACACCGAGTGGGTCCGCCGCTTCAACGCGATCCTCGACGTGGTCCGGCGCGGTGTGTTCCTGGCGGCCGGGCTCTTTGCGCTCGGCATCCTCGTCATCGTCGGCAACACCATCCGGCTCGACATCGAGAACCGGCGCGACGAGATCGAGGTGACCAAGCTCGTCGGCGGCAGCGACGCGTTCGTGCGACGGCCGTTCCTCTACAACGGCGTCTGGTACGGCCTCGCGGGCGGCATCACGGCCGGCCTGGTCGTCGCGATCGCGGTCGGCATGCTCGACGCGCCCGTGCAGCGGATCGCCGGGCTCTACGGCAGTGAGTTCCGGCTCGAAGGCGTCGGCGCGGCCGGCTGGGCGGCACTGCTGCTCGGTGGCGCCACCCTTGGCTGGCTGGGCTCGTTCATCGTCGCGACCCGCGAACTGCGCCAGATCGAGCCGAAGTGACCCGCTGGCTCCCGCAGAGCGGGAGCGACCCGCGAAACAGGGCGACCTGTCACCTTTCGTCGCCTTCGGAATCCCGCCGTTTGCGGGCACGCTGCGACGGCGCCAAGGGATGCCCAACGGCGGCGCAAGGCGTTGATCCAGAAGTGGTTATGAGCTGATGACGGTTCGCCTCGGAACTCCGGGCCGGGTTTAGCACTCAAAGCACAGGACTGCTAAGATTGCTCACGAACGACACGACTCCAGAGGACATCCCCGAACGATGAACGTCGCCAACGCACTGGTTCCCCGCTCCCCGACCGAACTCGCCCTCACCGGCCCGATTGGCAGCTTCGACGCCTACGTCGACGCGGTCAGCCGCATCCCGGTGCTGAGCCGTGAGGACGAGCAGGAACTCGCGCAGCGTTATCACGGCGCCGGCGACCTCGACGCGGCCCGCCAGCTCGTGCTGTCGCACCTGCGTTTCGTGCTGCACATCGCTCGCGGGTACGCCGGCTATGGCCTGCCGCTGGGCGACCTCGTGCAGGAAGGCAACGTCGGCCTGATGAAGGCGGTCAAGCGTTTCGACCCAACGGTCGGCGTGCGCCTGGTCTCGTTCGCGGTCCACTGGATCCGCGCCGAGATCCACGAGTACGTGCTGCGCAACTGGCGCCTCGTCAAGGTCGCGACGACCAAGGCGCAGCGCAAGCTGTTCTTCAACCTGCGCAAGTACAAGCGCAACCTCGGCTGGCTGTCCGCCGAGGAGACGCGTGCCGTCGCGCGCGACCTCGGCGTGAGCGAACAGGACGTGACCGAGATGGAGCGACGGCTGTCGTCGCGCGACGTCTCGTACGACCCGGCTCCCGAAGCCGAGGACGACGAGAACGCAAGTTACTCGCCGGCCGCGTACCTGCCCGCCGCGGACGCCGACCCGGCGATCGCGGTCGAAAATGCCGAGTGGGACGACGACGTGAGCGACCGCGTCGCGTTCGCGATGACCCAGCTCGACGAGCGCAGCCGCGCGATCCTGCAGGCGCGCTGGATGCACGAGCCGAAGGCGACGCTGCACGACCTCGCCGACCGGTTCGGCGTATCGGCCGAGCGCATCCGCCAGATCGAGGCGAACGCGATCAAGAAGCTGAAAAAGCTGGTCGTGGAAGAAGAAGCGGTTAGTGGCTAGTGGATAGTGGTTAGTGAAGAAGAGAGGCCGGCAGAATGCCGGCCTCTTTGTTTTCGGATACTGGAAGTCGGGCGACGCTGCCGCAGGCAGCCCTCCGGCTCCGACTAGACTCTAGACTCTGAACTCTAGACTCTTCCTCACCAGCCGCTAACCGCTAACCACCAGCCACTGGCGCGCGGCTGGCACTGCCAGCCATCAGCCCTGTTTCGCCTTTTCGACGTTCTCCTGCGTCACGGGCACGATCGTGATCTCGACACGGCGGTTCTGCGCGCGGCCCGCGTCCGTGTCGTTGGACGCGACCGGGTGACCCTCGCCCGCGCCGATCGTCACGACACGCGAGCGATCCACGCCACGGCTCGACAGGTACGCGGCGACGCTGTTGGCGCGTCGTTCAGAGAGCTGCTGGTTGTAGGTATCGCTGCCCACGCTGTCGGTGTGGCCGGCGACCTCGATCACGGTCTTGTTGTACTCGCCGAGCGTCGAGGCGACGCGGTCGAGCACCGGGTAGAACTGGGAGTTGAGGTCGGCGCTGTTGAACGCGAACGTCACCCCGCCCGGCATGTCGAGCGTGATGTTGTCGCCGTTGCGCACGACGTCGACACCGGTGCCGGCCATCTGCTCGCGCAGCTTGGCCTCCTGCTTGTCCATGTAGTAACCGACGGCGCCACCGGCCAGCGCGCCGGCGGCCGCGCCGATCATCGCCGCCTGGAACTTGTCGTTCCCCCCGGTGAGGAGTCCGATCACCGCACCGGCGGCAGCGCCGTAACCCGCGCCCTTCCGGGTCTTTTCCTTGTCCGGGTTCGTGGCCACGTCCTGCATCGAGGCACAACCGCTCAGCGCCACCGACGCAGCGGCCACCAAGGCGACGATCCCGGTCTTGTTCGTGCGCATGTCTTGAGACTCCTCGGTTGGGAACGAAATCTTAACGCCCCGCACCGCAGCGCGTTGACCGCCCGGCTAGACAGTCAAGCCTGTCTTGAAGACTACGTCGGCTGTCCGCAAAAGGCCTACGGATGCGCAATGATCATGAATCCCTGCTTGATTAACTGCCGTTGGCCGCAGCGTGCACGGCTGCGGTCACGAGCCGGTGCGTCTCGAGGTTCAGCGGGTCCGGCAGCAGCTCGTCCTCGCCGGCCCGGCCCGCGAGCGCCTCGGCCGCCGCGACCAGCATCGCGTCGGTGAACCGCGGCACGCCCGCCTCGAGCGCGCCCTTGAACAGCCCGGGGAAGGCGGCGACGTTGTTGATGCTCTTGCCGTCGGCGGCGAATACGGCGCCGCGCTCGAGCGCGACCATCGGCTCGATCTCGGCGTCGGGGTTCGACAGCGCGAAAATGATCTGGCCGGGTCGCACCCACTCCGGCTTGATCAGCCCCCGAACGCCGGTCGTCGCCACGACGATGTCCGACTGCGCCATGACCTCCTGCAGCGTGGCCGGCTGGCCGCCGAGTTCGCGCAGGCGCTCGAGCGCGTCGGGCCGCAGGTCCGAACCGAGCAGGCGCTGGACGCCCTCGGCCCGCAGCAGTCGCGCGATACCGAGCCCCGCTGCACCGAGCCCGACCTGGCCGACCACCTGCGTCGACAACCGGCGGCCGACACGCCGCGCGGCGCTGAGCAGCCCCGCGAGCGCAACCACGGCCGTGCCGTGCTGGTCGTCGTGCAGCACGGGGATCGGCAGTCGGCGCACGAGTTCGGCCTCGATCGCGAAGCACTCGGGCGCGGCGATGTCCTCGAGCTGGATGGCGCCGAACGACGGCGCGATCGCGACGATCGTCTCGACGATGTGCCGCGGGTCCTTCGAGTCGATCAGGATCGGGTACGCCGTGATGCCGACCAGCGCCGCAAACAGCGCGGACTTGCCTTCCATGACCGGCAAGCCGGCGACCGGGCCGATGTCGCCGAGGCCGAGGATCGCCGTGCCGTTCGTGACGACGGCGACCGTCTTCTGGCGATTCGTGTACAGCGCGGCCTTGGACGGGTCGTCACGGATCGCGAGACACACTCGCGCCACGCCAGGCGTGTAGATGTCGCGCAGGATCTGCTTGGTCGTGATCGGCAGCGACGGCTCGATGTGGATCTTGCCGCCGCGATGACGGTTGAACACGCGGTCCGACTTGCCCACAAAGCGCGCGTTCGGCAGCGCGTCGATCCGCGCATAGAAGCCGGGGTTGGCCTCCTCGTCGATCTCGACGGTGATTTCCCAGAGCGTGCGGCCCTGTTCGCGCCGCAGCGACTGCAGGTGCTCGATGACGAGCTGCTCGTCGGCGATCACGCCGAGCACGCTCGCGAGCGAACCCGGTTTGTGGAAGGTCTCGACCAGCAATATCTCTGGAATCTTCATGCCATTACCCGCGTGCGAACGGCATACGATACCAGCCCGGTCCGTACGGCCGTCCAACCGGACAGAGAGGTCGATGCATGCCCGCCCGTCGTTCGCAGCGTCCGGTTCTATCGGTCGTGGTCCTGGTGCTGGTCGCGACGTGGCTTGCCGCCTGTGCAAACCGACAGCAGGAGCCGGCGCGCGCGGCGATCGCCGCGATCGAGGCCGAACTCGCGGCGGCGGGCACCGCCCCGGCGAAATACATCCCCGGTGAACTCGAGGACACGCAGACCCGTCTCGACACGCTCAAGCAGCAATATGCCGCGCAGCAGTTCGACGCGGTCGTCGAAGCCGCGCCGGAGGTCCTGGCTGCGGCCCGGCAGCTCGCGCCGACGGCGGCCGCCCGTGCCAAGGAGCTCGAGCAGGCATTGCAGACCGAGTGGACGAGCCTGTCCGCAGCACTGCCCGGCGAGCTCGCGACGATGCAGGCGGCCGTCACTCGGGTCGCTGCGCTGCGCGCGCTGCCCACGGGCCTCGACACCGGCAAGCTGCAGGTGGCACGGCAGCGTGCGACGGATGCGCAGGCACTGTGGGACCGGGCCCAGGTCGAACAGGGGGCGGGGCGACTGCCGGAGGCCGTGACGCTCGCCAACCAGGCCCGCGACCTCGCGCGGCAGATCCTGGCGTTGCCCGGGTTCGGCGCAGGCTCTGCGGCCGTCGAGTAAGATCGCGATCTCGCTACGCCAGGGCCACGCCCGGGGGTTTCCCTTGCCCGCACCCGCCTTGAATCCGCTCGACCTCTACGACGTGCGCAGCTCGCTCAGCGACGAGGAGCGCATGGTGCAGGACTCGGTCGCGCGCTTCGTCGACGACGCCGTGCTGCCGGTCATCCGCGAGCACTTCGAGAACCACACGTTCCCGCACGAACTGGTCGGCGAGCTCGCCGGGCTCGGGCTGCTCGGCAGCTCGCTCGAAGGCTACGGCTGCGCCGGCATGAACGCGGTGAGCTACGGGCTCATCTGCCAGGAACTCGAGCGTGGCGACTCCGGGCTGCGCAGCTTCGTCTCGGTGCAGTCGTCGCTGTGCATGTACCCGATCTACGCTTTCGGCAGCGAGGAGCAGAAGCAGCAGTACCTGCCGCGCATGGCGCGCGGCGAGGTGATCGGTTGCTTCGGCCTCACCGAGCCGCACGGCGGATCGGATCCGTCCAACATGAAGACGCACGCGAAGCGTCGCGGCGGCGACTGGGTGCTGAACGGCGCGAAGATGTGGATCACCAACTCGCCGATTGCGGACCTGTTCGTGATCTGGGCCCGCACCGAGGAAGGCGTCCGTGGCTTCCTCGTCGAAAAGGGCACGAAGGGGCTGGTGGCGCCCGAGATCGAGAAGAAGTTCTCGCTGCGTGCCTCGATCACCGGCGCGATCTTCCTCGAGGACGTCGTCGTGCCGGCCTCCGCGATGCTGCCCGGCAGCACCTGCGGACTGAAGGCACCGCTGTCGTGCCTGACGCAGGCACGGTACGGCATCACCTGGGGCGTGATCGGCGCGGCGCAGGCGTGCCTGCGCGAGGCGCTCGAGTATTCGAAGACGCGCATCCTGTTCGGGAAGCCGCTGGCCGCGACGCAGGCCATCCAGATCCGGCTCGCCGAGATGGCGCGCAAGGTCACCACTTCGCAACTGCTGTCGCTGCAGCTCGGACGGCTCAAGGACGCGGGCCAGATGACGCCGTCGCACGTGTCGCTCGCGAAGTGGAACAACTGCCGCTCGGCCCTCGACGTCGCACGCGATGCGCGCGACATCCTCGGCGGCGCGGGCATCAGCGCCGAGTACGTGCCGATCCGTCACGCACTGAACCTCGAGAGCGTGATCACCTACGAGGGCACCGAGACGATCCACCAGCTCACGATCGGTCGCGAACTGACGGGCATCAACGCGTTCGGTTGAGGGCACGCGGGCAGGCCGATCCGCGCCGAGCCCTCACCCGCCGCTCTGCGGCGACCTCTCCCGTGAACGGGAGAGGTGGAGAGCCCGGATGCGAATGCAACGCAGTCGCTTGTCGGTGAGCTTTACGAAATCAACACGTTGCGTCACAAAGTATCGCCACGACCGCGAACGGTCGGCGCTAAGGCATTGATAATCCTCGCGAAGCGATCCGTTGGCATGCAGCTTGCTACATCTCACACGTCCTTCACACGCCCGCACAAGAGCGCGTAGCGCCGCCGGGCAGGGGGACGGGCAAGCCAGCCTGGGGCAAGGGTTGGCCGTCAGGGGAGTTGAGAGGAAGGAATCGAGATCACAACAGGGAACGATCAACAAGAAGTCTGGATCCGGGACGCGGCGAAGAAGCAAAACGAAAAGAACGAGAATCGGCGTACCCACAGTGACCCCGGCCCCGCATTGCGGGGCTTTTCTTTTTGGCGAGGCCGCCGCGCCGGAAAAACTGCCACCGCACGCTACACTGCGGCCCCGATGCGCACAGTTTCGATCACTCGCTACGTCACGCCGCTGCGCGAGGGCGGCTCGTTGCCCGCCATCGTCGAGGCCGACGACGACGGCATGTACGTCCTGAAGTTCTGCGGCGCCGGCCAGGGCCGCAGGGCCCTCATTGCCGAACTGGTCGGCGGTGAACTGGCGCGGGCCTGCGGCCTGCGCGTCCCGGAAATCGTCTTCGCCGGGCTCGACGCCGAGCTCGCGCGCACCGAGCCCGACCCCGAGATCCAGGCGCTGATCCAATCGAGCGCCGGGCTCAACCTGGCACTCGACTACCTGCCGGCTTCCGTGACGTTCGACCCGCTCGTCTGCCAACCCGAGGCCCGACTCGCGTCGGCCATCGTCTGGCTGGACGCCCTCATCAGCAACGTCGACCGCACCGCGCGCAACACCAACATGCTGATGTGGCATCGCGAGTTGTGGCTCATCGACCACGGGGCAGCGCTCTATTTCCACCATTCGGGCCAGGACTGGCGCGGGCGCAGCGGCGATCCGTTCCCGCGGATCAAGGACCATGTGCTGCTGCGCTTCGCCACGATGCTGCGCGAAGTCGGGGCAGAACTGGCCGGCAAGCTGACACCCCAGGTCGTCCACGATGTCGTCGCCCGGATTCCCGACGCCTGGCTAGGGGGCGACGACACGCCGTTCGACGGCCCGGACGCCCATCGCCACGCCTACGCGGAGTACCTCGATCGACGACTGCAGGCACCGCACGCGTTCCTCGAGGAGGCGATCCATGCTGTGCCCGTATGACTACGCGATCGTGCGCGTCGTGCCACGCGTCGAGCGGCAGGAATTCATCAACGCGGGCGTGATCGTTTCCTGCCAGCCGCGGGATTTCCTCGCGGCACGCATCGAACTCGACGAGGCGCGCCTGCTCGCGCTCGCCGCCGACATCGATCTCGACGCCGTGCGTGCAAACCTGGCGGTCATTCCGCTGATCTGTCGCGGCGGTGCCGAGGCCGGTCCGATCGGACGCCTGCCGTTGCGTGAGCGCTTTCACTGGCTGGTCGCGCCACGCAGCACCGTGATCCAGACCTCGGCCGTGCATCTCGGCCGCGGCACGGATCCGCAGGCCGCGCTCGCAGACCTCATGGACAAGATGGTCCGTCGTCCCCCGGTCCGGCCCGGTCGCGACGGCTGAGCCCGGGCCGGCGCACAGTCGTCAAAGCACTGTCGGTGAACGCAGGGCTTCGGCCGCCACCCCCGAGGCAACCATGTACAGCACGGGTTCCGAGATCGGCAGCGGGGCCGGATACGGCGCCGGCTCGAAGCCGAGCCGCCGGTACAACAGCAACGCCTGTTCGTTGCGCACCAGCACGAACAGCGAAAACTCCCGCGGACCGAGCGCGGCCGCGCCGCGCCGACACAGCTGTCGTATCAGGTACGTGCCGAGGCCCCGGCCGCGGGCCTCGGGCGCGACGGCAAGACGCGCCAGGTGGCAGCGCCCGATTCGATCGTAATACTGGCCAAACGCGAGCAGGCGTCGTGGCGATTCGTCGAGCACCATCCAGCTCGACGCGGTATCGAGGCCGGCATCGGCGACGAACGTCTCGACGGTAAAGGGCCAGCGGAAATTCGGCCCGCCCCAGACCGACAGGCTGCGCGCGTCCGGGAACCACTGCATGAGCTGCGGCAGCAATGCGGGCTCGAACGGCGCGAAATTCATGGCTCGTGCGCGCCGTCCTGCGGCGGGGTCACGACGTTCCGTTTGCATCGATGGCGAGCAGGCGATCGCCCGCCTCGATGCGGATCCGGCAGTCTTTCCAGCAGTAGTGACGCTCGCCGGCGCGGTGCACCTCGATGATGACGGCACCGTCGACCTCGCGGGCCGTCTTGCCTATCTCGGCCGGACGCGGCTCGCGTTCGACGAGCTGGTAATCGCCGCGATAGGACAGCAGTTCCGAGACGAAGTCGACCGTGCCGTGGGCCTCGACCGCGTCGGCCATCAGGAAGCCGCCGAACCGCGGTGGCGAGACGACCTCGTCGGCGCCGCCGGCGCGGACGAGCTTGATGTTCTCCGGCTCGCGCACGCTCGCGATGATGCGTACGCGCTTGGTCAGCGAGCGCGCGGTCAGCACGATCAGCACCGTGGTGTCGTCGCGGCCGACGCTCACGATCAGCGAATGTGCCCGCTCGACCGCGGCCATGCGCAGCAGTTCCTCGGCGGACGCATTGCCGTGGATGCCGACGTAGCCGCGCTCGGCCGCTTTCGCCACTTCTTCGCGGTCGGTGTCGATTACGAGGATCTCCTCGGTCTTCCAGCCACGCAGGATCAGCTCGTGCGCCGCGATCGAGCCGCTGTGCCCGAAACCGCAGATCACGACGTGGCCCTGCAATTCCCGCTGCAATCGCAACATGCGCCACTCCTCGATCAGACGCTGCAGCACGAGCTGGTACGCCGTGCCCAGGAAGATGAGCCACACGAAGATCCGCACCGGCGTGACGAAGAACGCGTCGATGAGCCGGGCCTGGTGCGAGACGGGCACGATGTCGCCGTAGCCGACGGTCGTGATCGTGATCATCGTGAAGTAAAAGACGTCCGCGATCGAGACGTGGCCGTCGACGTTGTCCCGCAGCCCGTCGCGGTCGAGCAGGAAGACCAGGAACACGGCGGCCACGAGCAGCAGGACGAATCCGGCGCGCAGCAGCAGCGTCACTTCGGGGGGCGCAGGCGCGCGGCGCAGCAGGATGGGCGGCGCGTGTTCGCCGTGCTCGGCGCGCAGGCGACGCATCGCGCCGCGGACCCATCCGAAACGTACCCGACCCGGCCGTGCCATGGCCGGACTATATGACAGCAGACCCAGTCGACGTGAGGCGGGCGCGGACCCCGGCAGCGGCCAGGGGTGACTCAGGCGACCGCGAGCGGCGCCAGTTCGTAACCGATGACTTCGCGTGTGTACGGGTCGATGATCGGGGTGCCCTCGTTGGCGCGGGCCGCGACACGGACGCTCTGGAGCAGGCTGCGATTGGGCACGACCGACTGCAGCTGCAGCCCCAGGTGCGGATCGAGCACGAACGCGGTGACCGTCTTCACGGGACTGCCGGCCATGGGCGGCTCCGGGAACAGCAGGGCGAGTACTTCGATGGAGGTGAGCTCGGCGGTCATCGCGCGTTCGGTCGTATCGATGGAAGGATCCAGCAGTAGCGCAGCAAACGCCGTGCCATGCCTGGACGACGACTTTTCGACGCGAATCCGCGCCTCGGCACGCCGCTGCACTGACGAAATTGGTCCAGGGCCCGCCCTGCATGTCCAGATGTGACGAACGTCACGCCTGCCGCAGGCCATGTTGCGTGGCCCCCGATACCGCGCTCGGATTAATAAGTAATATTCGACAGGCAGTCGCGCCACCTCGGCACGGCGGGCGACAACACCAAAGAAGATCGCGAGACGAACATGACGTTCGACCCTGGCACCCTTCCCCCCCTCGTCGCGCATCGCGGCAATGCCGCCGACTTCCCCGAGAACACGCTCGAGGCGTTGCAGTCGGCTGTCGAGCTCGGCCTGCGGCACGTCGAGCTCGACGTCCAGCTCACGGCCGACCACGTCCCGATCGTCTTCCACGATTCCGACCTGCTGCGGGTCGCCGGTCGCGACGAATGCGTGCACGACCTGTCCTGGCGCGAACTCGCGGCGATCCCGGTCGACGAGGCCACGCGTTTCGGCGATCGTTTCGCGGACGTACGCATGCCGTCGCTGGCGCAGTTCGCCGAGACACTGTCGGGCTGGAACGGCATCACTGCGTTCGTCGAGGTCAAGCGCGCGAGCGTGCGTCGCTTTGGCCGCGAAACCGTGCTCAAGCGCATCGCCGCCGACCTCTACGCCGTTCGGCACCAGTGCGTGTTCATCTCGTTCGACCTGCCGAGCGTGCGGTTGCTGCGCGCCATGACCGGCGCGCGCATCGGCTGGGTGGTCGAGGACTACGACGCCGGCACCGAGCGGCTCACCCGCGAAGCCGCGCCCGACTTCATGTTCGGCAACCTCGAGCGGATACCCGCGGGTGCCCAGGCCCTCTGGGAAGGCCCCTGGGAATGGGCGCTGTACGAAGTACGTGACGTCGACACCGCGCGCGCCTGTGCACGGCTGGGCGCGGATTACGTCGAGACCATGACGGTCCGCGACATGCTCGCGGCCTACGCCGGGGCGCACGTCGGGTGATGATGGACACGGAGCGGACGGACCTCGCGTGGCTCGCCGGCGAGCTCAGCGCGATCCGTCGCGAACTGGCGCCGAGCAGCGAGTCGCGCGCGTTGACCCTGGCGCTCGACCAGGGCGGTACATCGAGCCGCGCGGTGCTGTTCGACGCGGTCGGGCGCGAAGCGGCCACCGCACACGTCCCGATCGCGACGCGGCGCGACGGCGACCGCGTGGAGCACGACCCGGAGCAGCTCGTGCAGTCGTTGCGCACGGCCATCCACGACGTCTGCGGATCACCATGGGCAGCGGAGCGTCCGATCGAAGCCGTGGGCCTCGCGACGCAGCGCTCGACCGTCTGCTGCTGGGACACGAGCGACGGCACGGCGCTGAGCCCGGCGATTTCCTGGCAGGACCGGCGTCACGCACAATGGCTCGAGCAACGGCTCGGCACGCGTGCGACCTGGGTCCGCGAGTTGACCGGGCTGCCGCTGTCGCCGCACTACGGCGCCAGCAAGCTGCGCTGGTGCATCGACGAATTGCCTGCCGTACGGCTGGCGCTGCGCGACGAACGACTTGCACTGGGCCCGCTCGCGAGCTTCCTGCTGCATCGGCTCTGCGTGGAACGCCCGCTCGGTGTGGACCCGGCCAATGCCTCCCGCACGCTGCTGTTCGACCCGACCCTGCTCGACTGGTCGCCGGCGCTGCTCGAGGCCTTCGACATCCCGCGCACTGCGCTGCCACATTGCGTGGACACGCAGCAGGAATTTGGCACGTGCGTGCTCGACGACGGCCGTCGCGTTCCGTTGCGAGCCTGCAGCGGCGACCAGTCGGCCGCGCTGTTTGCGTTTGGCGAGCCGCTCACGACGACGGTCTTCGTCAACCTCGGTACGGGTGCCTTCGTGCAGCGCGCGGTGCGCGATGGAGCCGGTGCGCCGCCTCGCGGCCTGCTGCGGAGCGTCGTCGCCAGCACGCACGTCGCAGGCGTGCGCCGTGCGGTGTATTGCCACGAGGGCACGGTCAATGGCGGTCATGCGGCGCTGGAATGGTTGCGCGGCCGGGTCGGCCTCGACGTGCAGCGAGCACTTGCCGCGCTGCAGGCGGAGTCGCCGGCCGTCGAAGCCGACGATCTGCTGTTCATGAACGGCGTGGGCGGTCTCGGCGCGCCGTTCTGGCTCCCGGATTTTCCGACCGAATTCACCGACCTCGACGGACGGGTCGTGGCGCAACCGACCGACGAGCGACGACAACTGGCGGCCGTGGTCGACAGCATCGCGTTCCTCGTCGCCACGCAGGTCGCGGCGATGCGGCGCGCCTCGCCGCTCGACCGGCTCGTGGTCACGGGCGGCCTCGCCGCGTGCGATTACCTGTGCGAGATGCTCGCTGCCGCCACGGGCCTCAGGGTCGAGCGACCGGCGTTGCGCGAAGCCACGGCACGCGGCATTGCATACCTTGCCGCCGGCCAGCCCTCCGACTGGCAACCCGTGCCGCTGGACCGCGTGTTCGACCCCAGTGCGCGCGCGGACATCGCCCACCGCTTCGAGCGCTGGCGCGGGGCGATGGCGCAGCGCGGCGCGGGTTGAGCAGCGGCCGTCGACCTGCGTGTCAGTGTCCGGCCGCGAAGCTTTTCATCACTTCGCGTTCGATCCAGGACGGGCTGGCGCCGCCGTCGTAGAAGCCGCAGTGTCCGCCGAACGGGCTCAACGTCACTTCGAGGTTGGCGGGCCGCGCGATCCGCTCGAGGTCGGAGGCGGGGATGATCGGGTCGTCGGCGGCCGCGATGATGCGCACCTCGAGTCCCGGCGAGGCCGCCAGGCCTTGGAGCACGGGCCCAACGATCGAGTAGCCTTGCAGGTACTGTTGCAGCGACGGGAAGCCGCCGTAGGCGACGGCGAGCCGGTCCGTCATGTCAGTGAGGTTGCCGAGACTCAGGATCTCGCCGAGCGAGCCGTACACGTTGGGCCACGCCTGCTGCTTCTTGCGCAACGAGCGGCGCCACTTCCAGACGAAGTATTCGCGATACAGGGCCCAGCCCGACTCGAGCCGTGCGAGCGTGTGTTCGGGGTCGAGCACCGGACAGATCGCGACGATCCGTGCAATGTCGATGCGGGCTGCCGCGGCGTGCACACCGACCCGCAGGCTGAAATTGCCGCCGAGTGAAAAGCCCGCGAGGCAAAGGCGCTTGCCTGCGTGCATGAGCTGCAGGCTCTTGACGGCGCCCACGACCTCGGCGATGCGACAGGAGTGGAAGATCTCCTCGTTGAGGTGATGGCTGTCGCCGTGGTCGCGCAGGTTGAGCCGCACGACGTCGTAACCCGCGTCGAGCAGCGACTGTGCGAGCGAGAGCACGTACAGCGACTGGGAGCTGCCCTCCCAGCCGTGGAGCAGCACCGCGAGTTGCGTCGCCGGCGGCCGGCCGTAGGTTTCCTGCGTGGCGAGATGGGCGAGCAGCCGGACGCCGTCGCCGCAGTCGACCAGCACGTCGCGCGAGGCCCGCAACAACGGTGCGCAGCGACGTTCCACCGCGCGCCGCCGCAACGGCAGGCTCGGGTAGATCGACTGCAGGTGGGGATGGCGTAACCGGCGCGGTGGCGCGAAGTCTTCCCTCGCACCGGCCGGGCGTTCATCGATGGACGTCATGCGTGTGGTGGCTGCGGGTTCCAGGCCCGGTCGCGGACGACCGCGATCGGCGACGACCCCGGCAGTGTCTCCACAAATGCGCTGCCCATCAACTGGGACGGCGTGCGATGGCCGCACTGCTCCGCCGCCACGCCGGCCAGCAGCCGCGTCGCGATCGCAAGCGAGGCGTGCACCGTCACGTCGTAACCGTTGGCGACGCGAATGCGTCCCGTCACGCGCTCGCCACTTGGCGCCTGCACCTCGCCCCAGACGAGCATCGACGTGGCGGCGCGCGTGGCTGCGTCGGGGCCGGGTGGGCCTTTGGCGACTGCGCGCTCGAGCAATGCACGCACAAAGCCGACACGCAGCAAGCCGCCAAAAGTGTTGAGACGACGCAGCTTCGCGATGTTCGGCCGTGCCATCGCGATGTACGCCTCGATGTTCCCGATGCCCGTCGTGTGGAACGCGGTGCTGACGTCGCCCCAGGGGATCGTGACGGCCGAGCGCACGCCCTCGCCGAGATCGATGTCGCGTTCGCGGAAGGCATGCGCGACCGGAACGATGCGGCCGGCACTGCGAATGCGACCGCCCCGCGCCAGGTTGGCGATGCTGGTCTTGAGCGTGCCGCGGCTCGGTCGCCCGGCTGAGGCGAACCCAAGCGCAAGCACCGTCGCGTCGGGCAGTTCCGCATGCAGCCGCGCGGCGAGGCAATCGGTCGGCACGACGTCGAACCCCGCCGCCGGGCACAGCACGACCTGGGCGGCACGCGCCTCGGCATCGTGGGCGTGCACGGCCTCGAGCACGTCGATCTCGCCCGTGATGTCGACGTAATGCACGCGATGGCGCAGGCACGCACGCACCATCGGGGCCGAGGTGGCCGCAAACGGGCCGGCACAGTGCACTACGACACCGACGTCGACCAGCACGCGACCCAGCGCGGCTTCGTCGTCGAGCGACGCGATGCGACTTTCACAACCCAGTGCGCGCGCCAGTGCGGCGACGGCTTGCGGATTGCGCCCGGCCAGAACCGGGGCGAGTCCGCGGCGCACCGCCTCGCGCGCAATGAGTTCGCCCGTGTAGCCGGTCGCGCCGTAGACGAGCAGGCGCGTTCCGGTCATGCGCCCGGCAGGACCGAGAACTCGACGCGATTGTTCTTCGCTGCGACCGCATTCCACGCTGCGGCCGTGGTCTTCTCGTCCTGGCCCGGATAGGCCAGCGGCTCGCGGCGCCCGGCATTGACGACTTCGACCCGGATCGCGCCGTCGGTGCGACGCTGCAGCATCGCGGCAAAGTTCGCGAAGTCGAGGGACTGGCGTTGCGCCGTCGACAGCGAGTCGTCGAACGGGTTGCCGACGAGGTCGCATTTCGACGCGAGTGTGTCGGCGGGCGCGAGGGCAAATCCATCGCCGGCCGCTCCGGCGAGACAGAAGTCGCCGACGAACGACTCGACGCGGATGCGGCCGTGGAACTGCTGTGCCTCGAGCGTCGCGGCCAGCACGCGCAGCCGGTCGAGACGCGTGCTGGCGAACGGCGTTTCGCCGTAGGGCACGGTTTCGGTCGCGACCGGTCCGTTCGGGGCGCCGTCGATGGGAGGCGACAGCGGGTCGGTGCTCGCCAGGGTGGCGGCCGCGGACGCAGCAGCAACGGCGGCCACGGCGTCCGCCTTGGCCTTTTCGGTGGCCGCGCGCGACTCGACGAGCTGCTGCGCCAGCCGGTCGTTGGTGAGGGACGTCTGCCAGGTCATGTAGCCGAGCACGAGCGTCGGGATCACCGCCATCAGCGCCGTCATCAGGACCGGCCACCACTGGCGCGGTGGCGCGGGCGGCACGAGCGCCTCGGGCGGCGGTGGCGCCGGAATCTTCTCGATGCCCTCGCGCAGTTCGCTGCCGAGCCGTCGCGCGAACGCCTCGAACGTGGCGAGCACGAAGCGACGGTGTTCGCCGAGCTGCTCCTTGACGAGCTGTTGCATCGACTGCCGCAGCGAGGCCTGCAGTTCCTGCGCGATGGCGGGCGTGAACGGCAGCCCGACCATTTCCGTGGCCGTGGGCAAGCCGAGCGGAGCGGACATGGGTTTGGACACGGACTCGGCCGTGTCGAAGGCCGCCGCAACATCTTCCGCAGCGTCGCCATGGTGGGCCGCGAGCGCTGCGGCCATCGCCGCCTCGCCCGTGTTCCCCTGCTCGACGGCGGCGGCAGCCGCTGCGGCCGGCCCGGCGAACAGCGCCGTGCGTTGCGTGCGCCGGTCGGGCAACAGGTGCAGCTGGTACAGCACGCGGGACACGTCGACGGGCCGCACCGTCTTCGGCAGCACGCCGACGGCACCGAGCGCGCGCGCCTGGCTCACGTACAGCTCGCCTTCCTGCGAGGTGTACATCATCAGCGGGATCGTGGCGGTCAACGGGTCGGCCTTGATCGCCTGGACCGCCTCGAACCCGTCCATGCCGGGCATCAGGTGGTCCATGAAGATCACGTCGGGACGATTGCGCTGCAGGTATTCGAGCGCCTGCTCGGCTGACTCCGCCGTGTCGACCGTCATCGCGTGCTGCTCGAGCATCCGGCTCAGGATGACCCGGGCCGAACGCGAGTCGTCCACGATCAGGGCTCGTTTGCCCGTGGTCATTCCCCAATGTCCCTTTTGTGGAAGCGCCTGCGAGGCGCCGCGTGTACCGGCTTTCTACCTTGAAAGCGCAGCGAAGCCAATCCCGGCTATTGGAAGTGGCCCGGTGGGGGTCCGGGCGTATGCTGCGGAAATCCGGCGATACCAAATCCAAGGAGCATGTCAATGCCCTATACCACCCAGGACATCAGGAACATTGCACTCGTGGGCCAGGCCGGCGCGGGCAAGACTCTGCTGGCGGAGGCCTTGCTCGCGCAGTCCGGAGCGATTCGAACCAAGGGCTCGCTTGCGCGTGGCACCACGGTCTGTGACTTCGACCCACAGGAAAAGGCGCTGCTGCACTCGCTCGACGCGGCGATCTGCGGCTTCGAGACGCAGGGCCGGCGCGTCAACGTGGTCGACACGCCGGGATACCCCGACTTCATGGGCCGCACGCTCAGTGCGCTCGAGGCCGTCGAGACCGCCGTGATCGTCGTCAGCGCCGTCAACGGCGTCGAGACGATGACCCAGCGCATGATGGAGTTCGCGAAGCAGCGCGGGCTGTGCCGCCTGATCGTCGTCAACAAGATCGACAGTCGCGACGCACGTGCCGACGAAGTGCTCGAGGAGATCCGCGAGGCCTTCGGCACGGCGTGCCTGCCGCTCAACCTGCCGGCAGAGCGCGGCGCAGCCGTCGTCGACTGCTTTTTCCAGCCGCACGGCAAGCCGGCCGATTTCTCCTCGGTCGAGGAAGCGCACACGCGCATCATCGACCAGGTCGTCGAAGTCGACGAAGAGCTCATGGCGGTCTATCTCGAGCAGGGCGAGGAACTGAATCCCGAGCAGCTGCACGATCCGTTCGAGAAGGCGCTGCGCGAGGATCACCTCGTGCCGATCTGCTTCTGCTCCGCCGAGACCGGCGCCGGCATCCCCGAACTGCTCGAAGTGCTCGCGCGTCTTGCACCGAACCCGACCGAAGGCAACCCGCCGCCGTTCCTCAAGGGCGAAGGCGATGCCGCCGAACGCGTCGCGGTCAGTGCGGATCCGGCGCAGCACGTCATTGCGCACGTGTTCAAGGTCACGATCGACCCGTTCGTCGGCAAGCTCGGCATCTTCCGCGTGCACCAGGGCACCGTGAAGGCCGGCGCCCAGCTGTTCGTGGGCGACGGGCGCAAGCCGGTCAAGCTCGCGCACCTCTACCAGCTGCAGGGCAAGGAGCACGTCGAGATCACGCAGGCGGTGCCGGGCGACATCGCCGCGATTTCGAAAGTCGACGAGATCTTTTTCGACGCGGTGCTGCACGACTCGCACGACGAGGACCACTACCACCTCAAGTCGGTGTCGTTCCCGCCGGCGATGCTCGGGCTGGCGATCCGCGCCGACAAGCGCGGCGACGAGCAGAAGCTCTCCGAAGGACTGCACCGCCTCGTGGCCGAAGACCCGTGCGTGCGCGTCGAACACCACGTCGCGCAGAACGAGACCGTGCTGTACGGGCTCGGCGACCTGCACCTGCGCGTGATGCTGCAGAAGCTGACGGAGCGTTACGGCGTGGCCATCAGGACGAGCCCGCCGAGCGTGCCGTACCGCGAGACCATCACGCGCCCCGCGGAAGGCCATTGCCGGCACAAGAAGCAGACCGGCGGCGCCGGCCAGTTCGGCGAGGTGTACCTGCGCATCGAGCCGCTCGAGCGAGGTTCGGGCTTCGAGTTCGTCGACGACGTGGTCGGCGGCGCGATCCCGGGACAGTTCATTCCCGCGGTCGAAAAGGGCGTGCGTCAGGTGCTGGCCGAAGGCGCGATCGCGGGTTTCGCGCTGCAGGACCTGCGCGTGAGCGTCTACGACGGCAAGCACCACGCGGTCGATTCGAAGGAAGTCGCGTTCGTCTCGGCGGGCCGCAAGGCGTTCATCGAGGCGGTGCGCAATGCGGGCCCGATCGTGCTCGAGCCGATCGTCCGGGTCGCGATCAACACGCCGGCCGGTGCGATCGGTGACGTCACGAGCGATCTCGCGACCCGTCGTGCACGCATCAACGGCCAGGATTCCCTGCCGGGCGGTCGCGCGGAAATCGGCGCACTCGTGCCGCTGGCCGAACTGCAGGACTACCTGTCGCGACTCAAGGCGATCACGGGCGGCGAAGGCACCTACACGATGGACCTGAGCCATTACGACCCGGTGCCGCCGCGCAAGCAGCAGGAGCTCGTGACGTCGTTCAAGCCGCAGGAGGAGGCGGAGTAGCCGACGCCCGGCATCATTGAGGCGCGATCGGCGCAGGTGACGCGAGGCAGACGCGCCTCGCGTCTGCGCAGCGTCTCGAGGTTGCCCGCTCAGTTCTCGAAGGCGGCATCGGTCGTCGCGTGGCTTCCTTTTGCCGCGTCGCGCCGGGCCGCCGCCAGCGGCTCCGTATTCGAGCGAACTCCAGCCTCTAGACTCTTCGGGTCACTCGCGAATCCCCGTTCCCCTCTCCATCAGCCAGACGCTCGTCGCGAACAACACCAGCGTCGCGGCAATCATGAACCCGAACGAAAAGCCGACGTCGACGTCGGAGTGGCCGAGGAACCCGTAGCGGAACGCGTTGACCATGTAGAGGATCGGGTTTGCTTTCGACAGCTGCTGGGCCCAGTCCGGCAGCATCGCGATCGAATAGAACACGCCGCCGAGGTAGGTCATCGGTGTCAGGATGAAGGTCGGCACGAACGAGATCTGGTCGAAGTTCTTCGCGAACACGGCGTTGATGAAGCCGCCCAGTGAAAAGACGATCGACGTGAGCAGCACGGCCGCGAGCACCGTGAACAGGTGCTCGACGTGCAGCTTGGTGAAGAACAGCGCGATCACCGTGACGACGAGCCCGACCAGCAGGCCGCGCACGACGCCGCCGGCAACGTAGCCGAGCACGATCAACCAGTTGGGCAGCGGCGACACGAGCAATTCCTCGACGTGGCGACCGAACTTGGCGCCAAAGAACGACGAGACGACGTTGCCGTAGCTGTTCGTGATGACCGACATCATGATCAGGCCCGGCGCGATGTACTGCATGTACGAGAAACCGCCCATCTCGCCGATGCGCCCGCCGATCAGGCTGCCGAAGATGACGAAGTAGAGCGTGGCCGTGATCGCGGGCGGCACGATCGTCTGGCCCCAGATGCGCACGATGCGGCTGAACTCGCGGTGGACGATGGTCATGAAGCCGATGCGACGCGCGCGGCGCATCCGCTCGACGCTGGTGGCGGCTTCGTGCCCGCCGGCGGCCACGCCGGGCGTCGCGGAAGTGTGCGGCGAGGGTGTCGTCACGATGCGGCTCCCGGCGAGACGGCAGAGCGGGCCTGGCCGCTGCCGGGATCACGGCCCTCGACCAGACGCAGGAACAGTTCTTCGAGACGGTTGGCCTTGTTGCGCATGCTGAGCACTTCGATGCCGGCTGCGCTGAGCGCGCCGAAGATCGCGTTGAGGTTCTGGTCCTTGTTCACTTCGATTTCGAGGGTCGTTTCGTCGACCTGCTTTACGGGATAGCCCGGCAGCGACGGTGCGGCCGCGAGCGGGTCGCGCAGGTTCAGCACGAACGTCTCGGTGTGCAGCTTGCGCAGCACCGTCGACATGCGGTCGTTCTCGATGATGCGGCCTTCGTCGATGATCGCGATGTGCCGGCAGAGGCTCTCGGCCTCCTCGAGATAGTGCGTGGTCAGGATGATGGTCGTGCCCTGCTCGTTGATCCGGCGCAGGAATTCCCACATCGAACGTCGCACCTCGATGTCGACGCCGGCGGTCGGCTCGTCGAGGATCAGCAGTTGCGGTTCGTGCACCAGCGCCCGCGCGATCATGAGCCGGCGTTTCATGCCCCCCGACAGCGAGCGAGAGACCGCATCGCGCTTGTCCCACAGCTGCAGTTGCTTGAGCCAGTACTCGACGCGACCGCGCGCGACCGCGCGCGGAATGCCGTAGAAGCCTGCCTGGTTCAGCAGGATCGTCGAGACCTTCTCGAACTGGTTGAAGTTGATTTCCTGCGGCACGACGCCGAGACAGGACTTGGCCGCCTCGAGATCGCGGTCCAGGTCGTGGCCGAACACGCTGGCCGTGCCGCTGGTCTTGCGCACCAGCGAGGAGACGATGCCGATCGTGGTCGACTTGCCGGCGCCGTTCGGCCCGAGCAGCGCGAAGAAGTCGCCTTCCTCGACGTCGAGGTCGATGCCCTTGAGTGCCTGGACCTTGTTCCCGTAGGTCTTGCTGAGCGCGCGCAGCGACAGTGCCTTCATGTGCCCGACCGCGGAGAAAGGGCGCAAAGCGTAATGTGCGCCCCCCGGGTCAGCAAGGAATGTCGGGATCGCGGGGCGGGCACTGCCGCAGTACCCCACGAGCCGGCCGCCGCACCGGCCCACCGGGACCGGCGGCGCCCAGCCGCTCGCACTGCCCGAGCAGGCACAGCCCGGTTGCGTACGCCCAGTGCACGGCGTCGTCCTGGGTCGCCAGGGCCGCAAGCACGGTCCAGAAGCGTTCGTGGCCGCCCCAGCGCGGCCGGAGCAGGCCCGGCCATGCCGCGACGCGATAGGACTCCGACAGCGACATCGCGTGCAGCCGGGCCTCCATGCTCGGCGGCAACCCGAAGGCGATGCGCGGGGCCATCGGCACGCCTTCGGTCATGCGGCGGACGACCGCGAGCGCGGTGACCCCGAACGCGCGACGGGTTTCCGTCCAGGCCGGATCGCACGGTGCCGACTCGGCCCGGTCGGCCACGGCGTCCGTGACCCATGCGACGGCTTCGGCGGGGCTTGGCAACACGAACTCGAACAAGGTGAATGGACACTGGGCGGCGCGCTCCCGGGCGGCCGGCGAGCCCTCGCGCAGCCAGTCGGCCGCCTTGAGCGGCAGCCGGAACCACGGGTCGGCCCCCTGCTGCGGGTCGAGCGCCCGGTCCAGGTAGAGCCCGTTGAGTTCGGCGATATCCCGGCGAACCGCGGGATTTAACAGGTTGCCTTGGTGCAGCCCGGCTTCGAGCCGGGTCATTGTTTCTTCTGACACGACGCCCCCTGACGATATTGGTCTTAGTCGACCAGATATGGTTATAGACTGTCGCATATGGTCCGTTTAGACCATATATGGCCAGAATGATCAGAATCAGGAGAATTTCTGATGAGGATCACCGACAGCCGCTACGACCGCGACCGCCTGCGTCTGGCCCTGGCGTACCGCCTGATCGCGCTGGAGGCCCGCACCCGGACCATCCGGCTGGCCACGCAATTGTCCGACGACCGCATCCGCCGGATGTACCGCGATTACTTCGGCACGCACGCAGGAATTCCCGTGCGGCGTCGCCGTGGCAAGTCGCCGCGCCAGATGGCCTTTTTCCGGCGGTCGCTCGAGCACGAACAGGAAGCCGCGGTGCTCGGCTCCCTGGTCTGGCGCTGCGACCTGATCCTGGCGTTCCCGCAGGGGTTCCGTCCGAGCCTCGAACACGTCACGGGCTTCTGCAACGTCTACGAAACGTTCACGGGCATCTGGCCGAACCCGCACATCAGCTTCGAACACGCCTGGCACCTGTGGCAGGTGTTCTGTCGTGCGGACGAACACGTGCTGACGGAGTGCCCGAGTTGTGGCGCGATCTGGCTGCGCGACACTCTGGAACTGCTGCCCGACAACTGCGCCGCATGCCGGCGCGGCCTGTTCCGGTAGCGCTACACTGCGTGCCCCCGGGTTCGCGCCGCTCGCCTTGCCTCGTCCCCCGAACGTCTTCGCCGGCCCCTACGTCGACCGCGTCGCGCACTTGCGCAAGGACGAGGCGTGGTTGCGCGAGGCCCTGGCCGGGCCCGATACGCTGGTCGTGCCCGTCTGGCAATCGAAGATCCTGCTGCGCCGGACCGGCACCGGCGAGCTCGCAGCGGCGTACGTCGCGGGGTCCAGGCTCGAGCCGGGCGAGCCCGTCCTGCTCGGCCAGTTCGACGGCAAGACCTACTTCGCGCTCGAGGTCGAGGTGGCGGAGGTGGCGCTGGCCGCCGTCGACGAAGGCGGCGCGCAATTCGAGGACCTGCGGGTCGCCGGCGGCCTGCTCGACGCACGACAGGCCGGGCTGCTCGCCTATGCGCGCGCGATGCTGTACTGGCAGCAGCGGCATCGTTACTGCGGGGTGTGCGGCGCGCCCACGCAACGGACCAGCGCCGGCCACGTCATGCGTTGCACGAACCCGGCCTGCGCAACCGACCATTTCCCGCGGCTCGACCCGGCCATCATCGTGCTCGTGAGCGATGGCGAGCGCGCCCTGCTCGGCCGGCAGGCCTCGTGGCCGCAGGGCCGATACTCGACGATTGCCGGCTTCGTCGAACCCGGCGAGAGCCTCGAGGACGCAGTGGCGCGCGAAGTGCTCGAGGAAACGGGCGTGCGCATCGATGCCGCCGAATACCACTCGTCGCAGCCGTGGCCGTTTCCGTCGTCGCTGATGATCGGCTACAGCGCCGTCGCCGACGGCAGCCAGGTGCCGCGCGGCGACGAGGAACTCGAGGACGCGCGCTGGTTCACCCGCGCCGAGATCGCCTCGGGCTTTCCCGGACTGCCGCCGCCGCAGTCGGTGTCGTTCCGCCTGATCGAGGACTGGTACGACGCGGGCTCGCCGGTGCGATTGCGCGACACGCCCGGCCTCAAGCTCTGGGGGTCGGGACAGCGGTGACCTCGAGCGTGCGTATCCCCCGGCCGGCGTCCCCGCGTGACGCCGGCATCGCCTCGTCGCGCCGACGTGGCCATCCCCGGCAACCGCGATGACGATCGAAATCGCACTGGTCCTCGTCGCGGCCTTCGGCGCGGGGTTCATCGATGCGATGGCGGGCGGCGGCGGCCTGATCCAGTTGCCGGCGCTGTTCGCAGCGTTTCCCGGCGCGCCCCACACTACGTTGCTCGGCACCGGCAAGCTCGCGGGTTTTGCCGGCACTGCGAGCGCGATCGCGCGCTTCGTCCGCCACGTCACGCTCGACTGGCGTCTCGTGCTGCCGGCCGCGACCGGGGCTTTCGTCGCCTCGTTCGGCGGCGCCTGGATCGCGACGATGGTCTCTCCCGAACGGTTCCGCACGCTCGTCCCGCTGCTGCTGAGTGTCGTGCTCGTCTACACGTTGCTGCACCGCGACCTCGGTCGCGAGCACAAGCCACGTTCGTACGGCCAGCACGGTCGCTGGCTCGCGGCGGGCAGCGCGGGCGTGATCGGGCTTTACGACGGCTTTTTCGGCCCCGGCACCGGCAGCTTCCTCGTGTTCCTGTTCGTGCGCGTGTTCGGGCTCGACTTCCTGCACGCCTCGGCGTCGGCCAAGATCGTCAACGCCGCCACCAACGTCGCGGCGGTCGTGCTGTTCGGCATCACCGGCGAGCTGTACTGGCTGCTCGGCCTGGCCATGGCGGCCTGCAACGTCGCCGGCGCACAGTTCGGCAGTCACCTCGCGATCCGCCGCGGCAGCGGCCTCGTGCGCAAGGTGTTCCTCGTGGTCGTCGGCACCCTGATCGCGAAGACGGCCTGGGACGCGATCCGGCTGCATTTCTGACGGGCCACGTCGTGCGCGGCCGGTAGAATGCCGCCGGGACTGCCACACGCGGGGCCGCTCGTTCATGGACGCATCGTGGGACACGTTCGCGGGTGTCGCGCTCGGCATCGGCCTGGCGGCGGCCACGGGATTTCGCGTGTTCCTGCCGCTGCTGATCGCGGGGCTCGCGGCGCACTTCGGCCACCTGCCGCTGTCGGAGAATTTCGACTGGCTCGGCAGCACGCCTGCGCTGCTCATGCTCGGGACCGCGGCGGCACTGGAGACCGTGGCGTACTACGTGCCCGGGGTCGACCACGCGCTCGACGTGATCGCAGGCCCGGTCACGCTCGTGGCCGGCGTCGTCGCGAGCGCGGCCGTCATGACGGACCTGCCGCCGTCGGTCCTCTGGCCGGTTGCGATCATCGGCGGCGGTGGAATCGCCGGCCTGACCAAGGGCAGCGCAGCAGTGGTACGCGCCAAGTCGGGCCTCCTGACGGGCGGCCTGGCGAACCCGGTCGTGTCCACCGCGGAAACCGTCGGGGCGACGGGGTTGTCGCTGCTGGCGCTCGCGCTGCCGGTGCTCGCACTGGTCGTCTTCCTGGTCCTGCTCGCCTGGCTCCTGCGCAAGGCCGCCCGCTTCCTCGGGCGAGGTCGCACGGCCAAGGACGCGGCGACGGGTCCACTCGCCTGACGCGGCGTGGGACCCTGCTGCGGTCGCGCTCGCAACACACGCACGTGCGTCGCGTCTGTCGTCGGCCGAGCCCCCGGGCCAGTCACCGTGCCGCAGGCAACCTCACTACAATCGAAGCCCTATGTGCCTGCTGGTGGTCGCCTGGAAGCATCATCCCCGTCATCGACTCGTCGTCGCCGCCAACCGCGACGAATTCCACGAGCGTCCCTCGGCGCCGCTCGGCTGGTGGAGTGACGACACGCGCGTCCTCGCCGGCCGCGACCTGCGCAGCGGCGGCACGTGGATGGGCGTCTCGCGCGCAGGCCGCTTCGCGATCGTCACGAACTTCCGCGACCTCGAACGACCGCCCGCGCCCGACGCACCGTCGCGTGGCGAACTCGTGAGCGGGTTCCTGACCGGCACCGCCTCGCCGCGCGAATACCTGGACCGGTTGCGACCACGTGCCGCCTCCTACGCGGGCTTCAACCTGCTCGTGGGCGACGCCGACGCATTGCACTACCTGACCAATCGCGACGGCGAAGCGGCGCCCCGCGTACTCGAGCCGGGTGTCTACGGCCTCAGCAATCACGTGCTCGATGCACCCTGGCCCAAACTGCTGCGCACGCGACGGCGGTTCACGGAACTCGTGGCGCGTCCGGACATCGAACCGGACGAACTGTTCGACATGCTGGGCGACCGGCGGACGGCCGACGACGACGAAATCCCCGACACCGGGCTGCCCGCCGACTGGGAGCGCGCCTTGTCGGCCCCGTTCGTCGTGCACGGGCGCTACGGCACGCGCAGCTCCACCGTGTTGCTGGTCGAACGCGACGGTCGCACGACCGTGATCGAGCGGCGATTCGAGGCCTCGGGCACGCTGACCGCCGCGACGCGGCTGGAGTTCGACGGCCACGTCCGACCCGGACGACGGATGCACGCGACCGGCGCAAGCGTTGCAGCGACGCACGCGCCCGACGAGAAACCTGACGCCTCGCCCGAATGAATTCCCGCATCCGCCGGCCCCACATGACACGCTCGCTCTTCGCAGCCATCGGCTGCGCCAGCCTGTGGGTCGCACCGGCGTCGGCGCAGGACTCCGGCACAGCGCCGGTACCGGCGATGGCGAGTCCCGAGTCGTCCACCCCAGACGCTGCAATGCCGACCGGGAGCGCGAGCGGGGCAACGCCGAGCGCGCCCGCGGTGACCACGCCCGCGCCCACCGAGGCCGAGCCGCTGCAGGACGATTCGAAGGCCAACGGCAAGCGCCGGGCCAAGGAACGCATCGAGATCGACGTACGTGGCGTCTCCGACGAAATCGCCGACAACGTGCGCTCGTACCTGACACTGTCGCGGTACGCGACGCGCGAGGACCTCACCGATCCGCAGGTGCGGCGCCTGGCCGATCGCGCCGTCGACGAAGCCGCCGATGCGCTGCGGCCTTTCGGCTACTACGCACCGCACATCCGCAGCCGCACGACGCGCGACGAACCCAAGTGGATCGTGCGCCTGAACATCGACACGGGCCCGCCCGTGAAGATGCGCGAGGTGGACGTGCGCATCGAGGGGCCGGGCGCACAGGACCGCGAACTCAACAAGCTGGCACGCGCCTCGAGCCTGCAGGTCGGAGCGCGGCTCGACCACGAAGCCTACGAATCGCTCAAGGCTTCGCTGATGCGTACGGCGCGCGACCGCGGCTACCTCGACGCGACGCTGAACCGGCGCGAACTGATCGTGAACCCGACCGACCGGACGGCCGATGCCCGGCTCACGCTCGAGACCGGCGGTCGCTACGAGTTCGGTAAGCTCGAGGTCGAGCAGGACGTCATCGACGACCGGCTGCTGCGCGGCTTCATCCGGTTCGCGCCGGGGCAGCCCTACTCGCCGACGGCGGTCGCCAACACGCAGTACGCGCTGGAGGACAGCAACTATTTTTCGCTCGTGTCGGTGACGCCCGGCGAGCGCGACGCCGGGACGCTCACGGTCCCGGTGCGGATCCACGCCGAGCCGATCAAGCGCGACCGATACGGCGTCGGCGCGGGGTACGGCACCGACACCGGCATCCGCGGGCAGTTCACCTGGGACAACCGGCGCGTCAACACGCACGGCCATCGCATGCGCGCCGAACTCACGGCGTCCGAGATCACCTACGAGGCGGCCGCGCGTTACATCATCCCGGTCGGCGACCCGAGTCTCGAAAAACTCGAGTTCTCGCTCGCCTACATCAACGAGGAAATCGGCGACCTCGACAGCGAACGCGTCGAACTCACCGGTGGCCTCACGCAAGTCTTCGGCCGCTGGCAGCAGGTGCTGTTCCTGCAGCTCAAGGACGAGACCACCGGCTTTCCCGACGGCACCGAGGACAATGCGCTGCTGCTGATCCCGGGCATCAGCTACGCGAGCCTGCCGCCGAATTTCCTCACGGGCTGGGTGCGCGACGCCGCCTATTACTTCGAGCTCTCCGGAAGCCCGCAATCGCTGGGGTCGGACGCCTCGTACCTGCGCTTCTACGCGCGTGCCGAACGGGTCTGGGGCCTCGGCGGGCCATGGCACCTGCGGGCACGCGGCGAGCTCGGGACGAGCTGGGTCGACGAGTTCTCGGCGCTGCCCGCGTCGCAGCGCTTTTTCGCGGGCGGCGACCGCAGCGTCCGCGGCTTCGCGATCAACGAGCTGCCCTTGGGCAATACGGGCAATACGGACGACACCGGCTCCGACGACGGTGGCGGCGGCGAGAACAAGGTCGTCGGCAGCCTCGAGCTCGAACGCGACTTTCGCGAGAACTTCCGCGGCGCCGTATTCTTCGACGTCGGCAATGCCTTCAACGACTGGAGCACACCGCTCGAGTACTCGGCCGGTATCGGCGTCCGCTTCAGGCTGCCGATGCTCATGATCGGTGTCGACGTCGCACAGGCCCTGTCGGAGTCCGGCATGAAGCCGCGTTTCCACCTGAACATCACCCAGGTGCTCTAGGTGCGCCGACGCGTCCTGCTCATCGCCGGGGTCGTGCTGTTCGGAGTGCTCCTCGCGGCTGCGTTCGTCGTCCGCTGGGTGCTCTTCACGCAACCCGGCCTCGAGTTCGTACTGCAGCAACTCGATCGCCTGCAGGGCATGAGCATCGAGGTGGACGGCGCCGAAGGCACGCTCGCGGGCCCGCTCGCCGCGCAGCGCATCGTCGTCGATCACGAGGCGCTGCACATCGAGATCGGTGGACTGCGTGTCGCCGCGCGACCGCGCACCCTGCTCGCCGGGCGGCTCACTCTGACGGAAGTCTCGATCGACCGTGTGTCGCTGCGTCTGAAGAAGCGGCCGGAGCAGCCCAAGACCGAGACGCACTTCCTGCCGACCGGTCTCAGCATCCGCGCGCCGTCATTCCGGATCGCGAACATCGACGTGACACTGCAGAACGGACAGCGCGTCGCGGCGAGCGAGGCCACCGGCGCACTCGCCCTGACGCGGTGGCGCCTCGACCTCGACCCCGTGCGCGTGCGGGGACCGCAGGGCCAGCTCGAAGGATCGCTCGCGTTGCGGGCGACGGATCCGCTCGGGTTGCGCACGAACCTGCGCGGCGAGTGGCGGTTGCCGGATGACGAGTTCGACTACCGGTTCCGCGTGCAGACGAGCGGCAAGCTCGACCGCCTGGCCACGGAGCTGTACCTCGACGCACCGGCCAAGCTGAGTTTTTCGGGCACGCTGCTCGACCTGACCGAGAACCCGCGCGCCCGCGGCACGTTCCGGCTCGACGATTTCGACGGCTCGCCGTGGCTGCCGCCCGAGCGCATCCCGCGCCTGAGCGGCACCATCACGCTCGCGGCCGGTCGCAACGGCCTCGGCTTCGACGGCACGCTCACCTCGCCGGCGCTGCCCGGCCAGCCGGTCCGGCTGCAGGGCAGCGGCAGGTTTGCCGAACGCACGATCGAGGTCGCGAGTTTCCGGTTGTGGCTGCCTCGGCTGGGGTCCGAGTTCACTTCGAGCGGCACCGTCGCACTCGCGGCCGAGGATGCGCCGGAGGGCACGTTGCCACGCATCGCGCTCGCGGGCGGCTGGTCCGCGTTGCGCTGGCCACTCGAGGAAGCGGCGGACGCGGTCGCGTCGAGCCCGCACGGCGTGTATTCGTTCGAGGGCTCGATGCCCTACGCCTTCACGGCGAAGGCGGAAGTGGTTGGGCCCGCGCTGCCGCGCACGAGTTTCGAACTCGACGGCAGCCTCGACAGCCAGGAACTGCTGCTCGAGCGGTTCGAAGGCTACACGCTGCGAGGCCGCGTGCAGGGCCGTGGCCGTCTCGCCTGGACCGGCGAGCAACCCTGGCGTTTCGACGTCGACGCACGTTCGCTCGCGCTGGGCGAACTGCGGCGCGGTGTCGACGGTCGTCTCAACGTCCGCGGCTCGATCGCCGGCCAGGGCCTCAGCGCGGAGGCGCCGTGGACAGCGCAGCTCGCATCGCTGTCGGGGACGATGTTCGGCCGTCCGCTCACGGGCCGTGGTGAAATCGCGCATCGCAACGGCGTGTTTGAATTGCGTCGAGTGCGGATCGCCAACGGCGCGTCGTTCGCGGACGTCGACGGCAAGGTCGGCGCGCAGGCCCTCGACCTCGCGTGGAACGTCGACTTGCGCTCGCTCGCGATCGTCGCCGACGGCATGACCGGGCAGCTCGTATCGCGGGGCACCGCACGGGGCACGCTGCACCGGCCGCAAGTGACCGGGCATGCCGAGGTGCGGCAGTTCGGTTTCGCAGGCGTCACGGTGGCCGTGGCCGACGCCGACGTCGACCTCGACAGCAGCGACCGCCGCCGCTCCCGCGTCACCGTCGACACCGAGTCACTCGTCGTCGGTGGCATCACGTTCGACACGGTGCGCGCCGGCCTCGACGGCTTGATCGCCGACCACGAGTTCACGTTCGCGTTTTCGTCACCCGGCGACGAGGCGCGTCGCATCCTCGAGTTCCGGGGCGGCCTGGGCGCACAGGGCGCGTTCGACCTGCAGCGCCGGAGCTGGCACGGCAACCTGACGCAGGCCGACATCGTCTTCCCGGACGGCGAGGCGCAGCTGATCCAGCCAGCCGCGCTGACGCTCGGCGCCGACCTGCAACGCGCCGCGCCGCTGTGCCTGCGGACCGACGACGACGCGCGGCTCTGTGTCGAGGGCGAATACCAGCCCGCGGCGCCGTCCTGGCGGTTCATCTACAGCGCGCAGGATTGGCCGCTCAAGCGCATCCTGCGCACGCTGCTCGGCTGGCGTGAGTTCGACGGCCGGCTGCAGGCGAGCGGCTGGGCCGAGCAGACGCCGGGGCAGCCGTGGATCGGCGGCAGCACGGTGCTGCTGCACGAGCCGACCTTCGACATGCCACGCAACAAGTTCCGCAGCGAGCGCATCCAGCTCGGCAGCAGCCGTCTCGACCTGTTCGCCGAGCCGACCGCGATGCGCGCCCAGCTCGACGCGCAGATCGACGAAACGACCCGCGTCACGGGCGATGCCGTGGTCGATCGGCGCGCGGACCTGCTGGCGTCGCCGGTGCGCGGCCGGATCGAGGGCAAGTCCGCCGCGATCAAGGTGTTGCCGCTGCTCGTGCCCGAGATCGATCGCGCGGCCGGCAGCGTCGACGGCGAAGTCGCGCTCGCCGGCACACTCGGCGAGCCTCAGTTCAACGGCAACTTCCACCTGCGCGACGGGCGGCTCGAGCTCTATCGCACGAACCTGATCCTCGCCAACCTGCAGGCCGACGGCGCGTTCACCGGCGACGAACTGCGTTTCAACGCGAGCGGCCAGACGGCGCGCGGCAAGCTCGCCATCGACGGCAACTTCGGCTGGCCCCAGGGGGTGATGACCGGCGCGATGCGTCTGCGCGGCGACCAGCTGCTCGTGGCCGACACGCCCGAGCTGCGCATCCTCGCGTCGCCCGACATCGTGCTGCATGCGGGCACCGAGGGTTACGACGTCGAGGGCGAGGTCCACATTCCGCTCGCACGAATCTCGCCGCGCGAACTGACGAGTTCGGTCGGCACCTCGCCCGACGAACGCATCGTCGGCCTGCCGGACATCGACGAGGGCGACCCCTCGACGACGGACCGGTTCCGCTCGAGGGTCAAGGTCGTGCTCGGCGACGCGATCAGGGTCGATGCCTACGGCCTCAAGGCCCGGCTCGAGGGTGACGTCACCGTCTCCACCGTGCCGGACGACGTCGCCCGCGGCAACGGCACGATCCGTGTCGTCGACGGCCAGTACAAGGCGTTCGGCCAGGACGTGCGCATCACCAAGGGCCTGCTGCGCTACGTCGATTCGCCGCTGAGCGAGCCGCAACTGGAGATCGTGGCCGAGCGCGAGATCAAGGACTCCGACATCACCGTCGCCGTCAACGTCCGCGGCACGCTCGACAACCCGTACATCTCGATCACCTCCACACCGTCGATGTCTAGCAACGAGGCCCTCTCGTACCTGCTGACGGGACGTTCGATCGACACGCTCCAGTCGGGCGAGGCCGCCAGCGTCAACCAGGCCGCCGAAAGCCTGGCCGTCAGCGGCGGCGGCCTGCTGCTGGGCGGCATCGGCACGCGTCTGGGGCTCGACGAAGTGTCGGTCGAGCGCGACGGCGACGAAGGCGACACCCAGGTCGTGCTCGGCAAGGCGTTGTCGCCGAAGCTGTTCGTCAGCTACGGCATCTCGATCGCCGAGGCGATCAACACGATCAAGCTGCGTTACACGCTCAACGATCGCTGGTCGGTCAAGGCCGAGGCGGGGCTCGAGCAGAGCGCCGACATCGAGTACCGGATCGAGAGATAGGGGCCCGCGGACGCGGCCGCTCGGAAGAGTCTAGAGTTCAGAGTCTAGAGTCTAGTCGGTTCAGTCCGGGCTGATGCTTTACAGGTTGGTCCGGGTTGATCCTTTACACCGGGACCTCGATCAGCTTGCCGACATGCTCGTCCAATCGCGCGAGCAGGTAGGTGGCGAAGTATAGCGACCAGACGCCGTCCTCGATCTCCTGCAGGCCGATCACCTCGCCGGCAAATACGCTGCCCAGGAAGAGCCGCTGGTTGTTCCATCGGAACTGGCCGACCGCGGAGACGCGCC
>DATMIB010000095.1:0-7969 GCA_035554635.1 Steroidobacteraceae bacterium | reverse complement strand
CCCGGTCGCGCCACGGCGGCCCAGCGACGACACGCTCGACCTGCGTGTATCAGCGTTGTCGCGCGCGTCCGAACGCATCCTCGACGCGGCAGGCGCCTGGTCCGCGATCGCGCCACATGCGTCGGCCTACACCCGGATGGTGGTCTGGGACGCGGGCAGCGCGGCCGACAAGCCCGATGCGCTGCGTTTCGGCGCCGCCGAGACGGCCGAGCCCAACCTCGGCCACATCGTCGAGAACCTGCGCATGCAGTGGGCGCTGCACCAGTCGCCGCACTTGCGCGGCGTGACCGAAGTCCGCAGCGGTCTCGCCGCACTCGAGTTCGACGCCGATGCGGCACGGCTCACGCTCGACGACGGGCGCCGCCTGTCGTGCCAGCTCGTGATCGGCGCCGACGGCAGCCAGTCCGTCGCCCGTCGTCTCGCCGGCATCGGTCGCTCGGGCTGGACTTACGGCCAGACAGCCGTGGTCTGCCACCTGCAGACGGCCAGGCCGCACGTCGAGACGGCCTGGCAGCGGTTCCTGCCGAGCGGCCCGCTCGCGTTCCTGCCGCTCGCGGACGGACGCGTGTCGCTGGTCTGGAGCACCACGCCTGAGGAGGCTGACGAACTGCTCGCGGCCGACGAGGGTGACTTCAACGCGCGCGTCTCCGCCGCCAGCGACCACGTGCTCGGCGACGTGCGGCTCGCGAGTTCGCGCGCTGCGTTTCCGCTCGCGCTCTGGCATGCGCGCCAGTACGTGCGGCCTCGGCTCGCACTCGTTGGCGACGCGGCGCACACGATCCACCCGCTGGCGGGCCAGGGCGTCAATCTCGGCTTCCTCGACTGCGCGAGCCTCGTGCAGGTGTTTGCCGAAGCGACTGCGCGCGGCGAGGAACTGCACGGCCTGCGCGTGCTGCGTCGCTACGAGCGCTGGCGTCGCAGCGAGAACGCGATCGTGCTCGCCGTCTGCGACACGCTCAACCGCCTGTTCGCCGAACGCAGCGTCGCCGTCTCCGGGCTGCGCCGCTTCGGGATGTCGATGGTGACCCGCCAGCCTCTGGTGCGGCGCCAGTTGATCGAACGCGCGCTGGGACTCGGGGGCGACGTGCCCGCGCTGGCCCTGCACACTGCGACTGCGAGGGGGACACGATGAGCCAGCCGAAGACGGGCCCGACGCCCGCGACGAACGACACCGCCGACTGGCACGATGCGCTGTTCACGCAGGCGCCGCCGACGCTCGGCAACCAGTTCGACGACGATCCGCTGCTGGGCTCGTGGCTCGCGCGGATGCTGCCGAAGCACGTCGCCGCGCCGCTGTCCGTCGAACTGCGCGAACTCGGCGGACTTGCCGGCGGCGACCTCTATCGGCTGCAACTCGCCGACCGTCGCAACGAACCGGTGCTGACGCAGTGGGATGCCTGGGGGCGTCGCATCGACGAGGTCGTCGTCACGCCGCTCTGGTCCGAGGCCGCGCGGCTCGCGGTCAGGCACGGGCTCGTCGCGACCGGCTACGACAAGACACTCGGTCGTCATGCGCGGCTCGCGCAGTTCCTCAAGGTCTACCTGTTCCACCCTTCGTCCGATGTCTACACCTGTCCGCTCGCGATGACCGACGGCGCCGTGCGTTGCCTGCTCGCCTCGGGCAGCCCGGAACTGCAGGCGCATGCGATCCCGCGCCTGACCTCGCGCGACGCCGCGACGTCGTGGACCAGCGGCCAGTGGATGACGGAGACCACCGGCGGGTCCGACGTCGGTCGTTCCGAGACGCGCGCCGTGCGCGACGGCGACGGCTGGCGCCTGTACGGCCGCAAGTGGTTCACCTCGGCCGTGACCTCGCAGATGGCACTCACGCTCGCGCGGCCCGAGGGCAATCCGCCCGGCGGGAAGGGCTTGGCGATGTTCTTCGTCGAGGTCCGCGACGAGCACGGCCGGCTCAACAACCTCCGCGTCGACCGCCTCAAGGACAAGCTCGGCACGCGCAAGGTGCCGACTGCGGAGCTCTACCTCGAAGGCTCGCGCGCGACGCTGGTCGGGGCGCCGCAGCACGGCACGCGTGCGATCGAACCGATGCTTGCCGTGACGCGGATGTGGAACAGCGTCTGCGCAATTGCGTTCATGCGTCGCGGCATGGCGCTCGCACGCTCCTACGCACGCGAGCGCAGGGCCTTCGGCCAGCCGCTCGAGCGGCTGCCACTGCACATGGACACGCTCGCGGGCCTCGAGGCCGAGACCTGGGGCGCGTTCCTGATGACCTTCCTGCTGGTCGAGTTGAACGGTCGTCACGAAGCCGGCGAGATCGACGACGAACAGCGCGCGCTGTTGCGCCTGATGACGCCGCTGACCAAGCTCGTCACGGGCAAGCAGGCCGTGGCGGTCGTCAGCGAAGTGATCGAAAGCTTCGGCGGCGCGGGCTACGTCGAAGACACGGGCTTGCCGCAGCTGCTGCGCGACACGCACGTGCTGCCGATCTGGGAAGGCACGACCAACGTGTTGTCTCTCGACGCGCTGTTGCGCAGCGACCTGCACGCCGGTCTCGCCGCGCTGATGGGCCGTGCCTCGGCCTGTGTCCGTAATGTCGCCGAGCCGCGGCTCGCGGCGGCCGCGCAGCAGGCGCTCGGTGCGGTCGAGCGCGCCGTGCTGATCCTCGAAAGCGGGCAGGACCCGGAAGTGCTGCAGGCCGGTGCGCGCCGGCTCGCGATGACGCTCGCGCGGTCGTTGCAGCTCACGCTGCTGTGCGAGCATGCGCAGTGGATGATCGACCATGGCGGCGACCGGCGCGGCTATGCCGCCGCGCTGCGCTTCGCCCGCCACCCCGTCGACCTCATGACCGAGGTGGATCCGGACGTCGATCGATTGCTGCTCGGCTGACCGGCGGGGGACCCTCGGGGTTGCAATTCCGCGCCGAAGCCCGTATCTAGGGCCCATGCATTTCGCGCGTCACACCTCGCTGCGCTTTCCGGGCGTTACGGCCCGGCTCGGTCTCGCCCGGCGTCCGGTCTAGCTCGCGCTTGCCGGCGTCCCACGGACCGCCGGGCCAGTCACCCCCCTCTCTCCTTATTATCCAGCCATCCTGAGCGGGCGCTGCCACGCAGCCGGCCCGCCCCCATTTCCATTGGAGCGTCGCCATGCCTGCATTACGCGAAATCTGTATGACCGAACTGGACGTCGTCCGCATCGAGGCGCTGCTGCACGACACACGCCTGCGTGCACCCACCGAAAGGCCCAGCGTCGACGCACTCGAGGACCGCCTCGACGCCGCGCGGGTGGTCCACCAGAGCAGCATCGACGCGCACGTGGTCACGATGAATTCGGTCGTCGTGCTGACCGATTGCACGAGCAGCGCCGAAACCGAGTTGACGCTCGTCTATCCGAAGGACGCCGACCCTGAGCGCGCGCGCGTTTCGGTGCTGTCGCCGATGGGGCGTGCCCTGATCGGCGCCCATGTCGGCGACCGGTTGCGGATCACGATCCCGGGACAACCGGACCGGGAATTCCTCGTGGCGGCCGTCACTTACCAGCCCGAGGCCAACGGTCGTTTCGACCTGTGAGCGGACCCTCGCCGGTCCTGCGGCTGCCCTCACCCGGTCCTGCGGACCGACCTCTCCCGCATCAGCGGGAGAGGTTAGAGTGAGTCTCGCGTCGACGCCCGAACGGTAGTACAAAGCGGTCAAGCTGTTCGGGGGAACCAGCATGACCGAAGCGTCGACGACGCCCGCATCGCAATCGCCACCCGTCGTCCACGGCGTCGCCACGCCACCGGACGCGCTGCCCTTCGTCGCACCGTGCCGCGAGCTCGCGGCGTTCGCGCCACTCGAGTGGCTGCGTCTCGGCTGGGCCGATTTCCGGGCCGCACCGCGACAAAGCCTCACGTACGGCCTCGTCGTCGTGCTCGCGAGCGCAGCGCTCACCTGGGTGACGATGCGATTCGGCGGTTACTGGGAACTGCTCGCGCTGGTCACCGGGTTCATCCTGGTGGCGCCACTGCTCGCCGTCGGCACCTATTCGATCAGCGAGCAACTCGAGCGCGGGCTGCGGCCGTCGCTGCGGCGCTGCTTCGTCGAGGAGCGTCGCGCGTTCGGCAACCTGATGGTGTTCGCCCTGATGCTCATGGTGGTGTTCCTCGTCTGGTGGCGGGCGGCCTCTGCGATCCACATCTTCTTCCCGGTCGACATGGCCGACCCGGACTGGCGTGATTACCTGCAGTTCTTCGGCATCGGCAGCGTGGTCGGCTCGATTTTCGCCATGATCGTGTTCGCGGCCGCCGCGTTCTCGCTGCCGATGCTGGTCGACCGCGAGGCCGACTCCGTCACCGCCGCACTGACGAGTGCCAATGCGGTGTTGCGCAACAAACCCGCCATGGCGGTGTGGGCCGCGCTGATCGTGCTCGCGGTGGCGCCCGGTTTTGCGCTGCTGCTGGTCGGCAACGCGCACTCCGCGCCGTTTGCGGCGATCATGGTCCTGCTCGGATTCACGCTGCCGCTGATCGGACACGCGACCTGGCACGGCTATCGCGCGACGATCGACGCGTCGGCGTGGCCGCGTAACGAACACCTCGAGCGTTGAACCACCTGCAGCAGGGCGTCGAGATCGACCGGCTTGACCATGTGCAGGTCGAAGCCGGTTTCGCCCGTGCGGCGGCGCGCTTCTTCCTCGCCCCAGCCCGTCAACGCGATCACGCAGACGTCTGAGCCCCAGGGCTGGTCGCGAATGCGGCGACAGACCTCGTAGCCGTTCAGTTTCGGCATGCCCAGGTCGAGCAGCGCGACCTGCGGCTGGAACGCCTCGGCGACGACGCAGGCCTCCGCGCCGTCGTAAGCGACGCGCACCTCGTGACCGACGGACTCGAGCAGCAGGGCGAGGCTGTCGGCAGAGTCGCGGAGGTCGTCGGCGATCAGCACGCGCGCGCCCGGTGATGGCGCATTGGTGGATTGGTCGGCCTGTCCCGGCAGGGCCGTGCCGCCGACCGCCTCGACCTCGTGCACCGGCAGGTGGACCGAGAAGCGGCTGCCACGACCGGGCCCGTCGCTCTCGGCCTCGATGCGGCCGCCCATCGCTTCGGTGAGGCCGCGCGCGAGCGCGAGCCCGATGCCGAGACCCCCTTGGCTGCGATCGAGCGCCGGTTGCGCCTGCGCGAACATCTCGAACACGCGTGCAAGCTGCTCCGGCGCGATGCCGATGCCGTCGTCGCTGACCGTGATCACCACTTCGTTGCTGGCGCGCAGCACGGCTTCGAGGCGAATGTGGCCGCCCGGCTCCGTGTACTTGGCCGCATTGTTGAGCAGGTTCGACAGCACCTGCGCGAGCCGCACCGCGTCGGCCTGCAGCCAGACCGGCTGCCCCGGCAACTGCACGACCAGGCGGTGCCGCCCGCGTTCGATCGCTGGGTGGCTGGTTTCGATCGCCATGTCGACGACCGAGGCCAACGTGACGCGGCCGGACTGGAGCTCGACGCGTCCGAGGCTGATGCGACTGATGTCGAGCAGGTCGTCGAGCAGGCGTGCCATGTGCGACACCTGGCGTTCGATCACGTCGCGCGCCCAGGTCGTATCGATCGGCGCGTCGCCACCGCTGCCCAGCAGGCGCACGGCGTTGCGGATCGGCGCGAGCGGATTGCGCAACTCGTGCGCCAGTGTCGCGATGAACTCGTCCTTGCGACGATCGGCCTCCAGCAGCAGCGCCTCGGCACGCTTGCGCTCGGTGACGTCGATCGCGACGCCGACGATGCGCTCGACGTTGCCCGCCTCGTCGACCGCGACGTGCGACCGGTTGTACACCCAGCGGACCTCGCCGTCGGGCGGCACGATGCGGTATTCGTGCACGAACACTTCGCGACGCTCGATGCACTCGTGCGTCCTGCGCCAGACATCGTCGCGGTCGTCGGGGTGGATCAGCGCCGTGAAGCTGGCGATGGTGGCCTCGAACTCCGAGCTGTTGACGCCGTAGACGATGTAGAGCTCGGGCGACCACCAGAGATCCGTCGTCCCGACCCGCCACTCGTAGAAACCCATCTTGCCGGTACGCAGCGCGACCGCGAGCCGTTCGCGTTCGAGCACGAGCGACGCAGACGTTTCCTTGAGTGCCGCCTCGACACGCTTGAGGCCGTCGATGTCGGTCGCCGTCCCGTACCAGCGCACGACCTGGCCCGAGACGTCGTGCGCGGGCAGGGCGCGACTCAGGTGCCAGCGATAGGAGCCGTCGCGCATCAGGATGCGATGTTCCATTTCGTACGGCTGGCCGCTCGCGTGGGCCGCGGCCCAGGCCGCACGGGTGGCGGCGCGATCGTCCGGGTGGACCATCAGGTCCCATTCGTCGGGCAACGCGTTCGGGCGCTGGTAGTTGCTGCGACGGGCGTTGTAGTAGTCGACGAGGCCGTTCGCGCGTGCGGTCCACACGAGCTGTGGCATCGCGTCTGCCAGCCGGTTGAAACTCGCGTGGCTCTGTTCGGCCCGCGCCTGGCTGGCACGCCCGGCCGCGCCGAGCGCAATGATGACGCCACACGAGAATACGTAACCGCCGAAGCCGATCAGCACGCTCGTCGCCTTCTCGTCGGTCGGTGGAGGATCCACGAACAGCAGGTGCGCGGCGACATAACCGACGATGGCGGCGAGCGTCGCCGGCACGAGGCCGCCGAACCAGACCGCGAGCGCGACGGCCGCGTACAGCGTCATGAAGGGCCGCTGCTCGCCGAGCCACGGGTCCACGGCCAGCCGAATCAGGATGGCGAGGGCCATCGCGGCGAGTGCGAGCCCGTATCTGGCGACGATGGAATTCACGATGGCCAATGGTGTGCCGGTCCGTTCGCGCGAATCCTGCGCATGCCTCGGATCCACGTCAGTCGGTTCCGGGCTACGCCATGTCGGTGCATCCTGACAGGCCCGTCGAGGCGCGAGGCCGGCGCCTCGTGCTGCGAGTGCGAAATCGCCTAGCGGCGCACGATTGGATCCGCAAGCCTTGTCCGACGCGGGGGCCTCGCGCATAGTCGCCGCCCCCCTGCCAACCCGGCCGCGACATTCCATGACGACGACGACCTCGACGCCCGTTTCGCACCCTTCGATCGGCAGCCGGATCGCGGCCGAACTCGGCGTCAAGCCGGCCCAGGTCGCGGCGGCCGTGGGGCTGCTCGACGAGGGCTCGACGGTGCCGTTCATCGCGCGCTACCGCAAGGAAGCGACCGGCGGTCTCGACGACGTGCAGTTGCGCGCGCTCGAGGAGCGGCTCGTCTACCTGCGCGACCTCGAACAGCGACGGGCCGCGATCCTCGAAAGCATCCGTGAGCAGGGCAAGCTCACACCTGAACTCGAGGCGTCGATCGCGGGCGCGGACACCAAGCAGCGGCTCGAAGACCTCTACGCGCCGTACAAGCCGAAGCGTCGCACCAAGGCGCAGATCGCGCGCGAGGCAGGGCTCGACGTGCTCGCGCACGCGCTGCTCGCCGACGCGACGCTCGACCCGGAAGCCGAGGCGGCGAAGTTCCTGAAGCCGGCGTTCGAGACGGAGAACGGCGCCAACCCGGGCGTGCCCGACGTCAAGGCCGCGCTCGAAGGCGCGCGCCAGGTGCTGATGGAACAGTTTGCCGAGGACGCCGAGCTCGTCGGCGGCCTGCGCGAGTACCTGCAGGCGCACGGTGTCGTCGTCGCCACGGTGGTCGAAGGCAAGGAAGAAGAGGGCGCCAAGTTCCGCGACTACTTCGCCTACTCGGAGCCGTACGCCAAGGTGGCTCCGCACCGCGCGCTGGCGTTGTTCCGCGGCCGCAACGAAGAGGTGCTGCGCGCTACGATCAAGCTGCCGGAAGACATCGCGGCGGCCGAGGCGATCCAGAAGCCGATGAATCCGTGCGAACTGCGCATCACGGCGAAGTACGGCATTGCCGACCGTGGCCGCAAGGCGGACGCTTGGCTCGTGCAGACGGCGCGCTGGACCTGGAGCGTCAAGCTCGCCTGGCAGCTCGAAAGCGAGTTGTTCGCGGCATTGCGCGACACCGCCGAGGCCG
>DATMIB010000094.1:0-10893 GCA_035554635.1 Steroidobacteraceae bacterium | reverse complement strand
GACTGGTGCGCGATTGCGACCAGCATCAGCACGGTCGCGCCGACCACGACCATGAACACGCCCAAGTCGAACAGCAGCACGGTCGACAGGTGCAGCGCACCGACGACCGGCAGGTGCGGCTCCCACTCGACGCTGGTCAGGAACGGCGAGCCGACGAACCAAGCGACGATGCCCGCGGTGCCGGCGCCGAGCAGGCCGAGCGCGATCCAGGTCTGCGGGTGGATCCGCAGCCGCGACTCGACCCACAGCACGCCGCTCGTCATGTACTGCACGATGATCGCCGTGGCCATGACCAGGCCGCCGACAAAGCCGCCGCCGGGCGCGTTGTGGCCGCGCAGCAGGAAGTACACCGCCACGAGCCCCGCCATCGGCAGCAGCACGCGGCCGATCGTGGCCGGAATGCGCAGGTAGCCTTCGGGCAGGCCGTCGCCCGACACGAGCGCAGCGCGCGCGACCTCTTCGCGCTGCTCGCGCAGGCTCGCCCGGCTCTCGGCGGCGGGGCGAAACCGCCGCAGCAGCGCGTAGACCGTGAGTGCCACGACCGCCACGACCGTGATCTCGCCCATCGTGTCGAAACCGCGGAAATCGACGAGGATCACGTTGACGACGTTGCGGCCGCCGCCCTCGGCGAGCGAGCGTTCGACGAAATACGGTGCGAGCACCTCGACCGGCGCACGCGTCATCACCGCGAAGGCGAGGCTCGCGAGACCGATGCCCGACAGCACCGCGATCAGGAAGTCGCGGCCACGACGCACGCGGGCACGGGTGTTGCGGCGCTGCAGTTCGCGGTCCTCGAGGCGGCGCGGCATCCAGCGCAGGCCGAGCAGCAGCAGCACGGTCGTGACGACCTCGACCGCGATCTGCGTCAACGCGAGGTCCGGCGCCGAGAACCACGCGAACGTGAGCGCGGTCACGAGCCCGGCCCCGCCGACCATGATCAGCGCCGCGAGGCGGTGGTATTTGCCCTGGTTGGCGGCACCGATCGCGCAGGTCGCACCGACCACCCACAGCAGTGCGAACACCGGGTTGATCGGCGTCAACGGCATGCTGCCGACCTGCCATCCGGCGCCGCGCAGCGGCACGGCCGCGGCCGCGAAGGCCACCAGCACGAGCAGCAGCAACTGCACCTGCAGGCGGCGCGAACTGACGATGCGTGCGAGCCGGTCGCTGAACCGGATCAGCGTGACCATGACGATGTCGAACGCGCGGCGGCCGTCGATCGGGGCGCGGATCAGCGGTTCGCCGGTCGCCCGTTCGTGGCGCTTGTAGAGGAACAGGTAGATCAGGTAGCCGCCGACGAGCGCGAGGATGCTCATGACCACGGGCTCGTTGAAACCGTGCCAGAGCGCGAGGCTGTAATGCGGCACCTGGTCGCCGAGGATCGAGCCGACGGCCGTCGCCAGCACCGGGCCGATCGTGTAGCCGGGCACGACACCGACGAGCACGCAGGCGATCACGAGCAAAATGCCCGACAGCAGCATGCCACGCGACGGCTCGTGCGGCGCGCGCGGCAGGTCGGTCGCGAGCCGGCCGAAGAACACCTGGTGGATGAAGCGGACCGAGTAGGCGACGCTGAACATGCCGGCGAGCGTGGCCGCGGCCGGCAGGCCGATGCGCAGCAGCGCGCCTTCGCCGGCCTGCGTCGTGGCGGAGAAGAACATCTCCTTCGACAGGAAGCCGTTCAGCAACGGCACGCCCGCCATCGCGGCGGCGGCCACGGTGGCGACGGCGGCGGTCACGGGCATCGCCTTGGCGAGGCCGCTCAGGCGTTTCAGGTCGCGCGTGCCGGTTTCGTGGTCGACGATGCCGGCGGCCATGAACAGCGACGCCTTGAACGTCGCGTGGTTCATCATGTGGAACACGGCCGCGACCAGCGCGAGCGGGTCGTTCATGCCGAGCAGCAGCGTGATGAGCCCGAGGTGGCTGATCGTCGAGTAGGCGAGCACGCCCTTCATGTCGCGCTGGAACATCGCGGCGAGGCCGCCCAGCAGCAGCGAGGCGAGGCCCGCACCCGCGACGATCGCGAACCAGAGGTCGGTGCCGCTCAGCACGGGCCACAGCCGCGCCAGCAGGAACACGCCCGCCTTCACCATCGTGGCCGAGTGCAGGTAGGCCGAAACCGGCGTCGGTGCCGCCATCGCGTGCGGCAGCCAGAACTGGAACGGGAACTGCGCGCTCTTGGTCAGGGCGCCGAGTGCGACCAGCGTGACGATGGCCGGGTAGGCGTCGTGCGCGCGGATCAGGTCGCCGGCCGCGAGCACGTCGTCGAGCTCGTAGCTGCCGACGACACCGCCGAGCATCACGACGCCGGCGAGCAGACACAGCCCGCCCGCGACGGTCACCATCATCGACATGCGTGCGCCGCGTCGCGCGTCGCGCAGGTGGTACCAGTAGCCGATCAGCATGAACGAGGTCAGGCTGGTCAGCTCCCAGAACACGGCGAGCTGCACCAGGTTGCCGGACAGCACGATGCCGAGCATCGCGCCCATGAACGCGAGCAGGAACGCGAAAAAGCGCTGGGCCGGGTCCTCGGGCGAGAGGTAGTAGCGCGCGTAGAGCACGACCAGCGCGCCCATGAGCGACACGAGCAGCGCAAAGAGCCACGCGAAGCCGTCCATGCGCAGCGAGAACGCGAGCCCCAGCTGCGGCGCCCATTCGAGGCGCTCGCGCACGACGCCACCGTCGATCACGGCCGGGGCAAGGCTCACGACCAGGGCCGTGCAGGACAGCGCGACGAGGCCGGCGAGCCACGATTCCGCGGTACGGGCCTTCGGAGGCAGGAAGGCCGCAAGCAAGGCGCCGGCGAACGGCAGCAATACGATCAGGGTCAGGGTCATCGCTGGCCGGGGCCCTCGTTCGTCGGTGGGAAAGGATTCAGCGCTGGGTCTTGGTGCCTCTGCCGCCGGTTCGTCTGTGTGAGCTCACGGGCGGGCGCGCAATTATGGCACGGCGGGGGTTCGTTTGGCCGACGACGTCTTGGTACTCTGCGTCGCACGGCGAACCACGACACGCCGATTCGAAGGGAGCTCGTCATGTTCACGTCACGCCTGGCCGCGGACCGCCGTGTCGCGGGCCTGCCTGCCCTGTTCGTGCTGCTGCTGGGAGTGGCGAGCGGCCCCGCCGCCGCGCCGGCGACGTCGACCACATCGACCGGCGACGTGCCGCCGTGGCCCGACGCCGTGGCATCCGACCCGGTCGCACTCGGCTGGATGAAGGGCGCGCCGCCACCTCCGGACAAGACCGTCCGCGCCGGCGACGGCAGCTTCTACCGCTTCCCGCAATCGCGCTGGAGCTTCTCGCATTGGCGTGAGCTGTTCCCGACCGCGAACGTCTCGCGTGGCGACGGCCCCGTCGCGCAACTGCCGCGCGTCACGCCGGCGAACCTCGATGCCCTGGAGTTCACGCGTTCGGACACGGGCCAGACCATGACCTTTGCCGAGGCACTGCCGGCGGTCTACACGGACGGCATCGTGGTGCTGCACCGTGGCCGGATCGTCTACGAGAAGTATTTCGGCGCGCTCGACGAACGCCGGCCGCACATGTGCTTCTCGGTCACGAAGTCGTTCTTCGGCACGATCGCGGCGATGCTCGTCGCGGAGGGCGCGCTCGACGAGCACGCGCTCGTGTCGCGCTACCTCCCGGAGCTCGCGCAGGGCGGCTTCGGCGACGCGACGGTGCGACAGGTGCTCGACATGACCACCGCGATCGACTACTCGGAGGTGTACGGCGATCCGAAGTCGTCGTTCCCCGCGTATGCACGGGCCGTCGGCCTGTTTCCGTACCCACCCGGCGTGACCGGGCCGGACGACGTCTACGCCTACCTGCGCACGCTCGGCAAGGGCGGCACGCACGGCGAGCGCTTCGTCTACCGCTCGCCGAACACCGACGTCGTCGGCTGGCTGATCGCACGCGTGACCGGCGAGCGCCCCGAGGTCGTGCTGCAGCAGCGACTCTGGAGCCGGCTCGGCGCGGAAGGCGATGCGTTCATGGCGCTCGACCGCGGCGGCAACGCGGTGGCGGCGGGTGGTCTCAATGCGCGACTGCGCGACCTTGCACGCTTCGGCGAAATGATGCGTCTCGACGGTCGGTTCAACGGCCAGCAGGTCGTGCCGGCCGCCGTCATCGCACGCATCCGTCAGGGGGCCGACCCCGCGAAGTTTGCGGCGTCGGCCGCTTACCCGACGCTGTCCGGCTGGAGCTACCGCGACCAGTGGTGGATCGCGCACGACGACCACGGCGTGTTCATGGCGCGCGGCATTCACGGCCAGGCGATCTACGTCGACCCGAAGGCCGAGACGGTGATCGCGCGGTTCTCGTCGCACCCCGTCGCGAGCACCGTGACGTTCGACCCGATCGTGCTGCCGGCCTACCGCGCCGTGGCGGAACACCTGATGCGGCAGTGACCGCTGCCGCTCACCCCGAGTTGCGCAACCCCGCCGCGATGCCGTTGATCGTCAGGTGGATGCCACGGCGGCTGCGTTCGTCGCGGTCGCCCGCGCGGAACCGGCGCAGCAGCTCGACCTGGAGGTGATTGAGCGGGTCGAGGTACGGGAAGCGGTAGCGGATCGAGCGTGCGAGCTGCGGGTTGTGGCCGAGCAGCGCGTCCATTTCCATGATGCGCAGCAGGGCCCCGACGGTCGACTCGAGCTCGGCGCGGATGCGGCCGAAGATCTCGGTGCGCAGCGTCTCGTCGGCGACGAGCCCGGCGTAACGCGAGGCGACGGCGAGGTCCGCTTTCGCGAGCACCATCTCCATGTTCGAGAGCACGGAGGCGAAGAACGGCCACTCGCGGTGCATTTCGCGCAGCAGCGCGAGACCCGCGTCGCCGCGCTCGGCGAGCCAGGCGTCGACCGCGGCGCCGAAGCCGAACCAGCCGGGCAGCATGAGCCGGCACTGTGACCACGAGAACACCCAGGGGATCGCGCGCAGCTTCTCGATCGAGCGCGACTGGCTGCGCGAGGCCGGGCGGCTGCCGATGTTGAGCTCGGCGATTTCGGTGATCACGGTCGAATCCCAGAAGTAGTCCTCGAAGCCCGGCGTCTCGTAGACGAGCTTGCGGTACGCGGCGAACGCGTGCCCGGACAGTGTCTCGAGCGCGTCGAGGTACTCGGGCTTTGGCGCGCGGCCCGCGCCACCGAGCAGCGTCGCCTCGAGCGTCGCCGCGGCGAGCACCTCGAGGTTGCGTCGGCCGATCTCGGGGTTCGAGTACTTGACGCCGATCACCTCGCCCTGTTCGGTGATCCGGATCTGGCCCTGCACGGTGCCACCGGGCTGCGCGAGGATCGCCTCGTAGGTCGGGCCGCCGCCGCGACCGACGGAGCCGCCACGGCCGTGGAACAGCCGCAGGCGCACGCCGTGACGCGCGAACGTCTCGACGAGCGCGACCTGTGCCTTGAACAGCTCCCAGCGCGAGGTCAGGTAGCCGCCGTCCTTGTTGCTGTCGGAATAGCCGAGCATCACTTCCTGTGCACGCGCGCGCGAGTCGAGCAGGCGCGCGTACAGCGGAATCGCGAGCAGCTCGTCCATCGTGCGCGCGGCGTTGCGCAGGTCGGCGATGGTCTCGAACAGCGGCACGATGTTGCAGCCGAGCTGCGCGTCGGCGGCGCGATAGAGGCCGACTTCGCGCAGCAGCAGCGCGACCTCGAGCACGTCGGAGACGCCGTCGCACTTGGAGATCACGTAGTTCTGGATGCAGTCCGGGCCGTACAGCCCGTGCAGGCGTGCGGCCGTGCGCAGGATCTCGAGCTCGCTCTGCGTCTCGCTCGAATACTCGACGTAGGGCGAGCTGAGCAGCCGCGCGGTGCCGAGTTCCTCGGTGAGCACGCGGATGCGGGCGGCCTCGTCGAGCGCCGCATAGCCGACGTCGGGGCGCGCGACCGAGAACAGCTCGGCGACGACGCGCTCGTGCACGTCTGAGTTCTGTCGCAGGTCGACCGCGGCGAGGTGAAAGCCGAACACCTTCACGGCGCAGCGCAGGCTTCGCAGCCGGCCACGGGCGACCAGCGCTGAGCCGTTCGAGACGAGCGAGGCGTGGAGCAACTCCAGATCGGCGGCGAACTCGGCCGTGCGCGCGTACGGCGGCGCCTCGCCGACCGCGTGACGCAGGGCCTCGTGCTGGTCCAGCGTGCGGGCCGTCGCGGCGATGCGTGCATAGACGCCGGTCAGCGCGCGGCGATAGGGCTCGTCGCGGCGGTGCGGGCTGGTGTCGGGCGATCTGGCGGCGAGCGCCTCGACGTCGGGATTCGCCGCGGTCGCGAGCGTCGACATCGACAGTTCTGCGCCGAGCAGGTGCACCTGCTCGAGGTAGAACTCGAACAGCCGCGCCGACTGCATGCGCAGCGTGCGGTCGAGCACCGCGGCGGTCACGAACGGGTTGCCGTCGCGGTCGCCACCGATCCAGGAGCCGAGGCGCAGGAAGGGCGGGAGCTCGATTCCGGAGCCCTCACCCGCGCTGCGCGCGACCTCTCCCGCAGAGCCGGGAGAGGTGAAGAGGGAACGGCGTGCGATTTCGTCCTCGAGCGCACCGTAGAGCCGCGGCAGTTCGGGCAGGAAGGTGTGCTCATAGAACGAGAGGCCGTTCGAGACTTCGTCCAGCACCTCGAGCTTCTCGAGCCGCAGCATCCGGGTCTGCCACAGCGCGAGCACGGCGCGACGGACCGCCTCGTCGTTGTCCGCACGTTCGGCGGGCGTCAGTCGCAGCCGGTCGCGCACGTTGAGCAGTCGGTCGAGTTCCATCTCGAGGTCGCGCACGCTCTTGCGCTGCACTTCGGTGGGGTGTGCGGTCAGCACCGGCACCAGGTGCGCGTCGCGGAAAAAGGCTTCGAGCACGTCCGGCGCGATTCCCGCGGCCGCGACCCGGTCGAGCGCACGGGCGAGCGTGCCGTCGGCCGGCGGCTGGTCGGTGATCTGGGCGTGCCGTTGCGTGCGGCCGTTGTGCACGTCTTCGGCAAGGTTGGCGAGGTGCGAGAAGTAGCTGAAGGCCCGCACGACGACCATGGTCTGCTCGCGCGTGAGGCCGTCGAGCAGGTGTTCGAGCTCGCGGCGGGCCGCGACGTCTTCGTCGCGCCGGAATGCCACCGATCCCTGGCGCACGCGCTCGACGAGTTCGAAGGCCGCGGCGCCGCGCTGCTCGCGGACCGTGTCGCCGAGCAGTCGTCCAAGCAGGCGGATGTCGTCGCGCATCGGGCGATCGACTTCGTCTTCGAGTGAGGCAGCAGCGGTCGTCGACATGGACAGGGGATCTCCGGCCGCGGGGGCGGCATCCGCAATGTGAGGTAAGCGCGGCGAGCGTGGCAAGCCCGGAATCATTCCTGCCGTGTTGTCGTGGTTGGCCGGCAAGGACGCCCGGCTTGGACGAGCCTGCATGAAGGAGGTGAGCGGCCAGCGCGACCGCTCACCGGATTGGCCGCATCAGCGTCGTCGTGACGGCCAGCGGTGGCGTCACGCGGGCTGGTCAGGCTGCGTGGATCAGGCGGTCGAGCCGGCGCACGTGTTCTTCTTCGCGCGACATGATCTCCGTGCAGAGTTCGGTCAGCTCCGGCGTCCAGTGGTCGCGCACGGCCGAGCGATAGTCCTTGACGCCCGCCTCCTCGCCTTCCTTGAGCGCCCGCAACGCGGCCTTGTTGCCCAGCAGGCTGGCCGCGCCCAGCACCGTGTGCGCCCACGTTCCCCAGGTGCCGGAATCCCGTATGGGGGTCCCGCCGAGACGCTCGATCAAATCGAGCAATTGAGCCGCCGCCCGCTCGTGGTCCTGCAGGATCTGCATGAGATCGTGGAACCGGGGGTCCTGCCCGTGCCGCGCGAGAATCTTCTGCGTGGCCTGTCGATAGGTCTCGATCGCCGAGAACTCGCCGCGCAACAGGACGTTGAGGTCGTCTACGGTATCGATGTCCATGATGTCCTCCTGGCCAATCGCTGCTCCAGGACGGCGCTAGGTTTTCGCGCGATGACGGGGCGATGCTGTCGCCGATCGATGAGTGAATGCGTCGGATGTTGCTGACGCACGAAGCGAGCCCTCACCCGGCACTGCGTGCCGACCTCTCCCACGCATGGGAGAGGTGAAGAGGCGGAGCCCTCACCCGGCACTGTGCGCCGACCTCTATCGCGAGCGGGAGAGGTGAATCAGGCTTCGGCCGCCCAGCAGAGCAGGTTCACGAGCGCGATCTGCTCGGGCGTGCGGCAACGCGTGTCGAGCAGCCGCGGGCTCGCGACGACGATGCTGAGGCAGCGCGCACGGGAGATTGCGACGTTGAGGCGGTTGCGACTGAACAGGAACTCGAGGTTGCGCGGCAGCTCGTCCTCGCTCGAGGTCGTCATCGAGACGATCGAGACCGCCGCCTCCTGGCCTTGGAACTTGTCCACGGTGCCGACGCGCGCATCGCGCGGCAGCACGCGCCGCAGCAGGTTCACCTGCAGGTTGTACGGAGCGACGACGAGCACGTCCGCGGCCGTGAGCCGTCGCTTGACGCCGTCCCGGTCGATCCACGACGCGCCGGACAGTGTGGCGCCGGTCGTCGGGTCGACCGCGCCGCCGAGCAGGCTCGTGTAGATGCGCCGGATTTCCTCGGCTTCCTCCTCACTGCGTTGTGCGCAACCGGCATGCTCGACCGGCCAGAACACGACGCCCGACGGTCGCAGGGCAGGGTGCATGCGCGGGCCGAGCACGAGACGCTGGTTGGCATTCTTCGGCTCAGGCTCGAGTCGCCCGTCGTAGATCGCCTCGGAGATGAAGCGACAGACGTCGGGGCCCATGCGCCAGGTCTGGGGCAGGAAGATGCCGAGTTCCGGCGGCACCGTCGCGCGGCCGTCGAGCAGGAAATCGAGCGTCGACTCGCCCGAACGCCCCGGGTGCACGCCCTGGATCGGTTGCGACAACTGCATCTGGTCGCCGAGCAGCACGAGGTTGCGTGCACAGGTGGCCATCGCCGCGAGGTTGCCGAGCGCCACCTGGCCCGCTTCGTCGACGAACAGGTAGTCGAACTGCTGGTCGGCCTCGGGCCGAGCGAAGAGCCACGCGGTGCCGCCGACCAGCTGCCAGCGCCGGCTCAGGGCCTCGTCGACGTCGTCGACGTCGCAAATCCAGAGCCCGTGCAGGCACGTCGACTCGTCCTGCCGCGAAACCTTCTTGCACGCGCGCAGCGTCGGGGTGCCCGCGCTGTCGCGCAGCACGACCTCTTCGACCGCGGCGAGCAGGTTGTTGATCGCCTTGTGGCTGTTCGAGGACACCGCGACGCGCTTGCCCGCGCGCAGCAGCGCGGCGATCACGTGCGAGGCCGTGTAGGTCTTGCCCGCGCCGGGCGGACCCTGGATGAACAGGTGGCTGTCGTCGAGACGCGAAACCGCCTCGATCACCTGCTCGAGCGGTGCCGCGAGGTCGGCGACGACCGGCTGCCCGCGCTTGTGTCCGGTGAGCTTCGGCGAGCGCTTTTCGAGCAACGCCTCGAGCGCACGGTAGTGCTGGTCGCGCGCGACGACGCTGCGACCGACGCGCAGCAACGCCTGCTTGAGCACCATCGCATCGATCGGCCCGCCCTTGCCGAGGCTCAGCGTATCGGGCAACGGGCCGCTCCGGCGGGTCGGGGCGAGACGCAGCCGTCGGCGTTCCTCGTCGATCTCGAGGATGCGCACCGTCGCGAGCTGCGGGTGCTCGAGCCAGATCGCGTACTCGCCCGCCTCGAACTTGAGCTCCTGCGCCGGGAATGCGTACTCGCCGACTGCATCGCCCGGCACGCGCGCGAGCCCGGCCACGGCGTCGACGCTGTCGAGCAGTTCTTCGAACGACAGCGTCGTGCGCGCGAACATTTCCCACCACTGCGGCTTTTCGCAACGACGGTGAAACTCCAGCAGGTCGGCGAGCAGCGCACGGGCCGCATGCTGCGCGGTCCAGCGTGAGCGGTCGGCCGGCAGCGTCGCGAGCAGCGGCTCGCGCACCGCCGCGACGTCCTGCAGGTACTGCTGCAGCGCCTGCGAGGGCTGGCCGTCCAGGGGTGCGCGGTCGGCCGGCGCGGCGCCGCTCGTCCCCTGGGCAGCCATTTCCGCTGCGTCGTTGCCGTCGTGCCCGCCCGCGGCGGCGCCACCGATGTGCGGCTGGATCGACTGCAGCCACGCGTGCAATTGCTGCAGCGAACGCACGTCGTCCTCGTTGTAACGCTCGATGTCCGCGAGCAGTTGCGGCTCTCGTGTCTCGAGCCAGCGTTCGTAATAGACGATGCTGGCCCCGGCCGTCGTCACCTCACCCTCGCGCGCACCGCGGTAGAACTTCTCGATGTACTTGATGGAGTAGGACGGCGTCGAGCAGCGCAACCCCTCGCGCACGACCTTGTAGAGGTCGACGAGCCGTCCGGCCCGCAGCAGCTGGTCGAGCAGCGCCTCGCGTGTCGCGTGACGCGCCGAGAGCCGCTTGAGCGCCGAGTCTTCGTAGGCAGCGTAGTGGTAGACGTGCAGCGCTGGGTGCCGCGCGATCCGCGCGGCGAGCCAGTCCATGAACGCCTCGAACGCGCGGCGCTCCTCGTCGCGGCCGTGACCCCAGAACGACTTGAAGGTCCATTCGGGGGCGAAGCCGCCGGCGGCGTCCTGTTCGTGGTAGAGCACGCCGAAGAGGTACTCGAGGCCCCCGTCGCCGGCACTCGCGCCGGGCGTGGGGGAGGGGGAATACAGCGGGTCGCCTTCCATGTCGAAGTAGACGTCCGCGGCGTCCGGCGCGGGCAACAGGCCGAAGCCGCGCGGCACGCCGGCGCCGTGGTCGATCACGCGGTATTGCAACTGCCCGGTCTCGCGTCCCGCGAGTTGCATCGCGGCCTGTTCGCGCAGCTTGTCGAACGACGGCTGTGCGAGCTGCGGCACCTTGTGCGTCGCCGGCAGGCGTCCCAGTTGCGCCAGCGTGCGCACGCCCGT
>DATMIB010000093.1:0-1553 GCA_035554635.1 Steroidobacteraceae bacterium | reverse complement strand
CGCATCGCCTGGCTCGTGCTGGCATTGTTGGCGGTCGGCGTCTGGATATTCGCGACCCCAGCCGAGGAGAAGCCGGCCGTCCGGTACAGCAACCGCACGATGCAGGCCATCGTCTACGACGAGTACGGTCCACCGAGCGTGTTGCGACTCGAGCAAGTCCGCGTGCCGTTGCCTGCGGAACACCAGGTCCTGGTCGAGATCGAAGCCGCCGCCGCCAATCCGCTCGACTGGCATTACCTGCGTGGCACGCCGTACCTGATGCGACTCGATACCGGCTTCCGCCGGCCAAGGGACCACACCGTCGGGGTCGACATGGCCGGTCGCGTCGTGGCGGTCGGCTCGCAGGTGACGCGGTTCAAGGTCGGCGACGAAGTGTTCGGCACCGCGCCCGGCGCCTTCGCCGACTATGCGCTGGCGTCGGAGAAACGCATTGCACCCAAACCCGCGGCGCTGACGTTCGAGCAGGCCGCTGCCGTGCCGGTCGCAGCCGTCACCGCATTGCAGGGCCTGCGTGACAACGGCCACGTCGAACCCGGCGATCGAGTGCTGATCAACGGCGCGTCGGGCGGCGTCGGCACGTTCGCGGTGCAGATCGCCAAGGCGCTCGGTGCCGACGTCACCGCGGTCTGCAGCGGACGCAACGCGGCGCTTGTGCGCTCGCTCGGCGCCGATGCGGTCGTCGATTACACGCAGCAGGACTTCACCACCGGGCCCGACAAGTACGACGTGGTGCTCGACCTCGTCGGCAATCGCAGCCTCGGCGACGTGCGACGCGTGCTCGCGCCGCAAGGCGTTTACGTCCTCATCGGCGCCGGCGGGCCACAGGACGGACGCTGGATCGGGCCCTTCGGCAAGGTCGTCCAGGGCATGGTGCTGTCGGCGTTCGGAGACCAGGAGTACGGCATGATGCTCGCGTCGGTCACGCCGGAGGACCTCACTTACCTGGGCGAGCTGATCACGTCACGCAAGGTCGCGCCCGTGATCGACCGGCGCTACACCTCGCTCGCCGAAGTACCCGACGCGCTCGAATACCTCGAGCGCGGCCGTGCGCGGGGCAAGGTCATCATCTCGCCGGATCCCAAGTGACGCCGTGAAAAAAAGGCGCGCCCCCATGGGCGCGCCCTGGCTACGGTTGGCGTGCAGTGCCGCAGCCGTCACCGCACGGGTCGATCAGCGATTGCGACCGCCCGAAGACTCGCCACCCTTGCGACCCGCCTCGGAGGCGCGTTCGGGGTCGTTGGCGAAGCTGCCACCCGAACTCTGGCCACCCTTGCGGCCCGCCTCCGACGCGCGCTCCGGATCGTTGGCAAAATTGCCACCCGAAGCCTGCCCGCCTTTGCGTCCAGCCTCGGAAGCCCGTTCCGGATCGTTTGCAAAATTGCCACCGGACACCTGGCCGCCCTTGCGGCCGGCCTCGGACGCTCGCTGCGGATCGTTGGCAAAATTGCCACCCGACGCGGATCCGCCCTTGCTCGCGATCTCACGCTGCTTGTCTTCGTCCATCGATGCGAAGCCGCGGTTCGACGTGTCGCCGCGTTGTCCCTGATTCCTGT
>DATMIB010000092.1:0-2066 GCA_035554635.1 Steroidobacteraceae bacterium | reverse complement strand
CAGTTCCTTGCCGGTGCCGCTTTCGCCGAGCAGCAGCACGGTGGCCGAGGTCGGTGCCACCTTTTCGACGATGCGACAGGCCTTTTGCATCGAATCGCTGATGGCGATGACCCCGGCGAGCGGCATGAAGCCCTGGTGGCGCGTGAGCGCCCGGTTCTGGGTTTCGAGGTCGTGGATCCGGAACGCGCGCTGCACCAGCAGCTTGAGCACGTCGGTGTCGACGGGCTTCTGGTAGAAGTCGTAGGCGCCGAGCCCCACCGCCCGCACCGCGTTCTGCTTGTCGAGCTGGCCGGTCACGACGATGACCTTGGTTCCCGGGGCCAGCTTCAGGGTCTCGAGCAGGGTCTGCATGCCCTCCGAGACGCCTTCGGCGTCGGGCGGCAAGCCGAGGTCCTGCAGCACGACCGCGGGTTCGTACCGGCGCACGGCGGCGATGGCCGAGGACCGGTCCGCCACGGTGATCACCTCGTATTCGTCGAAGCACCACTTGAGCTGTTTCTGCAGCCCCGGGTCGTCCTCCACGATCAGCAGCGTCGGCTTGTCGTCAGCCACTCGTCCCTCGATCGGCCACGGCGATGGTCCCCGATCCTGGAATCGAACCGGATCGGATTGGTAAGTCTGGATGATACAAGGAGATAGGGTCCAAATTTGTGATGTCGGTTCACCTCCCCTCCCGTCGAAAATGGGAGGAACCGGCCAGGGGCTTAACTTAAGACACCGGCACCCGCCGGGTGGCCCGCCACGGGGTCCGGCGCGCTCGCCGTCGCCGACGGCAGGGCGAGCGGCAGCCGCAGCATCATGCGCGTGCCCTGGCCCACCACGCTGCGCACTTCGACGCGCCCGCCGAGGGACTGGACATATTCCCGGACCTGGTAGGCGCCGATGCCCATGCCCTTGCTGCCCTTGGTCGTGTCGAACGGCTTGAACAGCCGTTCGCCGATGAACTCGGCCGTCATGCCGGCGCCCGTGTCGGTCACGGCCAGCACCGCCGTCGGCACGCGCAGCCGCGACGAGTCGGCCAGGTCGCCGGTCGCGCCGCCACCTTCGAGCCCCACCTCGACCGTGACCGCGCCCGCCTCCGGGGTCGCCTCCTGGGCGTTGCGGATCACGTGCTCGACGATCATGGCGAGCCGTTCGGGGTCCGCCTCGATCCAGATGTCCTCCACCGTCTCGGCGAGCACGGGGCGTGGCGTGCGGCCCTGGCAGCGTTCGGTGGCCTGGCGTGCGATCTCGTTCAACCGCACGTGTCGCTTGACGGTCTGGATCTCGCGTCGCTGCAGCTGCTCGATCAGCCGCTGCATGCGCGCGGTCGAGTTCGCGATCGTGCTGATCGCATCGTCGACGAACTCGGGATTGCGCCGGTGCTTCTCCGCGTTCGAGACGATCAGCGCCAGTTGCGCCGCCAGGTTCTTGAGGTCGTGCATCACGAAGGCCGTGAGCCGATGGTAGGCCTCGAACTGCCGGCTCTCGGCAAGGCGCTTGTCGGCCTCGAACTGCGCCAGGTGAGCCGCGACGTGGCGCCCCACCGTCTTGAGCAGGTCGCGATCCTCGTAGTTCGGGTTGAACGGCTCGGGCGGGCTCGCGAACAGCGCGATGCCGATCAGTTCGTCCACGTGCGTCAGCGGCACGATGAGCCGGTAGCGGGTCGCCGCCTGCAGGAACGCGGGCAGCGACATGTTCTGGTAGGCGTCCGGCGTCTGCCCGAGTTCGCGCAGGTCAATGACCCACTGGAACCGTTCCAGGAATACCGCCAGTTCCTCGGTCGTCGCCACGACCGGATAGCCGCGCGACTCGGTGAAATCGCCGGGCGGCCACGTGGCGGCCACCTTGAAGCCGTCGCCCTCCTCGGTACGCAGGAACAGCACGCCGCCGGGGCTCGCGATGATCTGCGCCATCGACCGCACGGCGTTGTCGCGCGTGTCGACGCCCGCCTCGGGCTGCGACAACGTCTGGATGAAGCGCAGCCACTCGACGCGATAGTCGTACTTGTTGCGGTAGAAGTGCTTGTGCAGGAACACCTTGAGGCGCCGGCGCACCGTGCCCGAGGCCATCAGCGCGAGCAGCAG
>DATMIB010000091.1:0-19783 GCA_035554635.1 Steroidobacteraceae bacterium | reverse complement strand
TCGGTCGCGCTTTCGGCGCGCCCGGCCTTGCCGAACACGCGGTCGACCTCCGGCACGGTCTTGATCAGCCGGTCGGTCTGCTGCAGCAAAGCACGCGCCGCGTCGGTCGAGAGGCCCGGCAGCGTCGTCGGCATGTACAGCACGTCGCCCTCGTCGAGCTCGGGCATGAACTCCGTGCCGAGCTTCGAGGCGGGCCACAGCGTCACCACGACCAGCACGGTCGCGAACGCAGCCACCGTCTTCGGGTGCCGCAGCGCGATGTCGAGCAGTGGCCGGTACGCCGCGGCGGCCGCGCGGTTGACCGGGTTCTCGTTCTCGTGACGGATGCGTCCGCGCACGAGGAACCAGATCAGCACCGGCACCAGCGTGATCGAGAGCAGCGACGCCGCCACCATCGCGTAGGTCTTGGTGTAGGCGAGCGGCGCGAACATGCGGCCTTCCTGCGCTTCGAGCGTGAACACCGGCAGGAACGAGAGCGCCACGATCATCAGCGAGAAGAACAGCGACGGCCCGACCTCGCGACAGCCCTGGTAAATGGCCTCGAAACGTTCCGACTCGGTGACCGCGCCGCGTTCGAGCTTCTTGTGCACGTTCTCGATCATCACGATCGCGGCGTCGACCAGCGTGCCGATCGCGATCGCGATGCCACCGAGCGACATGATGTTCGCGTTGATGCCTTGCGCGTGCATGACGATGAACGCCGAGGCGACCGCGATCGGCGTGACGATCACGACGATCAGGCCCGAGCGCAGGTGGTAGAGGAACACGAAGCAGACCAGCGCCACGACGATGAACTCGTCGAGCAGCTTGCGCTGCAGGTTCTCGACCGCGCGCTCGATCAGCGTCGCGCGATCGTAGGTCTCGACGATCTCGACGCCTCTGGGCAGGCCGGCGCGCAGCTCGTCGAGCTTCTGCTTGACCCGCACGATCGTGTCGCGCGCGTTGTCGCCGTTGCGCATCACGATCACGCCGCCGACGGCCTCGCCCTGCCCGTCCAGTTCACCGATGCCGCGACGCATCTCGGGCCCGAGCCGGACCTCGGCGACGTCGCGCAGCAGCACCGGCGTGCCGGCCTCGCTCGTCATCACCGGGATGCGCTCGAGGTCGGCGATGCTCTTGACGTAGCCGGTCGCGCGCACCATGTACTCGGCTTCGGCCATTTCGACGACCGAACCGCCGACTTCCTGGTTGCCGCGCTTGATCGCCTCCTCGACCATCATCAGCGACAGCCCGTAACCGCGCAGCCGCAGCGGGTCGACGACGACCTGGTACTGCTTGACCATGCCGCCGATCGTCGCGACCTCTGCAACGCCGTCGAGCGCCTGCAGTTCGAACTTGAGGAACCAGTCCTGGATCGAGCGCAGCTGTGCCAGGTCGTGCTGGCCCGTGCGGTCCGTCAGTGCGTACTGGTAGATCCAGCCGACGCCGGTCGCGTCAGGCCCCAGCGATGGGCGCACGCCTTCCGGCAGACGCGCCGTGGCCTGGCTCAGGTACTCGAGCACGCGCGAGCGCGCCCAGTATGGATCCGTGCCGTCCTCGAACAGGACGTTGACGAACGAGTCGCCGTAGAACGAATAGCCGCGGACCGTCGTCGCGCCGGGCACCGACAGCAACGAGGTCGTGAGCGGATAGGTGACCTGGTCCTCGACCAGCCGCGGCGCCTGGCCGGGGTACGGCGTGCGCACGATCACCTGCACGTCCGACAGGTCGGGCAGTGCGTCGACCGGCGTGCGCTGCACCGAGTACAGGCCGATCGCCGTCAGCATGAGCGTCAGCAACAGTACGAGGGGGCGGTTCTTCAGCGAACCGCGGATGATGGCGTCGATCATGGCTCAGCCACCCCTGTGCGCCGCGTGCGGATCGGCCGCCGGCGCCGGCTGTCGTTCGGCGCCGCCTTCTGCCGGGCTTTCGAGGCGTTCGAGTCCGGCGTCGAGGTTCGCCTCCGAATCGAGCAGGAACTGTGCGGAGGTCACGACGAGTTCGCCCTCCTGCAGGCCCTCGACGATTGCGATGCGGTCGCCGCTCTCGGCGCCCGCGACGACCTTGCGCGACGCGAAACGGCCCTCGCCGAGCGACACGACGACGCGGTCCTGCGTGCCGCTGCGGATCAGGGCGCTGCGTGGAATGCTGAGGCCTTCGGCGCCACCCGCGCCGATCAGCTCGATGTTCGCGAGCATGTTCGGTTTCACGCCGGCGGGCGGGTCCGCGAGCGTGATGCGCGCACGCAGCGTCCGCGTCTCCATGTTGAGTTCCGGGTAGACGTAGTCGACGCTGCCGTGCAGCGTCTCGCCGGGCAGCGACGGGAACCGCACCATCGCGTGCGTGCCGGGCCTGACCCAGCCCGCCTGCGACTCGGGCACTTCGGCCATGACCCAGAGGCTGCCGAGTTCCGTGATCGTCATCGCAATCATGTCCGGGCTCAGCATCGCGCCCTCGCGCGCCTCGAGTTCGGTCACGACACCCGAGATCGGCGCGTAGAACGCCACGCGGCCGGACGTGCGGCCGGTCTTGCCGAGTTGCGCGGCCGTGCCGCCGAGTCCCAGGGCTCGCAGCCGGTCACGCGACGCGGCGATCAGGTCCTCGTTGCCGATCTTGAGCGCGTCGATGTACTCCTGCTGCGCGCTCTCGAGCATCGGCGAGTACAGCGTGAAGAGCAGCTCGCCCTTCTGCACGGTCTCGCCCATCGCGCGCACCGAGAGCCCTTCGACCCAGCCCTCGGCGCGTGGCCGCACCTGCTGCACGCGACGCTCGTCGAACTGCACGTAACCGACGGTGTGTGCGCCACGGTTGGCACTGCCGCGCACGACGGCCTCGGTGCGCACGCCGAGGTTGTTGATCACCGCGGGCGAGATGCGCACCTCGCGACCCGACTGCCCCGGGGCGGCGGCCGGCGCCGCGCCGTCGGCGGGCGGCGGCTCGAACTCGACCAGGTTCATGCCGCAGATCGGGCACTGGCCCGGCTCGTCACGGACGATCTGCGGGTGCATCGGGCAGCGGTACTTCGGGTTGGTGTGCTTGATCGCGTGCTCGGCCGGCGTGTCGTCTGAGGCAGCGCGGACGGATTCGCTCGGTGTGTCCTTCGAGCAGGCGCCGAGCACGACCGAAAGCAGCAGGACGCCGGCGATGCGGTGGAAATGGTTGTTGGCGTTCATGTTCATTCACCAGCGAGGTAGTCGATTTCGTGCTGCGCCAGCGCGCGGTCGGCGGCGAGACGCAGGTGTTTCATCTTGGTTTCGGCGGCGAGCCGACGCGCGCGGACGACGTCGTCGATCATCACGCGGTTGGCGCGCCAGGAGAGCAGTGCCGCGGTCACCGACTGGTCGGCGAGCGTGAGCAGGTCAGTCTCGTAGAACTTCTCGAGCTCGGCGGTGCGGTGCGCGGTGTTCCAGGCTTCGGTCAGCATCGCCTGCATTTCGCGGCGGTGGTCCTCGTGCCGTTCGTGCAGCCCGCGCGCCTCGAGCCGGGCCGCGGCAATGTCGCGGTCCTGGCGGTTCTTGCGGAACAGCGGCAGGTCCACGGTCACCATCGCGCTGAGCATGTCGGGCCGCTCTGCCATGCCGGAATTCATGTCGCCGTCCTGGCGGAACCCGTAGGTCACGTCGAGCATCCAGCCCGGCTTGCGCTTTTCCTCCGCGATGGAGACGGCCGTGTTCGCGGCGTCGATGCGGCGTTCGTAGTCGAGCTGGGCCGGGTGCGCGCCCAGTCGCGCCTCGAGCGTCGCGAGCGGCGGCAGCTCGGCACGCGGGCCGAGGGCGGTGGGACGCGCGCGGCTGGCCTCGTCGCCGAGCCAGAACGAGAGCTGCGAACGCGACATCGCCTCGTCGCGGTCGAGGTCGAGCAACTGCTCCCGCAGCATGGCGACATCGAGCCCGGCCGCGAGCACGTCGAGCTGCTGGCCTTCGCCGGAGGCGTAACGCGCTCGCGCCGACTGCCGCATCTGCTCGACCCACGCGGTCTGCTCGTCGACCACCTTGCGCGCGGCGCCAACGTAGGCGAGCTGTGTCCAGAGCTTGCGCACCTCGCGCTTGACGAGGCGCTCGCGGTCGAGCGCGGTCGCGTCCATGCCGGCGGCGAGCTGTTCCATCTGCCGCCGCGAAAGCTGCCGCGACTTGCCGGGCTGGAACTCCTGGCTCAGCCCGACCTCGAGCATGGTCATGTCCTCGGCGGACAGGCTGAAGGAATCGACCGGGACGTTGACGGCCCCGAGTCGCAGCTCCGGATCCATGAGCTGGCCTTCCATGACGGCGCGTTCGCGCATGGCCTGCGCCTGCGCGCGCATTTCGCGCGTCATCGCGTCGCGTTCGAGCGCGACGTGCTCGGCCTCGGCGAGCGTCAGGTCCTGGGAAAAGACGGCGGGCGGGCCCAGCAGGGCCACGGCACCGGCGAGCGCAACGACGCTCGCACGAATCGATCGGAACAAAAACATGAACGGACTCCGCAAGTTCGACGGACGCGCCGCGGGCGACCACGGTCGCGCGGGGCGGGCGAAACTCGAGGGAGACCGGCTATTTCAGGTAGCGGCAGTAACTCACGGCCAGGGGCGGCCGCGGTATCGCAGCGGCGTCACCCGTGCGTGTCGGAACGAGGGCGTGCCCGTCGGCGACGGGCGGCAGGACGAAGGCAGACGCGGCCAGCGGCACCGACAGCGCGGCGACGAACGCGACGCGCGTGTCCACCTGCGCGCTGCCGTCCGGGTACAGGCAACCCGAAGGTGCCTGTTCGACGGCGGAGTCGGCGGGTTGCCCGGCCTGAGGACAATAGACGCAATGCTCTTCGGCACCGGCGGCCATGCCGCCTTGCGGCGCAAGCGCCATCGCGCAGGGAATCAGCGCCGCCTGCAACCAGACCAGGCAGAACAACGCGAGCACGCCCTGTGCGAGCGTGCGCTGTCTGCGTCGGATCCAGTGGAGGCCAGGCAAGCCCAATTCCAAACTCCAGAGCGGATGGCAGCGGAACGTACAAGGCTAGGACCGGCGCCGCAAGCAAATTGCTCAACTCGCACGCGCCGTCTGCGGTAAATGCGTAGGGCCGCGGGGCCCTGTGCTAGCATCTCCGGCTCGAAGCCTCTCTCATTAGAAATCTATCGGAGCCAGGTTCGATGTCCACCGCGCTCAAGCTCAACGTGCCCGCGCAGGGCCAGAAGATCACGATCCGGAACGGCAAGCTCGTCGTCCCGGACCAGCCCATCGTCCCCTTCATCGAGGGTGACGGCACCGGCCCCGACATCTGGCGCGCCTCCGTGCGCGTGCTCGACGCGGCGGTCGCGAAGGCCTACGGCGGCAAGCGCAAGATCCACTGGATGGAGGTCTACGCGGGCCAGAAGTCGAACGACCTCTTCAACACCTGGCTGCCCGATGAAACGGTCGAGGCGTGCCGCGAATATCTCGTCTCGATCAAGGGCCCGCTGACGACGCCGATCGGCGGCGGCATCCGCTCGCTCAACGTCGCGTTGCGCCAGATGCTCGACCTGTACGTCTGCCTGCGCCCCGTGCGCTGGTTCAAGGGCGTGCCCTCCCCGGTCAAGGCGCCCGGCAAGGTCGACATGGTGATCTTCCGCGAGAACACCGAGGACATCTACGCCGGCATCGAGTTCGAGGCGGGCAGCGCCGACAACGCGAAGTTCAAGGCCCTGTTCAAGGAAGCGTTCCCGAAGCTCTACGGCAAGATCCGCTTCCCCGACACCTCGGGCATCGGCATCAAGGCCGTCTCGCAGGAGGGCACCGAGCGCCTGTTCCGCTCCGCCATCGAGTACGCGATCGTCAACAAGCGCAAGAGCGTGACGATCGTGCACAAGGGCAACATCATGAAGTTCACGGAAGGCGCTTTCCGGAACTGGGCCTATGCGCTGGCCGAGCGTGAGTTCGCAGACCAGACCTACACCTGGGACCAGTGGGAACGCACCAAGGCCGAGAAGGGCGAGAAGGCCGCGAATGCCGAGCAGGACGCCGCCAAGGCCGCGGGCAAGGTCATCATCAAGGACGCGATCGCCGACATCACGCTGCAACAGGTGCTGACGCGGCCCGAGGAGTTCGACGTCATCGCGACGATGAACCTGAACGGCGACTACCTGTCGGACGCGCTCGCGGCCCAGGTCGGCGGCATCGGCATCGCGCCGGGCGGCAACATCAACTACGTCACCGGCCACGCGGTGTTCGAAGCCACGCACGGCACGGCGCCCAAGTACGCGAACCTCGACAAGGTCAACCCGGGCTCGGTCATCCTCTCGGGCGAGATGATGCTGCGCTACATGGGCTGGTACGAAGCGGCGGACGCGATCATCTCTGCGATGGACAAGACCATCGGCCAGAAGACGGTCACGTACGACTTCGCCCGTCTCATGGAAGGCGCGACCGAGGTCAAGTGCAGCGAGTTCGGCGACAAGCTGATCGCGAACCTCTGAGCGTGACGATTCGCGCTGGGCTGCTGGCGGCGCCACTGTCCCCGGATTCCGATCCGGGGAGACGCCGTAAAGCCGTCCCTGGCGGCTCGTACTCGCCGTCCATGGCTCGTAACGCTCCCCGGACCGGAACCCGGTGCCAGCGTCGCCGCGCACGCGGCGGCGCGGCATTGCCGCACGCGCCGCGGGTCGGCGTCCGATGAACCTGACCGTCGCCCCGCCCGTCAGCCGCGACACGCTCGTCCACGACTGCGCGCAGTTGCTGGTCGACGCGTTCGCCGACTACAACGCCGACTTCCGCGCCATCACGCAGCGCGCGCGGCAGCGCTTCGAGGAACGGGACTGGCGCGGCAGCCAGAAGGACGCCGTCGAGCGCATCGAGCTCTACGACAAATACGTCACCGGCACCGTCGAGATCATGCGTCACCGCCTCGGCGAGGACGTGCACGAGCGCGCGGTCTGGTCCGCGATCAAGCGCCGCTTCGACGAGATGATCGACACGCTGCCGGACTGCGAGTTCTCGAAGACGTTCTTCAGCTCGGTCACGCGCAAGACCTTCGGCACGGTGGGCGTCGACCCCGCGGTCGAGTTCGTCGCGCTCGACCTCGACCTGCTCGGCAACGTGCGCTCGCACGTCGAGACGCGGGTCTACCCGGTGCGCGGCGACATCGAGCTGCTCGCCGAGGAGCTGCTCGCCGACTATCGCTTCCGCACGCCGTACCGCGACTTCGAGCGCAGCGTGAAGATGGTCGCCGAGGAAGTAAAGGCGCTCGTGGCGGCCGGCAGCGAACGGCGCACGATCGCGACGATCGAGGTGATCAAGGAAGTCTTCTACCAGATGACCCGGGCCTACCTGGTCGGGCGCATCAACGGCGACGGCTGGACCGCACCGTTCGTGGTGGCGTTGCGCAACCTCGAGAGTGGCGTGGTCGTCGACGCGATCATGCTCGAGCAGGGGCCGGTCAGCATCCTGTTCAGCTTCACGCGCTCGTACTTCCACGTCGACCTCGCCCACGTCGGCGAGGTGGTCAAGTTCCTCAAGACCATCCTGCCGGCCAAGCCGGTCAGCGAGCTCTTCACGGTGCTCGGCCGCGCCAAGCAGGGCAAGACCGAGCGCTACCGCGAGCTGTTCAAGCACCTGCAGACTTCGGAGGACCAGTTCGTGCTCGCGCCGGGCGAGCGCGGGCTGGTCATGATCTGCTTCACGCTGCCGTCGTTCGACGTCGTCTTCAAGCTGATCCGCGACAAGTTCCCGTACCAGAAGAACATCCTGCGCGAGGACGTGCTGTCGAAGTACGAGCTGGTGTTCAAGCACGACCGCGCCGGCCGGCTCGTCGACGCGCAGGAATTCAAGCGGATCAAGTTCCCGCGATCGCGCTTCTCGCCCGAGCTGCTCGAGGAGCTCGACAAGGAAGCGGCGCGCACGGCCCATGTCGAAGGCGACGAGATCACGATCGACCACCTGTACATCGAGCGGCGCATGACGCCGCTCAACCTGTACCTGCGCTCGGTCGAACGGCCGCTGGCCGAGAAGGCCGTGCTCGATTATGGGCAGGCGATCCGCGACCTCGCGGTCACCAACATCTTCCCGGGCGACCTGCTGCTGAAGAACTTCGGCGTCACGCGCCACGGCCGCGTGATCTTCTACGACTACGACGAGCTGTGCCTCGTGACCGAGTGCCGCTTCCGCGAGGTGCCGCAGTCGCAGCACGACGAGGACGACATGCGCGCCGACGCCTGGTTCTACGTGGCCGAGAACGACGTCTTCCCCGAGACGTTCCTGAACTTCCTCGGCTTCGACCCGGGCCTCAAGCAGGTCTTCCTCGAGGCACACGCCGAGGTCCTGACGGCCGACTGGTGGCGCGGCATCCAGCAGCGCCTCAAGGAAGGCGAGCTGCTCGAAGTGCTGCCCTACCATCGCCACCGCGTGCGCGTGTTCAGCAGCCTCTGATACCATCGCACGCCGCGCTCGTCCGGAGCACCGTCCTTGCAACGTCTGCTGATCGCCCTCGGCGTGCTGGCCCTGCTCGCGGGCGTGCTGTGGCCGTGGCTGTCGCGGTGGCCGCTTGGCCGACTGCCCGGTGACATCGTCGTCGACAAGCCCGGATTCAAGCTGTTCTTCCCGTTCACCACGATGCTGATCCTGAGCGTCGTGCTCAGCGTTCTGCTCTGGTTGTTCCGCAAGTGACTCCCGTTTCGCGCCAAGTCGGGCGCCCGCCGGTCTGGCTGGTCGCCCTGCTCGTCTTCGTCGCGTTCGCCTTCCAGGGCACCCGCGGCATCTGGGAGCCCGACGAGGGGCGATACAGCTCCGCCGGGGTCAACATGCACGAAAGCGGCGACTGGCTCGTGCCGACGCTCGACCGCGAGCATCCGCACCTGACCAAGCCGCCGATGACCTACTGGGCGCTCGCGACGAGCTTTGCCCTGCTCGGCCACAACGAGTGGGGTGCACGACTTCCCGCCGCGCTCGCCTACATCGGCACGGGCCTGTTCGTCTTCGGGCTCGGTCGACGATTCTGCCCGTCGAAACCCTGGCTGCCGGCGACGGTCTGGGGCCTCTCGTTCGCGCCGGTCATTGCGGCCAACGTGGTCTCGACCGACCCGGTGCTCACCTTCTTCGAGACAGCGGCGATGTACGCGTTCGTCGAGGCCTGGTCGCGCGACGACACGGACGCCCGACGCTGGTACCTCGCGATGTGGCTGGGCTGGGCCCTCGCCTTCCTGACCAAGGGACCGCCCGGGCTGTTGCCGTTGCTCGCCATGATCGCGTTCGTGGGGCTGCACGACCGCGGGAAGCTGCGCGCGTTGTTCGCACCGGCCGGCCTGCTGCTGTTCGTGGTGGTCGCCTCGAGCTGGTTTGCGCTCGTGATCGCCCAGGAGCCGGACCGGCTGGGGTATTTCCTCGGTTACGAGGTCTACGACCGCGTCTTCACGAAGACGCACGACCGCAACTCGGAATGGTACGGGCCGCTGGAGATCTACCTGCCGGTGTTCCTCGTCGGTGCGTTGCCCTGGGGCGCGATCGCGCTGCGGGCCGCGGGCGGCCCTCGTGCCACCTGGCGCCAATGGCGCGCCCGACTCCGCGATCGTGACCGCGACTGGCTGCTGCTCGCCTGGTGGCTGCTGCTGCCACTCGCGGTGTTCTGCCTCGCCAGGTCGCGCCTGCAGCTCTACATCCTGCCGTTGTTCGTGCCGATCGCGCTGATGCTGTCGCGGCCGCTCGCGCGTTGGCACGAGGCGAACACCGGCCGGTTCCGCAATGTTGCGATCGGCACGGCCCTCGTGCTCGTGGCGCTCAAGGGCGTGCTCGCCTATTCGCCTTCCGACCGCGATGCCCGCGATTTCACGGCCCAGCTCGAGCGCGCGATCGACGTCCGCACGACCGACGAGATCGTGTTCGTCGACATGCGGCCGTTCTACGGGCTGAACCTCTACATCGACCGCACGATCGAAGGCATCGAGATCGGCCAGGACCGGTTGCCGTACTCGAAGTTCGTCGCGCGGGACTCGCTTTGCGACGAGGTGGCCGAACGCGAACTTGCGGTCTACGCAGTCAAGGCGCACCGGGCCGACCCCTTCCTGGTCGCGGCCCGCCGCTGTGGCGCACAGCCCGCCTACATCGGCCAGCTCCACGCCGACGGCAACGACATCCGGCTTTATACGGTCGACCTGCCGGCGTCCGCTCCGGCGCGTTAGGATGCGGCGGCAGGCCGCGGCCGCCGCCGGGGTCCAGCGCCCGTCACGACGGAGGCAACCGATGGCTGTCCCGACCGCCCGCGTCCGCCTGCTTGCATTGCTCATCGCCGCCCCGGTCTGCATCGCGCAGGCGCAGGACGCAAACATCACGCGCCCGGTCGCCGAGCTCGAGCAGCTGCTGCAGGCCGAGCCGCTCGTGATCGAGCAAGCGGTGATCAGCCGACCCAAGGCGAAGGGCGACATCACGCTCAAGGCCGACGTGTCGTTCGGCGGCGCCCCGCCGCTGCGCGTGAAGCTGCGCAAGGCCGAGCCCGGCGCCGACGATTTCAACAACGTGCCGCGCTACGACCTCGCCGCTTACGAACTGCAGAAGCTGCTGGTCGACCCCCCCGAGTACGTCGTGCCGCCCACCGCGCTGCGCATGGTGCCGCTGGCGGATTTCCGCAAGTATTCCGCCGATGTCGCCATGACGTTTGCGCCGGTGGACCAGGTGCTGGCCGTCGTGCAGTACTGGCTGAGCGACATCATGGTGATCGCGGACGTCTACGACCCGGCGCGGTTCGAGGCAGACCCTGTCTACGCGCGCCACATCGGGCAGTTGAACGTCTTCACCTACCTGATCCAGCACCGCGACTCCAACGTGGGCAACTTCCTGATCGGCAAGGCGGCCACCGGTGCGCGCGTGTTTTCGATCGATCACGGCGTCGCGTTTGCGTCGGCGGAGAGCGACCGCGGCCAGCTCTGGCGGTCCATGCGCGTGAACCGGCTGCCGGCCGACACGGTCGCGCGACTCCGTGAAATCACGCCCGCCACGCTCGAGTCGAAGCTCGGCGTGCTCGCACAATGGCAGTTGCGCGACGGCCGGTACGTCGTCGTGCCACCCGGCCCCAATCTCGCACCACGGCGCGGGGTGCGGCGCGCGGGCGACCAGTTGCAGATGGGGCTCACGCGGATGGAAATCCAGGCGATCCAGCGTCTGGTCGAGAAGCTGCTGCACCGCATCGACACGGGCGAAATCACGACCTACGGTGGCGAACGGCCATGAAGCATCCACGACTTTCGCGTCCCTCATCCCGCGGCACCGCAACGGGCCTGCTGCACGCCCTGCTCGCCTCCGCATTGCTGGCAGCCGTCGCGCCCGTCGCCGCCGCCGCCCAGACGGCACAATCCGAATGGCGTGGCGTCGAGCGTGTCATCGCGTTCGCCGACGTGCACGGGGCGTACGGCGAACTCGTCACGCTGCTGCGCGAGTCCGCCGTGATCGATGCGCAGGACCGCTGGGCCGCCGGTCGCACGCACGTCGTGAGTCTCGGCGACCTGCTCGATCGGGGCGCCGATTCGCGCAAGGTCATGGACCTGCTGATGCGGCTGCAGGACGAGGCCGCCGCGGCCGGTGGCGGCCTGCACGTCGTGATCGGCAATCACGAAGCAATGAACGTGCTCGGCGACCTGCGCTATGTCGCCCCCGGCGAATACGCTTCCTACACGGACCTCGAGCCGGCCGGGCAGCGCGCCACGCTGCGCACGGCCTGGGAGCAGCGCAATGGCCCGGGGTCGGGCGCCGCGTTCGACCAGGCGTTCCCACCGGGCTATTTCGGCCATCGTGCCGCGCTCGGTCCGGAGGGTCGCTATGGCCGCTGGATCCTGGGGCTGCCGGTCGCAATCGTCGTCAACGACACGCTGTTCATGCACGGGGGGCCGTCGGCGGCACTCCGCGGCATGAGCCTGTCGGACCTCAACACGCGCTATCGCACCGCGCTCGTGGACTACGTGCGACTCGAGGGCGCGCTGGAGCAGGCCGGGTTGCTGCAACCTGGCGATGCCTTCAATGCACGCCCGCAGCTGGCCGCCGAGCGACTGGCGGCGCGGGTCGCGGCGGGGGCCGCGAAAGCCACGGACCTCGAGGCGACCGTCCAGGCGTTCACCCAGGCGGACGACCACCCGCTGCTAAATCCGGCCGGCCCCAACTGGTACCGCGGCGCGGCGCTCTGCAACGAAGTGTCCGAGACGGACGTGCTGGCGCCATTGCTGCAGCAGTTCGGCGTGAGCCGGCTCGTGGTGGGCCACACGCCCACGCGCAACCTGCGGGCCGTCACGCGCTTCGACGGTCGCGTCGTCAAGCTCGACACCGGCATGAACCGCGCCGCCTACAAGGGCCGCGGGGCTGCCTTGTTCATCGACGGCACGAAGCTCAGCGTGCGCTATGCCGGAGAAACGCAGGTCGCGTCACTGTCGCCGGAGGGGCTGTACGTCGCGCCGAACGACGTCGAGGACGCCATGGTCGTCGCGGCGCTCGAGTCCGGCACGATCAGCGTGGTGGGGCCGCGCGGCCCGGACACGCTGGACGTCGTCGTCGAGCACGCGGGCCGCCGGATTCCAGCCGTGTTCGCCGTGCGCAAGGACGACACCGTCCGCAACGAACTCGCGGCGTATCGGCTCGACCGGCACCTGGGGCTCGGCATCGTGCCCGCGACGGCCCGGCGTGAAGTCCAGGGCCGGTCGGGCTACGTGCAGGCGCGGCCGGCGAAATGGGTCACGCAGGGCGATGCGCAGCGGCAATCGTTGCGCGGCGGCGGCTGGTGCGCGCTCGAGCCGCAGTTCCAGCTCGTCTACGCGTTCGACATGCTCGTCGGCAACGAGACGCGCACGGCCGAGACGCTGCTGTTCGACACGAGCGAGTGGAACGTCTACGCCACCGGGCAGGAGCGCGCCTTCGGTAGCGGCAAGGCAGTGCCGGAGTACCTCAAGACCCGGCCGCCACAACCGGGCATCGAATTGCGGCGGCGACTCGGCGCGCTGAACGCGCCGACGCTGGCCACGGTGCTGGGTGAACTGCTCGACGAGCGGCGCCGCAAGGCCATCCTCGAACGGCGCGACGCACTGCTCGCACTGCCTGCGGCTGCGGCCGGAAACGTCGCGCGTTAGCTCTACTGGCGCGGCCACGCCTGGCCGCGCTGCGGGTCAGCGACGCAACGGCGTGCGGTAGATCTCGACGAACCCTTCGCGACGCACTTCCTGCGTCTCCTCGCGTTCGAGCTCCATCCAGCCGATGTCGAGCAGGCGGATCACCGTCTCGTCGGTTCGTGCATCTGCGTGCGGCACCCAACGGGCATTGCCACGGTCGTCGAATTCGACCGATCCGGACACAGGGCCACCCGGCGAGCCATCCGTCACCAACTTGCGCACGATCCGCTTCTCCTCGTGTCCCAGCTGCCTGGGTCTTTCCTGTCTGTGTGTCTATGCGTGCGCACGCCCGTCACCGTTCGGTTTCTGGCGAATCGCGTCACTCGGGTGGATTTTGCAATCCGTGTGCCAAACCCAACGCACACGTGGCGGATTGGCCCCGTATAGCGGTAAATACCTGCCGGAGGTGGCCCGCGCTGCGGTGATCCGCAGGAGGCGCAGGGGCGCCGCGGCGTCCATATGTCAATTCGCCGGCGCCGCGGCGGGCCCGAGATGCGAAATCGCGTCCCGAATGCCCAACGAAGACATCCGGCGACGTGTCGCCGTCGGCGTCATCGTGCGCGATCGGATCGCTCCGGCTCGCCGGGACCGGAAGCCGGTCGGGCGCGGTCGGGCGGCTCGATGCTGATCGAGACCGGGTCGCTCGCCGGAAAGGTCTCCTCGATGGCTTCGTCGAGCAATTCCTCCTGGTGCTTCGGATCGCCCGGCGGCGTCTTGATCGTGCTGTCCGGCGGCTTCGCTGCGGCCATGCGTGCTTCCTCGCGTCACGTCCTCGGGCACGCCTGACGCTAACTCCCCATACGCGAGGCCCGGAAGCATCGGAGGGCCGCAATCCCTGTCGGAGACTTGCCCTGGCCTGACGCCGCCGCGCGCCTCAGCCCGCCGAAAGGCGGCGCACGACGAAAATGCTGCGCGCCTCCAGTCCGTCGACGTCGCTGGCGATCACCGAGATCCTGAGTTCCTCGGCAAACGCCGCCGGACCGGTGCCGATGAAGGCGCGACGACGCGCGTCGAACTGCAGCCAGCGCGGCAGTGGCTGGCCGTTTTCGCAACAGGCTCGCAGCTGCAGCACGTCACCCGGGTCGGCGTCGCGAAAGGCGGTGTGTGCGATCGGGTGCACGAACGCCCGCCCGGGCATCCAGTGCAGGTCCGGAATCGGGTCGCCGGTCTCCGGCGCGACGTTGATGACGTTCTCCTGCGCCTTCCGGTCGAAGCCGCGCCCCAGCGCGATGGCCAGCCCGATCCAGGCCAGCGCCAGCGCCAGGTTCAGCATCGCGAACTCCCCGGCTTCCCATTGCAGCAGGTGTGTCCCCGCGTAGATCGCGCCGGCCTGCACCAGGTCGCCGAAGCGCCAGAAGAACGTGTCGATCGCGGTCTTGCCGTCGTACTTCGAGTCGCGGTCGACCGGCAGGAACAGCGCCTGTCGCGTCGTGTTCATCAGCGAGTAGTCGAGGCTGTTCTCGATGACCTTGACGATGCCGATCAGGGTGAAGATGGGTATGAACCCGCCCAGCACAGGCGCGAATGCGATCAGCCCGTAGCCGAGTGCCACGCAACCGGGATGGACCAGCAGCGCGCCGCGGATGCCGACCGCGTGGAAGATGCGCGACACGAGGAACAGCTGGACGCCCAGGCTTACGACCGTGACCCAGAACTGGAAATTGCCGTAGTAGGCCGTGATCAGCGCGCTCACCTCGAGCGCCGGGTCCGCCGCGGCGCGGGCCACGGCCGCGTCCTTGAAGAAATCGGCCAGGATGAACTCGCCGGTCGAGTTGATCCAGTTGAGGAGCACGACCAGCAGTGCGATCAGCAACAGGTAGCGATCGCGCAGCACGAGGCCGATCCCGCCGAGCAGGCGCGGCAGCGGCTTGCCGCGCTCGACCGCGACCGCACGCGAGCCTTCCGGCACAGCGGCTCGTTCGGGACCGGCCAGGAACAGCGTAGCCGCGAGCGTGCCGGTCGCGAAAACCATGAGCCCCGCGACCGAGAGCGTCGCGGCCGCCAGCTGCGCAACCTTGGCACCGACGAGGGCGCCGAGGTTCGCGCCGATCATGATCACCGGGAAAAGACGCTGGCCGCTCTTGATGTTGAAGCTGTCCGCGGCGAACGCCCACAACTGCGAAATCACCATCAGGCCGTAGATGCCGACCCAGATGAAGAAAACGAACTCGATCGGGGCACCGGCCCAGACGAGACCGGCGAACAGCGGCAGCGTGACGACGAAGAACAGCGTGACGACGCGCAGCAGTCGCTCACCGTCGACGCGACGGCGGAGAAGACTGTAGAGCGGCACCACGATCATCAGCACGAGCGCCATCACGGCGACTGCGTACGCACGCACCTCGGCCGAGAACCGCGTGAGGATCAGCGCCTCGCGCAGCGCCTTGACCACCTGGTACGACGAAAGCAGCAGGAAGCCGTGCAGGAAGAAGAGGAAGGCGCTCCGGCCCTCGCCGGGCCGGATGCGCGTGAACAGACCGAGCAGCCGTTCGAACCGAGACAGTCCGTCGTGGTCGGTCAGCATGCGGCGTCAGCGTCCGACGATGATCATCGGGTCATAATCGTTGGCGCCGGCCACGTATACGGTGTACTTGAACTCCTGGTCGTCGGTCGCCGTGACGATGGCCCCGTATCTCGACGCGGCCGGGGTTTTCTGATGGGCCGGTGGCGCGCCCGGAAAGGGCTTGATTCCCGGCGGCTTGCTCGAATCGAAACTGAGCTCGAACTGCAAGTTGGGGTTGTCAGGGCCTGCCACCCACTCCACCCGCTTGCCCTGGAACACCGTGACAGCCGGGTCGCAGATGATCTTGTTGCCCCTGACCTCGACTTCGATCTGCACGTCCCTTGGCTTGCTCATGACGATCCCTCCCTGTCCGGATCCGCCCCTCGGTCAACCGTCCTGCATCAGCCTTATGTATTCCGGATCGTGCAACAGAGTGCGAAATTCCGGCGCCAGACGCAACAAGTGTCGCGGATACCCGACCCGGATCAGCTCCTCGACCCCAGCCAGCGCTGCCTTTCTGTCGCCGCGGTCCGCAGCCGCGATCGCGCGGTAATACTGCACGTAGACCTTGTCGCCGCCGGCCGCCACCGCCTGGGCGATGTAGGCTTCGGCGCGCGACGGGTCGCCGGTTCGTCCGTAATAGAACCCGAGCTGTGCCCGCAGCGTCGCGTCGTCGGGGTTCTTCGCGAGCTCGGATTCGCCGAGCTCGATCGCATCGCGATAGAGCGCGACGGCCTCCTCGCGCCGCGTGTCGACCGCCCAGAGCGCGTCGGCCAGGTTGCCACGCAGGATCTGGTCGTGCGGGCTCAGGGCCAGCGCCCGCTCGTAGTTGCGCACTGCCTCGGCAAAGCGGCCCGTCATGTACTGCACCGTGGCGAGGTTCGAATAGGCCGTGGGCGACTTCTCGAGCTGCAGCGACTTCTCGTAGGCCTGCAATGCGGTCTGCAGGTCGCCCTTGAGGTGGGCGGCGCCGCCGAGGTTGCTCCACGCCGAGGCGCTGGACGGCGCCAGCTCCGCGGCTTTGGTGAACGACGCGATCGACTCGTCGAGGTGGCCGCGGTGGAAGTTGAACGTGCCGAGCGCCGTGTGCGCGTCCCAGTAGGACGGGTCCAGCGCGACGGCGTGACGCAGGCTCTGCTCGGCCTGGTCGTCGAGGCCGAGACCGTCGAGCGCCTCGCCCAGGCCGAGATGTGCTGCAGCGTCGCCGGGATTGCGCGCCAGCAGCCTCCGATAGACATCGATGGCCTGGCTGAAGCGGTCGTCGGAGGTGTACAGGGCCGCGAGCGCTCGCTCCGTGTCGACCAGTGTCGCGTCGAGCTCGAGAGCGCGGCGACAGGACTTTTCGGCCTCGCCGAGTACCGCAGGGTCGTGCACGGCGTCGAAACGGCGCGCGAGCACGCGGCACAGCCCCGCGTGCGCCGCGGCAAACGCGGGCGCGATCGTGATGGCCGAGCGAAAAGCCTTGTCCGCACGCTGCAGCACGCTCGCGTCGCCCGGCTTGCGCAACAGCGCGAGGCCTTCGAGGTAAGGGTCCAGCGCGCGGCTGTCGATCGCGGCGACCCGTGTGAGCCCTTCTGGTCCGGACAGCACGACCTGCAGCGCATCGACGACTGCGCGCGCGACGTCGTCCTGCAGCGACAGCACGTCACGCCAGGCGCGGTCGAAGTTGCCGGCCCACACGTGGTACCCGCTGCGGCTGTCGACGAGCTGCACCGTCACCCGCACCCCGTCGCCCTCGCGACGCACGCTGCCCTCGAGCACGTGCCGCACCCCGAGCGCCTGTCCGATGCGGCGGACGTCGATGTTGCGGCCCTTGAACTCGAACGCAGATGTCCGCGCGGCTACGCGCAACCCCTGCACCTGCGCCAGCCGCGTCGACAGCTCCTCGCTCAAGCCGTCGCCGAGCCAGCCGTTGCCGCCGGCTGGACTCATGTCGACGAACGGCAGCACGGCGATCGACGGCACGCCGGCATCGGGGACCGGCGTCGAGGCCGCCTGAGCGGCAGCCATCGCGGCGTCGTCGAGCGACCGCCACCAGGCCAGCCCGGTGACGCCCGCCATCAAGGCAACGCCCCCGACGATGAACGGCGCCAGCGACTGGCGCGGCCGCGGCAGCTTCATCGCACCGACGCCACCCGAGCCCGGATCGACGACGATGCCCTGCGGCGTGATCTCGTAGGTCCACGCGAGCACGACGACGATCGGCAGCCCGATGATCGCGATGATCGTGAGCGCCGTCATCCACCAGTCGGGAAACCGCAGCGGCGCGAAGGTCACCTGGGCGACCTGCAGGATCACCCACACGCCAAGCAGGTACGACGCGGCCACCTTGAGCACGCTGCGTCGCCGCAACTCCCCGAGCAGCCGGTGCACCCGACCGCCGAGCGGCGGTACCACGGCCGTCGGCACGAGTGATGCAGCGAGCACCGGGACGACCGGCCGCCGCTCCAGTTCGAAATGCGCGATCAGCGCCAGCGCGTCGTTGCCGACGCGTGCGACGTACCGCGGTTGACGGGGACTGTCGCCCAACGCCGTGCGCAGCGCGGCGGCCGCCGCGCGCAAGCGGTCCTCGCTGCCCGGCTGGCCGGGCCAGAGTTCGCCGCGCAAGGCGAGGCGGTCGACGGCTTCGCCGTGCCGCGCCGCCAGCGCGACGAGCAATCGCAGTGGGTCGCCGTCGAGCGTGACGTCCTGTCCGTGGAGGCTGGCGCGGCCGTTGCGCGGCTCGACGAGCCATTCGCCGACGCGAAAGCCGTCCTGCAGGTCCGCGGCGTCCATGTCACCACGCTCCACGATCTCCCTTCGTCGCGGAGCATAGCAGACGCTTAGGTTGGTTTATGCCGGCCCGACGCCGATACGGAGCGCCCGGTCGAGGTCGGCGACCAGGTCCTCCAGGTCCTCGAGCCCGACGGACAGCCTGACGGTGCCGGGACCAATGTCCGACCACTGCCGCTGTTCGGCGGTGAAGCCGCGCGGCTGCTGCAGCGCCGGGGGCATGACCAGCGACTCCGTCGAACCGAGGCTCGCCGTGATGGCGAAGAGCTCGAGCGCCTCGGCGAAGCGCGTGCCGGCCTCGAGGCCTTCGCGCAGGTCGAACGTGACGATCGAGCCGAAATCGTGCATTTGCGACCGGGCGCGACCGTGCCCCGGGTCGCCCGGCAGCCCCGGGTAGCGCACGCGCGCGACCGCGGGGTGTTGCGCCAGGTGCTCTGCGATCGCCTGTGCGTTGCGGCACTGCGCATCCCAGCGCACGTAGTACGTCTTCATGCCGCGCAGCAACAGGAAAGCCGCGTGCGGATCGAGCGTCGGACCGAGGATGGCGACGTCGTCGCGCATCGCGTCGATCAGCGTCTTGCGGGCGATGATCGCCCCGCCCATGACGTCGCCGTGGCCCGACGCGTACTTGGTGAGGCTGTGCGCGTAGATGTCGACGTCGAACTGGCCGTGGTTGTGGAACCCGGCGAGCGTGTTGTCGAGCAGGGTGAGCGCGCCGTGCGCGCGCGCCAGGCGCGTGATGCGTTCGATGTCGGCAACCTTGAGCACAGGGTTGGTCGGCGACTCGAAGGCAACCAGCCGTGTTGGCGTGCTGGCAAGCACGCGTTCGAGGCCCTCGAGGTCATCGATCGAGAGCATCGTGCTCGCCACCCCGTAGCGCCGCAGCAGCCGCCCGATCAGTGCACGGGTCGGCTGGTACTGCTCGGCGAAATTCACGACGTGGTCGCCAGCCTTGAGCAGCGCGAGCAGTGGCATCGCGAGCGCGGCGACGCCGGAGCCCGTGAGCAGGCAGCCGTCGCGCCCCTGCAGCTCCGCCAGCAACTGCTCGAGCTGGCGCAGCGTCGGGTTGGAGATGCGCGAGTAGTAGAAGCCTTCGCGCGCGCCCTTGAACTGCGCGAGCGTCTGGCCGACGTCGTCGAACGTGAACTTGACCGACTGGTAGATCGGTGCGACGAGCGGCCGGTTGTCCGGCGACACCGGCACCTCGGGCGGGTGCGTGACTCGCGTGCGCTTCTTCATCGTCAGGCGCTGCCGGCTTGCAGCGTGAACGGGTCCGCGTCGAGGTGCGCAGGGAATTCCTTGCGATAAGTGTCGAGCGCCTCGCGATCGAGCACGACAGTCTCGACGCAGTCGCCGCCGTGGTCGCCGCCGAGCGACTCGCCGAGGAAGTCGTACACGGCGCTGTCGCCGTTGTAGGTCGTGCCGTTGCCGTCCTTGCCGACGCGATTGAC
>DATMIB010000090.1:0-4131 GCA_035554635.1 Steroidobacteraceae bacterium | reverse complement strand
GCTCAATCCGAAGGTCTCGCTGATCACGGGCGTCGTCTGTGGCGTCCGCGTCGAGGAAGTCGCGCACCCGCTCATGCGGAAGATCCGCTACCTGGACAAGCTCGTCGACGAGCTTGCAAAAGGCAAGACTTTGGACAAGGTCCTGCGGCAGTAAGGGCCTCTCGCAACGCGTGTCGGTCCGACTCACGCTGACACCTGACGTCAGACGACACACGGTCACCGCCCGCACCCGCTCGTCGTTGGTGTGCTGTAATTGCAGTCCCGCGACAAACACCAGAAGCTTCGCGTGTTTGAACTGACCCCCCGACCGTCGACCAACCACGTCCCCGCGCTGGACGGCGTCCAGATGAACGTGAACTTCGCCCGCGCCGTGCTCGAGCATCACGTCGATGGCAGGTTGTGGGTGGACCGCCCTTCGGCGCCACGTGCGGGCCATTCGCTGCATCCCAGTGGCATGTCGCTGGTCTGGGGCGACGGCCTCGGCGACGTGATCGAGCCGCTGGCATCACACCTGCGCGAAGGCGCTTACCGAGATCGCGTCGAATGGCTGCAGGTCGACCCGCGCTGGGAACACCTCGATTGGGACACCTTGCTGCAGGGCCGGGCGAGCGAGCGATCGCCCGGTCGTGAAGCCGCGACCGTGCAACGGTACAGCCGAGTCAACTTCCGCTTCGACCGGACGACGTTCGAGGCCCGCCACGGCACCGCCCGCGTTCCGGTCGGATACCGGCTGCGACCGATGTCGACGCAGGAATTCGACCTCCCGGGCGTCGGCGTCGTGCCCAGCGCCTACTGGCGTGATGCCACGCAGTTCCTCGCACACGGCGGCGGCTGGTGCATCGAGCAGGACGGCGTCGTCGCCGCGATCTCGTTCACGTCCTTCCGGTTCGACGACGAACTCGAGGTCGGTGTCGAAACCCATCCGGCGCATCGCGGCAAGGGCCTGGCTTTGTCGGCTGCGGTGGCCATGGTTCGTGCCGCGCTCGCGGCGGGGCTGACACCGGTCTGGTCCTGCCGCCACGAGAACGAAGCGTCACTGCGGCTGGCGCTGCGTCTGGGCTTCGAGATTGCGCGAACGGGTCCGTATTTCCGCTTGCCTGCAAGCAACGGTGTTGCAGCCTGACTCGGGAGAGCCTGATGTTCGACCACGTCGGTATCGGTGTCACGAGCCTGTCCGAAAGCAAGGCCTTCTACCTGCACGCACTCGCGCCGCTGGGCGTCGCCGTCGCCATGGAAGGGCCCTACGGCGTCGGCCTCGGCCGCAACGGCAAGCCCTCGCTGTGGCTGACCGAAACAGTGCAAAAGCCCGCGCACCTCCACATCGCCATCGCGGCCGACACGCGAGCCGAGGTCGACGAATTCTACGTGGCGGCCCTGGCGGCCGGCGCGAAGGACAATGGCGCACCCGGCGTGCGACCGCACTACCATCCGAGCTACTACGGCGCCTTCGTCATCGGCCCGGACGGCCACAACATCGAGGCGGTGTGTCACAAGCCGCAGGGCTGACAGGCGCATCGGTGTCGTCCCCCGGTGCTGCTCGATCACTTCGGTCCGCTCGTCCTCGCCTGTGTCGTCGCGCTCGGCGCATCGACGCTCGGCGGGCTTTCGGGCTTCGGCACCGGCCTGATCCTGCCGGCTTTCCTCGTGCCCGTGGTCGGCGTCGTCAACGTAGTGCCGGTCATGGCCGTGGCGATGCTGCTGAACAACGGCAGTCGCGTGGTCACCTTCTGGCGCGACGTGAGTTGGGTACACGCGCGACGCATGCTCGCGCTGGGGCTCCCCGCGTGTGTCGCGGGCGCGTACTGCTACACGCTGCTGAGCGCGCAGTGGGTCGCCCTGCTGCTGGGTCTGTTCCTGCTGGCCAGCGTGCCGCTGCGCCGCCTGCTGCAGCGGTCGAAGTTGCAGTTCTCCGCGCGCGCAGAGACGGGCGCCGGTGCCTGCTTCGGCTTCGTCAACGGTGGTGTCACGGGGGCCGGCGTCATCCTGATATCGATCCTGATGTCCGTGGGCCTGGCCGGCAGTGCACTGGTTGCGACCGATGCCGTCGTCTCGGTAATAATGGGCCTCGCCAAGGTCGTGCTCTTCGGCAGCCTCGCGTCGCTGGACTTCGACCTCGCCGTCATCGGCCTGCTGGTCGGTGCCTGCACGGCGCCGGGCGCCGTGATCGCACGAGCCCTGTTGAGGCGCATCCCGGCCGGTGTCCATGCCTGGTTCATGGAACTGGTCGTGGTCGCCGGTGCGGTTTCGCTGCTCTGGCGAGCCCTCGATTGACCGTGCATCGAAGACCGAACCACCGCAGGAACGAGACGTGCAGGAACTGACAGCATTCGCCGGCATCGCGACCGCAATGGCGATTGGCGCCGTGAGCCCCGGGCCAAGCTTCGTCATGGTGGCGCGCACGGCAGCATCGTCGACGCGGTCGAACGGACTGTGCGCGGCGTTGGGCATGGGTGCGGGCGGCGCCTTGTTCGCGGTGGCGTCGCTGCTCGGCTTGCACGGGCTGCTGCTGGCGGTTCCCTCGCTTTATCTCGTGCTCAAGGTCGGGGGCGGCCTGTACCTGGCGTATCTTGGCGTCCGCATCTGGCGCGGTGCGAAGACGCCATTGAGCTTCGAGCTGGCCGAGGGCCCTGAGGCCTCCGCCGCGAACCTGCGATCGTTCACGCTCGGCCTCGTCACCCAGTTGAGCAACCCCAAGACGGCGATCGTCTACGCGAGCATTTTCGCGGCCTTCCTGCCTGCGCGGCTGTCGATCGCGTTCGGCCTGGCCGTCGTGGCACTCGTGGTCGCCATCGAAGTCGGCTGGTACTCGCTGGTCGCCGTGGCGCTGTCGTCGCGCAGGCCACGCAATGCCTACCTGCGTTTCAAGGCATGGATCGACCGCGCCGCCGGCGGCATCATGGTCGGGCTGGGCCTGAGGTTCGTGCTCGCTGCGCACCGCGCGTAAGCCGGGTCGGACCGCTGGAACAACGGGGGAATGGGCACACTCTTTCGTTGGAGATCCTCGACATGGACCTGAAACTGCAAGGCAAACTCGCCGTCGTCTCGGGCAGCACCGCCGGCATCGGCTATGCGATCGCGAGCGCGCTCGCCGCTGAAGGCGCGCAGGTGATCGTCAACGGACGCAAGCAGGCCTCGGTCGACGAAGCCGTGTCGCGCATCGCAGCCGAGACCGGCGGGCGTCTCATCGGCTTTGCAGGCGACCTGAGCGTCGCGTCGGTGGCCGAGGACCTGCTGCGCAAGCACGCTGCCATCGACATCCTGGTCAACAACCTCGGCATCTTCGAGCCGAAGCCGTTCGAGGAAATCCCCGACGACGATTGGCGCCGCTTTTTCGAAGTGAACGTGTTGAGCGGGGCGAGGCTCGCGCGGCTGTGCCTGCCGGCGATGCGTCGCGCCAACTGGGGCCGGATCATCTTCGTCTCGAGCGAAAGCGCCGTGCAGATCCCGTCCGAGATGATCCACTACGGCATGACCAAGACCGCGCAACTGGCCATCGCCCGCGGGCTCGCCGAGGCGGTCGCCGGCACCGGCATCACGGTCAACAGCGTGCTGCCGGGCCCGACGCGGTCGCGAGGGGTCGGCGATTTCGTCGAGACGCTGGCAAAGTCCGAAGGCAAGTCGTTCGCGGAGTTCGAGACGGAGTTCTTCGAAAAGATGCGCCCGACGTCGTTGATCAAGCGTTTCGCGACGCCGGAGGAGGTCGCCTCGCTGGTCGCTTACGTCGCCAGCCCGCTTGCGTCCGCCACGACCGGCGCGGCGCTGCGCGTCGACGGCGGCTGCATCCGGAGCGCGTTCTAGGCCGGACGTGCCGGCAGGCGTGCACTGACGACGACGACGGCTCGCCGCTGGGCTAACTCAATGCCCGGACACGCCGTGGCACGCCGACACCGCATTCGAGCGCGGCGCGATCCCAGCCCCCGGCCTCGGCGGCGGCCTCGTAGGTGCCCGAGAGAAACTCCATCAGCAGCGCTTCGGGGTCGGATGCCGTGCGCACGACTTCGTACGGCAGCAGGAACTCGCCGAGCTTCGGCTCGTAGTACGCGCCCGTGGCGACTGCGCGCTCGCGGAAGCCGGTCGGCTCGGGATAGGCGTACGAGTAGAACGCCGCAGTTGGGAAGCTGTCGTTGCCCG
>DATMIB010000089.1:0-3264 GCA_035554635.1 Steroidobacteraceae bacterium | reverse complement strand
ACGAGGCCGTCATCAACATGCTGAACGAGATCGGCGGCAAGCAGAACATCCCGGGCTTCCTGAGCCGGGTGAAGGACAAGCAGGACCACACCCGCCTGATGGGCTTCGGCCACCGCGTCTACAAGAACTTCGACCCGCGCGCGAAGATCATCCGCGAGATGTGCCACAAGGTGCTCGCGCGTCTCGGTCAGACCGACAACCCGCTGTTCGAGCTCGCGCTGCGGCTCGAGGAAATCGCGCTCAAGGACGAGTACTTCATCGCGCGCAAGCTCTACCCGAACGTCGACTTCTACTCGGGCGTCATCTACAGCGCCCTGGGGATCCCGCGCTCGATGTTCACGGTGCTGTTCGCTATCGCGCGCACCGCGGGCTGGGTCGCGCACTGGCTCGAGATGATCGGCGACCCGGCGATGAAGATCGGCCGCCCGCGCCAGCTCTATACCGGGCCGACGCAGCGCGACTACGTCGAGGTCGACAAGCGAGCCTGAGGAAGAAGTGGCTAGTGGCTAGTGGTTAGTGGTTAGTGGTTAGTGGGGAAGAGTTCAGAGTACAGAGTCTAGAGTCTAGTCGGACCGGAAGGCTGCCTGCGGCAGCCTGGGCGCAGCGCGCCTCCGACTGAACTCTGAACTCTAAACTCCAGACTCTCTCCGCTCGCCTTCCAGCAGTCCTTCCACTTCCGCCGCGCTGGCCCTGCGCATCGGCTTGCCGTCGACCGGGCTGCACGGCGATTGCCGGATGCCGTCGAGCGGGAACACGACCGCGTCGACCGTGTGCTCGCCCGCGACGAAGCGGAATGCCGGGTAGGTGACCGTCCGGTCGCGCTCGAATTTCACGCGTCGCTCGAGCGCCTCGTGCGGCACGCCGCGGTCGACGAGCAGGATCGCCAGTAGCTCCGGCGTCTCGGCGAACAGGTGCAGGTTGATCTCGGAGTGCGGCGAGGCGGTCCCGGTCAGCACCGGCCCGACCAGGCGCGGCTCGAAGTCCGCGACGAGCCGCATCGCCTGCAACGCCGAGCGACGCAAGGCCGCGAGTGTGGTCTCGTGGCGACCCCCGGAGAACAGTCGCTGGCGTGCGAACAGCGCCGCCTCGATCTCGGTGTTGCGCGGCAGGATCGCCGCGTCGACGACGCCGAGCCGCTCGGCCGCCTTGCGCTTGGCGAACAGGAAGTCGTCGATGCCCTGCTCGGCCATGACCCGGGCGGCTTCTTCCGCCACGGCGAGGCGCATCAGCTCGGCGCGTGGATTGGGTCTTTGTCGGCTCATCTGAATCCGTGCAGCCTTCGCGGCGCGATGCGGCATGAAGGCGTCCGCATCGTCGCCGGCAACGGTCAGAACAACGAGTCGTCGGTGGTCGTCGGCTCGACCGTCTCGGCGCCGACGCCGTCGTCACTGTAATCGATCACGCCAGGCTGCGGAGCATATTGCTCGAGGAAGGCCTCGAACAACGAGCCGGGAGCGTTTGCGCGTGTCGGCTCGCCGGTCGTGCGCGACACCCACATGCGGACGACGCCCGGAGGTTCGGGCTGACGGTGGTCCGGACGTTCGCGGAGCGCTTCCTCCATGTAGTAGATCCACATCGGCAGTGCGGTGCGACCGCCTTCCTCGTTGTCGCCGAGCGAACGCTCCTGGTCGAAGCCGATCCAGACGGCGGCGACGAGGTCGGCGTTGTAGCCCACGAACCAGGTGTCGCGCCTGTCGTTCGTCGTGCCGGTCTTGCCCGCCAGGTCGTGTCGGCCGAGCGCGGTGGCGCGCTGTGCCGTGCCGCGCTGGATCACGTCGGTGAGCATGTCGGTCATGACGAACGCGTTCGCGGGACTGATCGCCTGCGGGGCGCGTCGCTCCGGCGGCACTGCCGCCCCGTCCTGGGCATCTGCGGCCCCGGTCGGCGACAACGCGAACGTCCGCGCCGCGTCCTCGTCGGGCGGCGGCAGTTCGACGGTTGCTGCCGCCGCTGTCCCCGTGGCGTCCTGCGCTGTGTCTACGGGAAGTTGCGTCCCGGCGGCCGCGGGATCGACGGCAGGTGCCGGCGTCGGCTGGCACAGCGGACACGCGCGCAACGGTTCGGCTCGCACAATCTCGCGACCGGCGACGTCGCGGATCGAAGCGATGAAATAGGGCGTGACGAGCGCACCGCCGTTGGCGAAGACGGCAAAGCCGCGCGCCATCTCCAGCGGCGTGACCTGCCCCGTGCCGAGCGCAAGGGTGAGGTTGGGCGGCAGTGCGACCGCGGGGAATCCGAACGCGGCGAGGTGCTGCGTGGCGAAGCCGATCCCGGCGCCGCGCAGCAGCCGGATCGAGACGAGGTTGCGCGAGCGCACGAGGCCCTCGCGCATCGGCGTCGGGCCGTAGAACTTGCGCGTGATGTTCTGCGGTCGCCATTCCTCGTCACCCTCGGCGCCGCCGCCGCCGGGCATCACGATCGGCGCGTCGTTGACGAGCGTCGCCGGCGTGAAGCCGCGTTCGAGAGCTGCCGAGTACAGGAACGGCTTGAAAGCCGAGCCCGGCTGGCGATGGGCCTGCGTGACGCGGTTGTACTTGCTCGCGCCGAAGTCGAAACCGCCGACCAGCGAGACGATGGCACCGTCGTTCGGATCGAGCGCGACGAGCGCGCCCGCGACGGCGGGCAACTGCCCCAGCCGGAACTTGCCCTCAGGAAGCGGCTCGAGATAGACCACGTCGCCGACTGCGAGCACGTCGGCGGCGACGCGCGGCACCGGGCCGAGCGTGTCGCGCTCGCCCACGCGCCGCGCCCAGGAGAGCGCATCCCAGTCGAGCGGCACCGGTTCGCCATTGCGGCGGATCGCCTCTGCGTCACGCTCGCCGACGCGTGTCACGATCGCGGTGACGAGGCTGCCTCGCCCCGGATTGCGGCGGAAGATCTTGCCGAGCGCGATCGCATCGGCGAGTTCCGTCGAGTCGACGCGCTCGATGGGGCCGCGATAGCCATGACGGCGTTCGTACTCGAGCATCGTGCGCCACGCGGCCGCGTTGCCGGCCTGCTGCAGGCGGCTGTCCAGCGTCGTGGTCACCGCGTAACCGCCCGTCAGCGCGTCCGCCGGATACTGCCTTACCATTTCGCCGCGAACCATCTCGGCGACATAGGGCGCTTCGACTTCGACCAGCGGCCCGTGCAGGCGACTCGCGATCGGGACACCTTCCGCCACCTCGCGCTGCGCCGCGTCGATCTTGCCGGTCTCGACCAGGCGTCGCAGCACGTACGAACGACGCTCGCGCGCACGCACGACGCTTGCCACAGGGTTGTCCA
>DATMIB010000088.1:0-20332 GCA_035554635.1 Steroidobacteraceae bacterium | reverse complement strand
ATCGACTGGTCGTCACGCCGGACGCAGCGACCGTCACGGCGGGCGACGTGGCGGGCCTGCGCCACGGCGCGGTGACGCTGTGGCAGCTCGTCGCAACTTCCGCTGCGTCGGCGACGCCCGGCGTTGCGATACGACCGGTCGTCATTCCGACTTTGCGGATCGAGGACGTGCCGCAGTTCGGCTGGCGTGGCCTGATGCTCGATTCGACGCGTCACTACCAGTCGCCGGAATTCATCGAGCGCACGCTCGACTGGATGGCGCTGCACAAGCTCAACGTGCTGCACTGGCACCTGACCGACGACCAGGCCTGGCGTCTGGAGATCAAGCGCTACCCGAAGCTCACCGAAATCGGCGCGTGGCGCGTGCCGGCCGGACGCGCGGCCGAGCGCGACGTCGATCCCGCCACCGGCAAGCCGCGCCTTCACGGCGGCTACTACTCGCAGGACACCGTGCGCCGGATCGTGCGCTACGCCGCCGAGCGCGGCATCACGATCGTGCCGGAGATCGAAATGCCCGGACACGCCTCGGCCGCGATCGCCGCGTACCCCGAGCTCGGCCTCGGCGTCGTGACGCCGGGCCGGGTGCCGGCCGACTGGGGCGTCTACGCGAACCTGTTCAACGTCGAGGAGTCGACGTTCGGCTTCCTCGAGAACGTGCTGCGCGAAGTGATGGAGCTGTTCCCGGGCACGTACATCCACGTGGGCGGCGACGAGGCGGTCAAGGACCAGTGGCGCGCCTCCCCCCGCGTGCAGGCGCGCATGCGCGAGCTTGGCGTGCGTGACGAGGCGGCGCTGCAGGGCTGGTTCATCGCGCGCATCGGACGTTTTCTCGACCAGCACGGCCGGCGGCTCGTCGGCTGGGACGAGATCCTCGAAGGCGGCATCCCGGCCGACGCGACGATCATGTCCTGGCGCGGCGTCGAGGGCGCCCGCACCGCCGCGCAATCCGGTCACGATGCCGTACTCGCCGCGTGGCCGACTTTGTACTTCGACAATCGCCAGAGCGCCTCGACCACCGAGCCGCCGGGAAGAGGACGTCTCGTCACGTTGCGCGACGTCTACGGCTTCGACACACGCGTCTCCGGCCTGACCGACGAGCAACTGCACCACCTGATCGGCGTGCAGGGCAACGTCTGGGCCGAGCACATCCGCACCGAGGAGCGCGTCGAGTGGATGACCTGGCCACGCGCGGCCGCCGTCGCCGAACTCGGCTGGACACCGGCGTCGCGACGCAACTACGACGACTTTCGCGCACGCGTCCTGGCGGCACGGCCGTGGTACCGCGCCGTCGGCCTCCGCGCGGCGACCAGCGAATTCGAGACGAGCGCGCCCCCGGCAGCCAACGTGCGCCGCAGCCAGGAGCTCGAGCTCTGCAGCGACAAGCTGGTGCTGAACCTCGAGGACGACGGGCCGGTCGACGGGCCGCGCGCACGGTTCCTCGTCGACATCATGAACCCGTGCTGGACCTGGCTCGGCGTCGACCTCACGCGCGGCGCGACGCTCGTCGCCGACGTCGGTCAGTTCCCGTTCAACTTCCAGATCGGGAAGGACCGCGACGCGATCGCGCTCGCCCCGCCGGCGACGCCAGCCGGCGAACTCGAGGTGCGCGCCACAACCTGCGACGGCACGCTGCTCGCGTCGCTGCCACTCGCTCCGGCCCTGGATCGCGATGCCGTGACGCGGCTCCCGGCGGTGCAACTCGCGCCACAGCAGGACACGCGAGGGCTCTGCTTCCGTTTCACGGGGCGCGCGATCGATCCGATGTGGGCGCTCGATCGCGTCGAACTCAAGCCTTCGGCCGGCGACGACACCACGTCGACGACCAACCCCTCCCCAACGGGGGTCGCACGGTGACCACCGCGACGCCGGCACCGCTGGTCCTCTACGCACCGCTCGACGGCTGGTGCAGCTCGCTCGACGATGCTCCCGATGCCGTCTTCAGCGGCCGCCTGCTCGGCGACGGCGTCGCGATCGACCCGACCGGATCGATCGTGCACGCACCGTGCGACGGCGAGGTGATCCTGTTGCCCGTGTCGCGTCACGCCGTGACGCTGCGCACGTCGACCGGCATCGAAGTGCTCGTCCACGTCGGCATCGACACGGTCGCCCAGCACGGAGCTGGCTTCGAAGCGCTCGTCGGCGTCGGCGCGCAGGTGCGTGCCGGCGACCCGCTGCTGCGTTTCGACCTCGACGGCCTCGCGCAACGCGTCACGAGTCTCGTCACGCCCGTCGTCGTGCTCGGCGAAGGGCGTCGTGTCGAACCACTCGTGACCGCAGCCTTCGTGCGCGTCGGCCAGCCGCTCGCGCGGATACACGCCGTGGCAACCGAGGCCGGCGGAGGCGCATCGGCCGCCGGCACTCATTCCAGTGCCGGCATCGGCACCGCAGCCACCGCAATCTCGTCGCGTACGGTCGTCGTTGCGCTCGCGCACGGCCTGCACGCGCGTCCCGCCGCCCGGATTGCCCAGGCAGCGCGGGCAGCAACCGCGCGCGTGACACTGCGGCATGGCACACGAGAGGCCGACGCACGCAGTGTGACGGCGCTGATGACGCTCGGCGCGCGGCAAGGCGACACCGTCGAACTGCGCGGAGAGGGGCCCGGCGCGTCCGGCGCACTCGCACAGATCGCGGCCGTGCTCACGACGCCGGAGGCTGCGGTGGGGCCGACACCGCCGGGGGCGGACGCACGGGCCGACCTGCCATCGATCGGTCCTGCTACGCCGGCGGACGTGGTACCGGCAGTCATCGCGAGCCGCGGCCTCGCGCTTGGGCCCGTGCACTGGTTGCGCGCTTCGACGTTCGACGTGCCGCCGGACGGTCGCGGCGTGATGCAGGAGATGGCGGCGCTGCGCGAAGCGTTGCGGTCCGTGCGCGCTGGCCTGCTGGGCGACGCTGCGACGGCAGGCACGTCGCATCGCGAACTCGCGGCGGCGCACGCGCTGCTGCTCGACGATCCGGTGCTCGTCGAAGCTGCCGAGCGCGACATCGAGCGCGGCCATTCTGCCGGGCACGCCTGGCGTACGGCCACGACCGCGCAAGCGCAGGAACTCGAACGACTCGACGACGCGTACCTGCGCGAGCGGGTCGCGGACCTGCATGACCTCGAACGACAGGTGCTGACGGCACTGGGGCTCGCGTGCGCGCCCACCGGCACCCGCACGCTGCCCGACGGCGCGATCGTCGTGGCGCACGACATCCTGCCCTCGCAGTTCTCGGCGCTCGACCTGACGCGGCTCGCCGGCTTGTGCACGGTCGCCGGTGGTGCGACCTCGCACGTGGCGATCCTCGCGGGCTCGGCCGGCTTGCCGATGCTGGTCGCGGCCGGGCCGGAGCTCGCGGACGTCGCCGACGGCACCGTCGTGCTGCTCGATGCGCAGACGGGACGGCTGCACCTCGCGCCGGACGCCGCCTTGCGCGCAACCGCAGCAGCCCGGATCGCGGACGCTCGCACGCGACGCGAGCATGAGCGGCTCGCGGCCCAGCGCGAAGCCCGCACCGCCGACGGCACGCGCGTGCTGGTCTATGCCAACCTCGGCGCGCCGGGGGAAGCCTCGCAGGCCCTGGCACTCGGAGCCGAGGGCTGCGGCCTGCTGCGCAGCGAGTTCCTGTTCCTCGATCGCACGACGGCGCCGGGCGAGGACGAGCAGCTCGCGATGTACCAGGAGACGGCGGCGCGACTCGGAGGCCGTACGCTCACGATCCGCACGCTCGACGTCGGCGGCGACAAGCCGCTCGACTATTTGCCGATGCCGCACGAGGACAATCCGGCCCTCGGGCTGCGCGGTGTGCGCACGAGCCTCTTCCGACCCGAGCTGTTGCGCGAGCAGTTGCGCGCGATCCTGCGCGTCCAGCCGGCGGGCCAGTGTCGCATCCTGTTGCCGATGGTCACCGACGCGGCGGAGCTCGGGGCCGTCCGCGTCGAACTGGCGCGTTGCGTCGGCGAGCTCGGCCTTCCGCAGCCCCCGCCACTCGGCGTGATGATCGAGACGCCCGCCGCGGCCGTGCTGGCCGACACGCTGGCCTCGCAGGCGGACTTCCTGTCGCTCGGCACCAACGACCTGACGCAGTACACGCTCGCGATGGACCGCACGCACCCGCGACTCGCGGCACGCCTCGACGGGCTGCACCCTGCGGTGTTGCGACTCATTGCGTCCGTGTGCGAGGCGGCGCGACGGCACGGACGCGAGGTCGCGGTCTGCGGCAACCTTGCGCTCGACGAAGCCGCGATACCGATCCTGCTCGGCCTAGGCGTGCACGAGTTGTCCGTGGCATACGCGTACGTGCCCGCGGTCAAGGCGCGGCTCGCGACCCTCGAGATCGACCGCTGCCGCGCACTTGCACAACGTGCCTTGCAGGCCGCCACGGCCGAAGACGTGCGGCGCCTCGCCGAGCCGACGCCTGCCACGTCCTCGATCGGTACCCCGGCCAAGCTCATGCCGACGGTGACCCAGCCATGAAATTCTCGTTGCCGCGCCTCGAGGGCGCCCAGCGCCTCGGTCGGGCGCTCATGCTGCCGATCGCGGTGCTGCCCGTTGCCGGCCTGCTGCTGCGTCTCGGCCAACCCGACCTGCTCGACGTCGCGTGGATGGCGGCCGCGGGCGACGCGATCTTCTCGAACCTCGGGCTGCTGTTCGCGATCGGCGTCGCAGTCGGCTTCGCGCGCGAGAACCACGGCGCCGCGGGCCTCGCGGCCGTCGTCGGTTATGTCGTCGCCACCAAGGGCATCGAAGTGCTGCTCACGGTCCCGCCCGAGGCCGTGGCCGGCTTCGAAGAGGCCGCGCGCAACCTGGCCGCGGCGAGCTGGAAGTCACGCGAGATCGCAAAGCTCAGCGTGCCGGTCGGCATCCTGTCGGGACTGATCGCGGGTGCGCTCTACAATCGTTACAGCGACATCAAGCTGCCCGACTACCTGGCGTTCTTCGGCGGGCGACGCTTCGTGCCGATCGCCGCAGGTTTCGTCGGCCTGGTCGTGGCTGCCGCGTTCGGCTACGGCTGGCCGGTGCTCGAGCGTGGCATGGACCTCGTGAGCCGCGGTGTGCTCGACGCAGGGGGCGTGGGTCTGTTCATCTACGGCGCGCTCAACCGGCTGCTGATCGTCACGGGCCTGCACCACATCCTCAACAACATCGCGTGGTTCCTGCTCGGCGACTACGGCGGCGTGACCGGCGACCTCAAGCGCTTCTTTGCGGGCGACCCGACCGCGGGCCGGTTCATGGCGGGCTTTTTCCCGGTGATGATGTTCGGGCTGCCGGGTGCCTGTCTCGCGATGTACGTCACCGCGCGCACCGAACGCCGTCGCGCCGTGGGCGGCCTGCTGTTGTCGATGGCACTGACGTCGTTCCTGACCGGCGTCACCGAGCCGATCGAGTTCGCGTTCATGTTCCTGGCGCCCTTGCTCTACGCCGCCCACGCCGTGCTGACCGGCACCTCGCTCGTGCTCATGCACTGGCTCGACGTGCGTCTGGGCTTCGGCTTCTCGGCGGGCCTGTTCGACTACGTGCTCAACTTCCGGCTCGCCGAACGGCCGCTGTGGCTCGTGCCGGTCGGGCTGGCGTACTTCGCGTTGTATTTCGCGTTGTTCCGCTGGGCCATCCTGCGCTTCGACCTGCGCACGCCCGGCCGCGAACCGGTGGACGCGGCGGCGACCGAATCGGGAACACGGACGTCGGGGGAGGATGGCACGGCCGACACGATCGCGGCGCCGCTCGGTGCGCGCTTCGTGCAGGCGCTCGGTGGCGCCGGCAACCTGCGCTCGGTCGATGCGTGCACGACACGCCTGCGGCTCGAAGTCGTCGAGCAGGGCCGCGTGGATGAAACCGCGCTGCGACGCCTCGGCGCACATGGGCTCGTGCGGCCTTCGGCGTCGGTGCTGCAGGTGGTGCTCGGCCCCGTCGCGGACCAGGTCGCCGACCAGATCCACCGGCACTTGCGTGCGACCGCCGCCGGCGACCAGGACTCGGGCATTTTGCAGGGGGTGCCGAACCCGCCGTCATCGTCGCAACCGTCGTCGACGCTGCCTGCATCCCGGGCGTCCTCGCCGCCGGCGATCGCGACGCTCGATGCGTCGCTGCTCGCCGCATTCGGCGGAGACACCAATGTCAGCACCGTGGAGCGCGTCGCGCAGACACGCCTGCGCGTCAGTGTCCGCGACGATGCGGCGGTGGACGAGCGCGCCGTACAGTCGGCCGCGCCACGCGGTTGCGTGCGCGCCGCCACTGGTTGCTGGCACGTGCTCGTTGGCGCCTGAACCTGGGGTCATGCGCCGCGCGACCGGCGCGGTAGCCCGCTATTCGTGGCGCAGCGCGTCGATCGGGTTCAGGGCCGCGGCGCGTCGGGCCGGGAAGTAGCCGAAGACCACGCCGATCAGCGCCGAGACGCCGAACGCCAGCAGGTTGATCTGCGGGTCGAACAGGAACGGCACGCCGATCACGGGTGCGAGCGACCAGGTCGCGAGCAGCGCGAGCGCAAGCCCGATCAGCCCGCCGAGACAGGCGAGCACGGTAGCCTCCACGAGGAACTGCAGCAGCACTTCGCTGCCGACCGCGCCGATAGCAAGCCGGATGCCGATTTCGCGCGTCCGCTCGGTCACCGACACGAGCATGATGTTCATGATGCCGATGCCGCCGACCAGCAGGCTCACGGCCGCGACCGCGCCGAGCAGCGAGGTCAGGATCCTGGTCGTCCCTTGCAGCGTCGCCGAGATCTGCGCCGTGTCGAAGATGTTGAAGTCGTCCTGCTTGGCGCCGCGGATGTTGCGCCGCTCGCGCAGCAGGTCCTGGATCGAGGCCGTCACGGTCGCCGTGTCGTAGGCCTGGTCGACCTGCACGAGCACGGTGCGCACGTCGCGGTCGCCGGTGAGCCGGCGCTGCACGGCCTTGAGCGGCATGAACACGACGTCGTCCTGGTCGCCGAAGCCGCTCTGGCCACGCGTGGCGAGCGTGCCGATCACGTCGCAGGTGATGTTCTTGACCCGGATGCCCTGCCCGAGCGGGTCGTCGTCGCGGAACAGGTTGCGCCGCACGGTCGAGCCGATCACGCAGACCGCCTTGCCCGCCTGCTCCTCGGCCGGCGTGAAGACGCGTCCGGTCGTCACGGCCCACTGCTGGGCGCTGAAGTAGTCGGCCGTCGTGCCGCTGACGGTCGTCGACCAGTTGGCCGCGTTGCGCACGGCCGTCGCGGAGGTCTGCGCGGTCGGCACGACGACGACCACGCCTGCGACCTGCTCGCGGATTGCGGCGACGTCCTCGAGCTTGAACGGCGCGGGCGGCGGCCCGCCACCGCCACGACCGAAACCCTGGCCCGGACGGATCTGCAGCAGGTTCGCACCGAGGCCGCTGATCTGCTCGCGCACGGCGGCCGTGGCGCCGTTGCCGAGCGTCACCATCGTGACGACCGCGGCGACGCCGATCACGATGCCGAGCACCGTCAGGAACGAGCGCAGCAGGTGACGCCGGATTTCGCGGACCGCGAGCACGACCGTGGGCCCGAGCACGCGGCCGATCACGCGCGTCGCTCCGTGCGTTCGACGATGCCGTCGCGGAAGTGCACGACTGTGCGCGCGTACGCCGCCATGTCGGGCTCGTGGGTGACCATTAGGATCGTGATGCCGCGCGCACTGAAGCCGCTCAGCAGCTCCATGATTTCGACCGAGCGCGCGCTGTCGAGGTTGCCGGTCGGCTCGTCGGCGAGCAGCACCTCGGGCGCGGTGACGATCGCGCGCGCAATCGCGACGCGCTGCTGCTGGCCGCCCGAGAGCTCCGCCGGCGTGTGGTCCCACCAGTTCGCGAGCCCGACCTGTTCGAGCGCCGACATCGCGGCCTCGCGGCGCAGCCGCGGCTTTTCGCCGCGATAGAGCAGCGGCAGTTCGACGTTCTCGAGCGCGTTGGTGCGCGCGAGCAGGTTGAAGCCCTGGAACACGAAGCCCAGGTAACGCCGGCGCAGCAGCGCGCGTTCGTCACGGGTGAGCCGCTCGACGTGGAAGCCCTTGAACAGGAACTCGCCGTTGGTCGGCGTGTCGAGACAGCCGAGGATGTTCATCATCGTCGACTTGCCCGAGCCCGACGGCCCCATCACCGCGACGAAGCTGCCGGCGTCGATGTCGAGGTCGACGCCACGCAGCGCGTGAAACTCGCCTTCGCCGGTGCCGAACGTCTTGGTGATGCCACGCAGACGGATCAACGGCAGCGTCGCCGACTCGGCCGACGCGCCCTCTGCCCGCGTGGTGGAGGCGATCGATTCAGCGACCACCCGGTGCTCCGCGTGTCGAAGCGCCGGGTTGTGCGCCTGCGGCGAGCCGTCCCGTGATCACCTGCGCGTCCGGCTGGAGTTCGCCGCTCGTGACCTCGGTCTGGCTGCCGTTGGTGTCGCCGGTGCGCACCGTCACGGCCTGCGGCTGGCCCTGTGCGTCGAGCACGAACACGCGCTGCTCGCTGCCACGACCGATGCCCACCTGGCGCTGCTGGCCGCTCGCGGTGCCGCGCGGCGGCCCGGGCATCAGCACGCTGGTCACGCCGTTGCGCCCACCGGCGCCCGTGTCGTCGGGGTTGAAACGCAACGCCGCGTTCGGCACGAGCAGCACGTCGCTCTTTTCGCTCGTCACGATCGCGGCCGTCGCGGTCATGCCCGGGCGCAGCAGGCCCTCGGGATTCTCGACCGTGAGCACGGCGGTGTAGGAGACGACCGTGCTCGAGGAGGAACTGCTGGAGGACGAGGACGAGCTGCTGCTGCCGGCGTTGGCGCCCAAGTCGACGCGCTGCACGCGCGCATCGAACACGCGGCCGGGAAACGCGTCGACCTGGAACGTCGCGGCCTGGCCTTCCTCGACTTCTCCGACGTCGGCCTCGTCGACCTTGACCTCGAGCTGCATCTTGCGCAGGTCCTCGGCGATCATGAACAGCACCGGCGCGTTGAACGAGGCGGCCACGGTCTGGCCCGGGTCGACCTGCCGCGACAGCACCACGCCCGTGACGGGGGAGCGGATCAACGCCTTCGAGAACTGTGTCTGGTCGGACGAGAGCTGCGCCTTCGCCTGCGCGACCGCCGCTTCGGCCGTGAGCACCGCCGCTTGCGCACGGGCGTGCTCGGCGCGCGCGGAGTCGAGCTCGGTCGCCGACGGCACCTTGCCGTTCGACAGCCGGCTGACTTCCTCGAACCGCTGCAGCGAGGCGGCGGCGAGCTGTGCGGTCGCGCGGGCCTGGGCGACGCCGGCCTGGGCCGACTGCAACGCGGCCTGGCCCTGCGTGATCGCGTCCTGCAGCCGCGACGTGTCGAGCCGTGCGAGCACCTGTCCCCTGGTCACGCGGTCGTTGTTGTCGACCGAGACGTCGGTGACGAGCCCCGACAGCTCCGAGCCGACTTCGACCTCGTTGGTCGGTTGCAGGTTGCCGGTGGCGGACACCGTCACGCGCAGGTCGCCGCGCTGCACCGGTGCCGTGGCGTAGCGCGGGCCCGCGTCACCGGAGTCGCCGAACCAGGCATAGCCGAGCGCCAGCACGGCGACGAGCCCGACGCCGGCCGCAATGCGACGCCAGAGCCGCATGCGTGGCGAGGGCGTCTTGCGGCCGAGGAATTCGTCGAGCGTCGAGACCCGCGTTTCGGAGTCGTTCGTCGGTGCTTTCGTTCGGTCGTCCATTCGTTCGTCGTCGTGTGGGTCGCAACGGCACGCCGTCGTGACGGGTTATCCCGGGTCGTCGATCAGAGGTGGGCCGGGGCTGTCGGATCCCAGCCGCCGCCCAGCGCCTTGAACAGGCGGACCGATGCCGCGGCGCGATCGGCGCGCGCGGTCGCGCGGCTGTCCTCGGTCGTGAGCAGGCTGCGTTCGGTGTCGAGCAGCGTCTGGAAGTCGATCAGCCCGGCCTGGTACTGGCTGCGCGCCAGCACGGCCGCATTGCGCGCGGCCTCTTCGGCCACGACGAGCTCGGCCTCGCGCCGCTCGGCGACGTCGGCCGCCACGAGTGCGTTCTCGGTCTCCTCGACGGCGGCGAGCAGCGTGCCGCGGTAGTCGGCCACCGCCGCGTCGGCGATCGCGCGTTGCTGTGCCACCGCTGCGCGCAGGCGTCCGCCCTCGAACAGCGGCGCCGTCAGGCTCGCGACGAGGGTGCCGACAGCGTCGTCGGCCACGTCGGAAAAGCTCGTGCTCGAACCGCCGAACGAGCCGCTGAGCCGCAGTGCGGGATACAGGTCCGCCTCGCGCACGCCGATGCGCGCGACTTCGGCGACGACCGACTGCTCGGCCGCGAGCACGTCGGGCCGACGGCGCAGGCTCTCGACCGGAATGCCCGCCACCGGCAGCGGTGCCAGCGGCACCGCCGCCTCGGCGTTCGCGAGCAGGCGTTGCTGGACCTCGGCGACGGGCCATGCGAGCAGCACCGCGAGACGGTTGACCGCGGCGGCGAACGTCTGCTCGACGGCGGGCACGGCCGCCGCGGTCTGCGCGCGCAGACGCCGGGCCTGCTCGAGGTCGAGCGACCCGACCAGCCCCGCGAGCACGCGCCAGTCGACGATCTGCAGCGTCTCGTCCTGTGCGGCGAGGTTGGCGCGGGCGATCGCGAGCCGGCGTTGCGCGAGCCGTGCGTCGACGTAATTGAGCGCGACTTCCGCGGCGACCGTGATCCGCGTCGACTGGCTCGCGGCAGCCGTGGCCGCGAAGTCGGCGCGCGACGCGGTGACCGAGCGTCGCACGCCGCCAAAGAGATCCACCTCATAGGATGCGTCGAGCCCGGCGTCGTACAGCGTGACGGAACCTTCGCGCTCGGTCGCCGACACGCCGAGCCCGACCGACGGCCAGAAACCGGCCGACGATGCGGTCAGCGCCGCGCGTGCCGCACGCACGCGTGCGCCGGCCGCTTCGAGGTCGGCATTGGCGGCCAGGGCGCGCGCGACGAACTCGTCGAGCGTCGCGTCGTCGAAGGCCGACCACCATTGGACGAGGTCCGCGGTGGTCGCGGCCCGTGCCGGCAGTTCGTTGAGATAGGCCGTGGGCGCGCCAAGGCTGTCGACGGACGGCGCCCGGGGCTCAGGCCCGACGGCACAACCGGCCGCGGCAAGGGTCAGGGAGAGCGCTGCGAGGAGCGAGGTCCGGTGCAGCGCGCGAGGGCGCAAAATCATTCGGCGAACAACGTTGACGGCTCGGATCGGTTGACGGGCGGAAGGCGTGGGCGCGGTGCGCACCGGGCGCGATCCGCGCCGGCGACGACCGACGTCGACGCACCGCCGGCCGATCGGCTCGGCGGTACGTCGACATTATCCCAGTCCCAGATGCGCCAGTCGCCCGCAGCGTCGCAGGCCGCGCCAAAGTGGCGACAGCTTTCGTGGAGTGCGGTGTGCCGTCATGGCGCCTCGTGCTGCGCCGTCACGCCTCGTTGACCGCTCGCCGACCGATCGTCGAGCCGCCGCCTCAGGGCGGCCCGCCACCGCCTTCGCAGGCGTCGAGCCATTCGCGGCCGTACGGATAGGCCGCGATCACCGGCAGCGCATTGATCCAGTCGAGGCCGGTCCAGCTCTCGCCGACGCGATGGTTCCAGAACAGGTACGAGTTGACGCACACGCCGCTCGAGCGCGGCTCGCGCTGCTGGAAGTCGCCCTTGGTGCCGCCGACCGCGAAACGGAACACGTCGTAAAGGTTGAAGTTGCGGATGCCGTAGGACCGGTTCTGCGCGCTGTTGGCACGGCAACCGCCATGCCGCGCGAGCACTTCGTAGATCGCGCCGTTGTGCGAGTACAGCGCCTTCTCGTCGGGCAGCAGGTCCGGCCCCGACAGGCACGCCCGGTTGTCGGGCACGCGCGCGATCGCCGCGGCCACGTCGTCGATGAACTCCGGGCCGTTGCGGATGAAGTTCACGAACGCCATGCAGCGGCTGTTCGAAAAAGCCGAGGCGCATTGCTGCACCATGTCGATCAACGCGTCGCGCCAGGCCACGGCCGTGTACGTGCCGCCGTCGCCGACGTCCTGCGAGTACTGGCCCGTGAAGCCCAGGGCCGACTCCTGCAGCACGAAGCCTTCGATGCGCGGGTTGTCGTCGAAGCGTGCGCCGGCCGCACGCATCATCGCCTGGTAGGCGCGCTGCACGGTCGGTTCCCACATGAAGCAGGTCATCGCACGACTGCCGTCGGCGTTGGGGCCCGAGTAGCGACCCTGCAGGTAATCCGGGCATGGATTGCGGACCGGACTGGTGTTGAAGCTCTTGAATTCGACCATCACCCAGAGCTGGCACTTCGGATTGTTCGAAGTCTCGATCGCGCGCAGCACGCGTTCGTAGCCACTGAAGTCGTACTGGCCCGGCGACGGCTCGACTTCGTTCCAGGTCTCGCGCCAGAGGACACCCCGCACGCCGGGCTGGCTGCACAGCATCGCGACGTCGCCCGGCGTGTCGTCGTAGCGGGTTGCGAAGTAATGGCCGTAGTTGGCCTTGCGTCCTGCAGTCGCCTGGTACGCGTCCGTGGTGCCGGACTGCAGGGTAGTGAGGTCGGATGTGCTCGTGGACGTCGGCGGGGTGTCGGCGCGGGCCGTCGAGGCAAGGAACAACAACGAGGAGAGCAGCAGCGCCAGGCCGCGCAACGTCTTGGGAATCGGCACGTGAACAGGACCATCCATGGAATGGCCTCGACGCCGCGGCACGGCCGTGGCGGAGCGAGGCATGGGCGGGATCAGGCGCGACCGAAGCTGCGCCCGAGGACGACGGGCCCGACGCGTCGAAACGCACGGGCCCTACGCTCGGACCTGTGCAGTGCAGCATCGTTCGGCGGCGCCGGACTAGAAGATCTTCACGTCGCTGTGAGGCAGGCTCACAAGCGTTCGGCCGGAAGCAGCCCGCTTGGTGCCGGACGGTGCAACGAAAAGGGCCCTGCCGTCGCCGGCAGGGCCAAACACGCGTCGCCGGAGGTGCTGGGCGGGGAGAGGAAGGGGCTCAGCCCACGCGACGCGTGCGAACCAGGCCGACCAGGCCGAGTCCCAGCAGCGCAAGGCCGCCCGGCTCCGGCACCCGCGTCGGCGTCTCGACCGTGACCTTGCCGATCTTGAAATAGTCGTCGCGCTCGTCGGGCGAGGTCTGGCCGCCGTCGAGGTTGCGCGTGGTGCCCGTAAACACGTTGTCGTAGGCGAGCACGAGCCAGTAGCGCGAGAAGACGTTCGTGTTCGACAGCGTCTTCCAGCCATCGTCGTACGAGTCGTAGTGGCCGAGCACACCCCACTCCGGTGACAGCGTGTTGTAGCGCTCGCCGACGAGGCTCGTGCTGCCCGAGCCGGTGTAGAACAGCACCGTGAAGTCGGAATCGCCTTCGGCCCAGCCGAAGAAGAGGTCCGTCAGGCGCACGGCCGTGTCGAACTCCAGCCGAATCGCGTCGAAGCGGCTGTTGTTGTCGGTGGCGTGGTTGGGCGAGCCGGAATCGTTGTCGCGGTTCGTGACGCCGAGCCCGTTGCCGTCGTAGTGGCCCAGGTGGGCCGTCTCGATCCGGCGCTGGTCTTCCGTGGCGTAATTGCTGTCCGTGTCCGCGTACGCGGAGCCCGTCATCCTGATGCCGCCCTGCGTGTACTGGCGCGTGTTGCCATAGTTGTTCGAGCAGGCGGGCTCGCCCGCGGCGCCGCAGCCGTCGTTGGTGCGCAGGTCCCACGTGATGCTTGCGGCCGATGCCGGCGCCGTCCACGCGGCGCAGGCGAGGAGCGCGGCGCCGCAAGCCAGCGCGCGGCGTGCTGAAAGGTTCTTGTTCATCTTGTTTCCCCAGTCGTGTGTCGGAAGCGCCGCCCGATCGGGATGCCGTTCGGTCGCAACGCGGCCACGTCTGGTTTAGCAAGCGATGTGCCAACGCAGCTTTTTTCGGGGAAAAGCGGCGCGTGAACCTCGCGCAAGACACGCGTCGGCGACGCTCGCGACAATCTGTCAAATGGCCCGACGGAAGCGCGCCACGACGCTGGAGCCGCCGCCGCAGAACCGTGAACCCGCTCACATTTTCCAGGGGGTGTCGTGCCGTGCCGCTCGCGGCCTGCGCAGGCCGTGCCGCAAAGTGTGATTGGGTTCACGAAAATTCTGCCGACGAACGGTCGATATGAGCCGACGAGCGGCGTGCGACCGAGAGGATCGTCAAGCTGGCCGACGCTTACCCGCTCGCTGTTTCAACTACGAGGCGGGATCGCCCGTCGCTGCTGCCGACCGTCACCGACCGGAGGGACGGGGGTTCGCTTCGAAGCGGCTCCACGGGTCTTCCCGCGTTCGCAGGGGTACCGCGACCTCGGCAGACGCGTGCGGCGGCGAGGCAACGCGGCTCTGCACCATCGATCGCGAAAAGCGGATCGGCAGCCGCACGCCGGGAACCGTGCCGCTCGCCGTCCACGGCGCCGGCAGGTCGAGGCGCAGGCCTCGATGCTCGACCTGCGGGTCGGCAAACACGTCGGCGAGGGTGTTGATCGGGCCCGCCGGCACGCCCGCATCCTCGAGTCGGGCGAGCAACTCGTCTCGTCGCCAGGCCCGCAGCCGCTCGGCCAGTTGCGGCACCAGTTCGTCGCGACCGGCCACGCGACCGGCATTTGTCAGGTAACGCGGGTCGCGTGCGAGCTCCGGCGCACCGACGACGTCGCACAGTCGGGTGTACTGGGCGTCGTTGCCCACAGCGAGCATGACGTAGCCGTCGGCGACCGCGAACACCTGGTAAGGCACGATGTTCGGGTGCGCGTTGCCGAGCCGCGTCGGTGCGCGACCGCCCACGAGGTAGTTGAGGTTCTGGTTCGCGAGCACGCCGACCATGCAATCGAACAACGCGAGGTCGACGTGCTGCCCGCGCCCGCTGTGTTCGCGTTCGGCGAGCGCTGCCTGGATCGCGATCACGCCATAGAGCCCCGTCACGATGTCGGCGAGCGCGACGCCGATCTTCTGTGGCGGCCCGTCCGGGTCGCCGGTCAGGTCCATGATGCCGCTCATCGCCTGGATCATCGCGTCGTACCCGGCACGCGCGGCATACGGGCCGGTCTGGCCGAAACCCGTGACGGAGCAGTAGACCAGGCGTGGATTGAGCGCACTGAGCGACGCGTGGTCGAGGCCGTACTTGGCGAGCCCGCCGACCTTGAAGTTCTCGATGACGACGTCGGCGTCGCGCACGAGCGCGCGCACGGCCTCCTGCCCTTGGGCGGTCGTGAAGTCGACCGTGACCGTCGCCTTGCCGCGATTGCAGCAGTGGTAATACGCCGCGTCGCCCGCGCTGCCGTCAGCGTTCGTGACGAACGGCGGCCCCCAGCGACGCGTGTCGTCGCCCAGTGGTGACTCGACCTTGACCACGGTGGCGCCCAGGTCGGCGAGTGTCTGGCCGATCCAGGGGCCGGCGAGGATCCGGGCAAGTTCGACGACTCGCAGTCCGGACAGCGGCGCGTCGGTGGGCGGCGGGAGCGGTGTCTGCGCTGGCATGGGCTCTGACGGTGTGTGGACGGCGGCGGCAGTGTACGCCGGCCACCTGGCCGCTCGCGTACGCCTCGCCCGCGTGCGTCGCCATTGCGGACTTCCGCAGGCCGGGAGCCCGCGAATCGTGACCTGTGTCTATCGCGGCGGCCGGGGTGCGCTCCTACGATTGCGCCCGCGCTGGCGGTGCCCAAGAAGACTCCGTGCGGCCCACCACGACACGTCTCGCACCGATCACCGCACCCTCATGTCCATCGATCTTCCGGCCCAGCTGGTCGGCCTGCTGGCGACCGTCTTCAGCGTCTCGTCGGTCGTGATGAAGTGCGACCGCCGCCTGCGGCTCGCGGCGGCCACGGGCCAGGCGACCTGGACACTGCATTTCTGGATGCTCGGCGCGCCCACGACGGCGGCCATCTGCGTGCTCACCTGCTCGCGACAACTGTCGAGCCTTGCGACGCCGCGGATGTCCCCGCTCGCGCAACACGCGCTGACCGGCTTCTTCTACGTGGCGTTCACGGCCGCCGCGGTCGTCACCTGGCAGGGATGGCTCTCGCTGCTGCCCTGGGCCTGCGCGATGCTCTGCAATTTCGCCTATGGGTCGCTGCAGGGAACGCCGATGCGCAAGACCCTGCGCGTCGCCGACGGCCTCGCCCTTGCCAACGGCGGCGTGCTCGGCTCGATCGGCGCGGTCATCACGGCGACGCTCGCGATCGTGCTCAACAGCCTCACGATCCTCAAGCTCGAGGGGCGCGAAGTTGCATTGCCCGAGCGCCTGCGCACGCGCCTGCTGCGCTGGCCCCGGTTGCCGCGATTGCCGCTCTTCGTTCGCTGAGTGCCCACACGCACGCGGCGCGGTCAGCGTCGTCGTCGTCGCAGCAGCCCGCGCAGCGGCAGCGCCAGCGCGAGGACGGTGTAGACCGCGGCCAGGGAACGCGGTCTCACGCGCGCTTCCCAGCCGGGCGTCAGCCGCTTCGGCACCACGTGGTAATCGGTGACGTAGGCCGCGGCCGCCACCGCGACGCCGCCAAGCAAGGCGGTGGCCACGTCGCCGCGGTCGGCGGCGCGGCCGAAGAACTTCTCGTAGAACGTCGCCCAGAACACGCAGGCACCGGCGTGCAGTACCGTGCCCGGCACCGTGTGGCGGACGTCGACGCTGCCGGCCGTGCCGGCCGACTCGCCCCAGACGATGTGACTCGTCGCGTTGAGCGGCGCGACGGCATTGCCGCTGTCGCGCTTGCCGGCGAGCGCGACACACAGCGCGGTCGCACCGGCCGCAATTGCACCCGAGCCTGTCGCACTGCGGGCCGCCGCGGGCCAGCGCTTCCCATTGACCGCCATTCTCGATCTGGATGTCAGCATGGGTCCTGGGTCTCCACGTTGAAGGGCACCGCGACCGGCACGCGGAAGGGCCCGTAGAACACCGGCAGCGGCCCGGGCGAGGTGACGTTGATGCAGGTGCTGGTGCCCGGCTGCGGCGTGAAGTTCACGCCGTCCGCGCCATTTCCGCGCGTGCCGAACGCGAACACGATGCGGCTCGGGTCGGTCGTGTAGTCGAGCGTGTCGAGCGAATCGAGGCCGACACCCTTGACGCTCGCGTAGGGCGCGCTCGATGTGATCGTCGCCGCATAGGCGACCTCGCCGCCGGCCGCGACCGTCTTGAGCCGCCATTCACCGGACGGACAGTCGCGCCACAGGAACACACCCGAGTCGACCGCACCATCGAGTGGCGGTGGACCGCACTGGTAGGCCCGTGCGACGCCCGGCGTGACCGCGGCGATGCCGCTGCCTTCGGTGACCCGGTACAGCCCGTCGACCGGCACGCCGGCGAACGTCTCGACCGCGCCACTCGGCCATTCGACGCGCAGGTCGACGACCGTCGCCGCGCCCAGGCCGAAGTGGCTGCGCTTCATGTCCTGCGCCCAGCGATGGTAGGCGCCGTTCTGCACGCGCAGCTGTGTCACGCCGTTCGCGATCGCGTAGACGCGCGCGCCGATCGCTTCACGTGGCGTGGTGGTCGCGACGAGGTCGAGCTCGATCCAGTGGTTGCCGTTGCCGCCTGCGTTGCGGAACAGCTTGCTCTCGCCGCCGTACTGCAGCGGTCGCAGGCTGAAGCCGTTGGTGACGAACAGGTCGAGGAAGCCGTCGAGGTCGTAGTCGGCCGTCACCACGGTGTCGGAGGTCCCGGCGCCGGTCGCGACCGCCGCGCCCACCGGACCGCTCGCACCCCCTGCCGCCTCGACCGCACGGAACGTGGCGCTGCCGAGGTTCTCGTACAGCACATTGGCGGTGTTGGCGGCGCCCGTGCGACAGGCGATGTAGAGGTCGAGATCCATGTCGTTGTCGAAGTCGCCGGCCGTCACGCTGACGCATTGCAACAGCGCACCGAGCCCCGCTGCGACCGTCTGGTCGACGAAGCCCTCCGGCAGGTTCAGCAGCAACGTCGGTGCCGCCGTCTTGTCCGACGGCCAGCGCCCCGTGCCGGACAGCTGCGAAATGTGCGCCGTGGAACTGACCTGCAGGTACGCCTCGCTGAAGATGTTCGGGCTCGTCGGCGTCAGCTTGGTCTGGATCACCATCGTCCACTGCTGCAACGCCGGGTCATAGCCGATGTGCATCTCCGGCAGCGCGGTTTCGGCGGTCGGTGCCGGTGGGGTGCCATGCACGCTCGCATCGGCGGGGTCCAGCACGAGCGGCAGGCTCGTGGGACTCCTGCCGCCGGCCCCGATCTTGATCTTGCTCAGGTCGGTCTCGGTCTTTTCGCTGCGCTTGCTCCAGTCGAGCGTCAGCGTGACGACGCCGGGCGAGACGAACCGCACGCCCTTGGTGCCGCCTGTCAGGTTGGCTTCGAACGACGAACCGCTGCTCCGGTCGACCGTGGTCGGACGCAGCTGCACCCCGCCCAGCAGGAACATGTCCATGCGCCCGTCGTTGTTGAAGTCGCCTATCGCGGAATCGGCGACGCGCGACACAGGCTTGAATACCGCCGAGGGATTGGCGTTGTCGAAGACCGTCGTCCACGGCAGCGTCGCGGTGTCGTAGATCTTCTGCGGGAACAGCGTCTCATCGGCGCAGACGAAGTCGAGCCGCCCGTCGCCCGTCACGTCGAGCAGCTGGGCATAGTGAAACCGCTTGCAGAGCAGTTGGGCCTCGCTCGTGGTCTCGCGGAACGTGCCGCCGGCCTCCTGCTTGTACAGCCGGGCGATGCCCGCGTACTGCGTCATGACGTAGTCGAGCAGGCCGTCACTGTCGTAGTCGAGCCAGACCGGCAGCCGTCCGCCGACTGTCGTGTCGGTGAGTCCCCGTTGCGCCGCCTGGTCGACCAGGCGGCCGTATTCATTGACGAGGAACTGGCTCGGGTTGCCCTGGCCCGTGCTCACGAGCAGGTCCTGGTCACCGTCGTTGTCGAAGTCGACCCACGTGCCGCCGTGAGTGTCCGCGCCAGGCCGATTGCGCCACGGCAGCACCTGCGGCCCGGTTTCGTGAAAGGTGCCGTTGGCGAGGTTCAGGAACAGGCTCGGCTGTTGGCGGTGATTGCTCGCAAAGAGGTCAGGGTAACCGTCACCGTTCAGGTCGCCCCAGGAAGCCCCGTAACTCTCACCGCGGTGGGCGACCCCTGCGGCCGCCGAGACGTCGACGAATGCGATCTGTGCCGAGGCCGTGAACGGCACGGCGAGCACCGGCATGGCGGCGAGCGCAGCCAGCAACTTGAAACGGGCCGTCGGATTTCGGTGGGCCATCGGAGATCACCGCGCTGCGTGGGAGTGCGGCGATCATCGACGGCCCGCTGCGGGCGCAACAATAAACCTGACGCCTAAACTCGGGCACGGATGCGCCTACGGCGAAGCGCGCTGCAGGTGTGCGAGCGCACGCGGCGATCGACAGGCCGCGGTGCGGCTACTTGCGCGTGACGTGCATGTGCGAGTGGCGCAGCAGGCCCTTGCCGTGCGAATGCTCGACGGTCGATGGCTCGATCGGCACCAGCACGAGCTTGCCGTAACGCACGCCGCGCTCCGAAATGATGTGGTCGGCGAAGTGACGGACGTCGCCGTTGCTGCCGCGCAGGACGCTCACCTCGAGACAACTGTCGTGGTCGAGGTGCACGTGCAGTGTCGCGAGGGACAGGTCGTGGTGGTCGTGACCGATGCCGGTCAGCCGTCGCGCGAGGTCGCGGGCCTCGTGGTCGTAGACGTAAACGGCCGCGCCGATGCAGGGCCTGTCGGGCGAGTCGGCCAGCACTTCCTTTTCGAGGCCCGACCGCACCAGGTCGCGTATGGCCTCGGAACGGTTCGCGTAGCCACGTTCCTTCATGTACTCGTCGAGACGCGCGTCGAGGTCGTCGTCGAGGGTGATCGTCGTGCGCTGCATGGTGGTTCCGGTGACGATACGTGCCGAGGGAGAGCCAGGAGTAGCGACGTGGCGCGTCGTCGGGATTCTAGCGGGCCCCCACGGTCGTCACGACGATCGGTTTTCCACGCGTGACGATCAGGGTGTGCTCGTACTGCGCCGAGAGGTTCCCGGCCGCGCCGACCAGCGTCCAGCCGTCGCCGGCCTCGCGCACCGACGTGCTGCGCGTCGACAGGAATGGCTCGATCGTGATGACCATGCCGGTCCGCAGCCGGCGCGTGTCCGTCGGGTCCCAGTAGCCCTGGATGTGCTCGGGCTCCTCGTGCAGCGCGCGACCGACGCCGTGGCTGCCCAAGTTGCGCAGGATGCGGAAGCGATGTCGTCGCGCGACCTTTTCGATCGCGCCGCCGATGCGGTTCAAGGCCGCACCGTCGGTCACTTCGGCGAGCGCGGCGTCGAGCGCGAGCTGCGTCGCATGACAGAGTCGCTGCTTGAGCGGTGTGGTCGGCGGAACGACGCGCGTGCCACCCGTGTCGGCGTAGTAGCCGTCGAGCTCGGCCGAGACGTCGACGTTGACCACGTCGCCGCGTTCGAGCCGCCGCGATCCGG
>DATMIB010000087.1:0-24237 GCA_035554635.1 Steroidobacteraceae bacterium | reverse complement strand
GCAGCGTCGCGGCAGTACGGGAGCCGTGCGCGATCAGCGGCCGCAGCGTTCCTGGATCAACCGGTCGAGCCGTTCGATGAAGCGCCGCTCCTGCGCGCTCACGAGTTCGCCACCGATCCCGAAGAAGTCGCCCTCGCGCGCGGCGCGCGCCACGCGATTGGCGAGCGACAGCACGAACTCGCCGTAATGCATCAGGTCCTCGGCCCCGCCATGGGTGCCGAGCGCCTCGAGCGCGTGCCGTGCCGTGTCGAGTGCCTTGTCCTGCAAGCTCTGCGGCGTGCGGTGCGGCTCCTCGAGCGTGTAATACCAGCGCCGGATGTCGTCCTGCGCGTGCATGATGTGGGTCGCGGCCGCGATCTCGCTCACGAGCGGGTGGGTGCTGTTGATGGCGTCGACGATGCCCTGCAGCCCTGCGGCACGTTCCAGCATTTCGTCGAACGGGCTGCCCCCGGAGGCCGAGACTGCGATGATGACGTGGTGTGGCGTGTTGCGGACGGCCTGCCACTGCACGATCGTCAGTTGTTCCCTGGTCAACATCGGATTCCCCTCCCGGCCGGTGCGCGCGTGGCAGCCCGATCCTGTTGAATGTGCCCGGATCATACAACTGCCGCCGCGAGGGATGGAATGTCATGAGTGACTTGCTAGCCACGCCACTCGAGTTGCCCTGCGGCGCCCGCCTGTCGAACCGCCTCGCCAAGGCGGCCATGACGGAGGGGCTGGCCGACCCATGGCTGCGTGCGACGGCGGCGCACGAAACCCTGTACCGGACCTGGAGCGACGGCGGCGCGGGATTGCTCGTCACCGGCAACGTGCAGGTCGACCGGTTCGACCTCGAACGTCCGGCCAACGTCGCGATCGACCGCTCCGAGCCGCGCACGTACGACGCGGAAGCACGCCAGCGACTGGCCGCATGGGCGCGTGCGGGCACGGCGCGGGGCAACCACCTCTGGATGCAGATCGCGCACGCGGGTCGGCAGTCGCCCCGGTACGTCACGGGGCAGCCGGTGGCGCCCTCGCGCGTGCAGCTCGACCTGCTCGGCAACTACGCGACGCCGCGTGCGCTGACCGAAACCGAGATCCTCGCACTGGTCGGCCGATTCGCGCACGCCGCCACGATCGCGCGGGAGACCGGTTTCACGGGCGTGCAGGTGCACGGCGCCCACGGCTACCTGGTCAGCTCGTTCCTGTCGCCGGTCACGAACCAGCGGCTCGACGCGTGGGGTGGCTCGCTCGAGAACCGTGCGCGATTCCTGCTCGAATGCGTGCGTGCCGTGCGGGCGGCCGTCGGTCGGGATTACCCCGTGGCCGTGAAGCTCAACTCGGACGACTTCCGCAAGGGCGGCTTCACGCACGAGGAGTGCCTGCAGGTCGTGCGCTGGCTCGACGCGGAGTCGATCGACTTGCTCGAGGTTTCGGGTGGCACGTACGAGCAGCCGCGCCTGCTCGGTGTCGCCGGCCGGACCGAGGATGCGGTGCCGATCCGTGCGAGCACCCGTGCGCGCGAGGCGTATTTCCTCGACTATGCGGCCGCGATCCGGCGTGTCACGCGCATGCCCTTGCTCGTGACCGGCGGCTTCCGCAGCCGCGAGGGCATGCAGGCGGCACTCGGCGGCGACGGCCGGGCCGCCGACTGCGATGCGATCGGGCTGGGTCGCCCGCTCTGCTGGATGCCCGATTTTCCGCAACGCCTGCTGGACGGCCGGCTCGACCGCGTCGAAAACCTCGACGGGCGGCTGCAGGTGCGCGCGCGCGGCTGGCTGTCACCGACGAGCCCGTGGCTCGCGGCCAAGGCCCTGAACGCTTTTGCTTCGCAGTCCTGGTACTACTGCCAGCTGTTCCGGCTCGGTGCCGGTGAGCCCGCGCAGCCGGGGCGTGGCATCGCGTCGACGCTCGGGGAGTACCTTGCGAGCGAACTGCGTGCCGCGCGTGCGACCCGGCGCGTCTACCCGCGTCCGCCGACGCATCGGCCCAGTTCGAATGCGTGATCGTCCAGGCCCGGATTGCGGCATGTCGAACGTGCGTGCAGCAGTGCACGGGCCTCACCCGCGTGGGTGACGCGCAGCATCGGCAACCGGTGTAGAAAGCGCGTCGAGGTTGGCGATGCCATACGAAGTCGAAGCACAAGGGCGCGTCGTGCTGGTGCGGTGCACCGGCCAGGTCACCGCGGCGGAGATCGAGGCCATGACGACGGCGCTCGCCGCGCGCGCGGACTTCGAGGACCAGCGTTTTCACGTCTTCGACTGGTCCCAGGCAACGCTGCCGCCGCTGACCGAGGAACTGATCTGGGCCACGGCCGGGATCATCGGCGCGGTCGCGACCAACCGGCGTCTCGAAAGCGTCTTCGTGCCCGACACGCCGCAACTGCGCGCCTTCGTGGAGTACCTGCAACCGACGCTGGGCGCGCTCAAGATCAATTTCATGCCGTCCGCGGCGGACGCCTGGGAGTGGATCCAGGGCCGCACGACCACCGTCCGCACGCTCGGCTGAGCCGGGCTCCCACCACGCGCTGCGCGGCGAAAACAGCAGCGGATTTCCCCGCACGACGTGCGTTCACGCCGACACCGCACCTGCGCGTCGCGGCTCGTCGCCGCGTACCTCCGCCAGCCGCGAGGACACGCCCGGCGGCGGCAATGGCCTACCTCCGGTCGCTGCGCCCGCACCGGGCGGTGCCTTCCTCCGACCCGGACGGCGGTGCAGAATTGCGGCATTCGAGGCTCAGACATACGGTGTCCGGCATGATCCTTCGCAGTCGCAAACCCCTGCTCGCACTGGCGCTGGCGCTCGTGGTTGCCGCCTGTGCGACGAGCCCGACCGGTCGCAAGCAGCTGATGCTCGTCTCCGAGGACCAGGCGATCAGTGCCTCGCGCCAGGCCTATGTCCAGGAGATGAGCAAGTACAAGCAGGAAGGCAAGCTCGTCACCGATTCGCGCCTGCTGAACCGCGTCGAGGTCATCACCGAGCGGCTGGTGGCGCAGGCCGTGAAGATGCGGCCCGACAGCGCCAAGTGGCAGTGGAGCGTGCAGGTCATCGACGAGCCGAAGACCGTCAACGCGTGGTGCATGGCCGGTGGCCGCATGGCGATCTACACCGGGTTGATCCAGCAGGTCGACCCGACCGACGACGAGCTCGCGCAGGTGATGGGGCACGAGATCGCGCACGCCCTCGCGAACCATACGGCTGAACGGATGTCGGTCGCGATGGCGAGCAACGTCGGCGTGCTCGCCGCGGGCGTGCTCAGCGACAACCCGGGCCAGTCGATGGCGCTGGCCGCCGCGGCCGCGCAGATGGCCGTGCAACTGCCCAACAGCCGCACCTCGGAGAGCGAGGCCGACCAGATCGGCATCGAGCTCGCGGCCAAGGCCGGTTACGACCCGCGCGCGGCGATCACGCTGTGGCAGAAGATGGCCAAGGTCGGAGGCGGCAAGGCGCCGCCCGAGTTCATGAGCACGCATCCGAGCGACGAGACGCGACAGGACCGGCTCGGCAAACTCGCGCCGAAGATGATGCCGTTCTACCAGACGGGAGGCACGAGGCCGACCCATCCGGTCAGCATGGGCCCGGCGTCCGTTTGAGCCGATGAGCGCCAGACCGCAGCCGCCCGTCGCGGCCAGGCGGCCGCATCCGGTGACGTCGCCGCACGGGACGCGCATCGACGACTATTACTGGCTGCGCGACGACACGCGCACGGCGGCCGACGTCGTCGGTTACCTGCAGGCCGAGAACACCTATCGTGAACTCGCCTGCGCGTCGTGGCGTCCGCTCGAGGACCGGCTCTACGAGGAAATCGTGGGTCGCATCCGCCAGGACGACACGACCGTGCCGTACCGTGACCACGGGTACTGGTACTACCGTCGCTTCGCCACCGGTGACGAGTATCCGCTCTACGCGCGCCGGCACGGTGACCTCGAAGGTCCGGAGCAGGTCCTGCTCGATTTGCGTGCGCAGGCCGCGGGCCTCGACTACTACGACATCGGCGCGCTCGAGGTCAGCGACGACAATCGCCTGCTGGCCTACACCGACGACACGGTCGGGCGCCGACAGCACACCCTGCGGTTCAAGTCGCTGGACACCGGCGAGGTGCTGGACGATGCCGTGCCCAACGTCGAGGAGGCCATGGCCTGGGCCGCCGACAATCGCCGCGTGCTCTACATCGAGAAGGACCCCGTAACGCTGCTCGGCCTGCGCGTGCGCGTGCACGTGCTCGGCACCGACCCTGCCGACGACGCGCTCGTGTACGAGGAGCAGGACGAGTCGTTCTACACCGCGGTCGAACTGACGAAGGACCGCCGCTACCTGCTGATCCACTCGAGCAGCACCATCACCTCCGAGGTGCGGTACGCGCGCACCGACGACCCGAACCTCGAGTTCAAGGTGCTGCTGCCGCGCGAGCGTGGCCACGAGTACTCGGTCGAGCACGTCGACGGGCGCTGGATCGTCCGCACCAACTGGCAGGCGCGCAATTTCCGCATCATGGAAGTGCCGGTCGATGCGCCGATCGGGCGCGAACACTGGCGCGAGGTCGTGCCGCACCGCGACGACGTGTTCGTGGCCGGGTTCGACGTGTTCACGCGGTTCCTCGCAATCGAGGAGCGCTCCGACGGCCTGCGCAAGGTGCGAATTCGTCCCTGGGACGGCGGCCGCGACTATTACCTCGACTCGGACGAGCCGGCCTACCGCATGTCGCTCGGCGCCAACGAGGAGATCGACAGCGAGGTCGTGCGCTACACGTACACGTCGCTGACGACGCCGCACACGACCTATGACTACGACACGCGCACCGGGGCACGCACGCTGCTCAAGCGCGAACCGGTGCTCGGCGACTTCGACCCGGCGCGTTACGCCACCGAGTACCTCTGGGTGACCGCCCGCGACGGCGAAAAGGTCCCCGTCGCACTCGTCTACCGCAAGGACCGCTTCCGGCGCGACGGGTCGGCGCCACTGCTGCAGTACGGATACGGCGCTTACGGCATCTCGAGCGACCCGGTGTTTTCATCGAGCATGCTCTCGCTGCTCGACCGCGGCTTCGTCCATGCGATCGCGCAGGTGCGCGGCGGGCAGGAGCGCGGGCGCCGCTGGTACGAATCGGGCCGGCAGCTGTGCAAGCGACACACGTTCGAGGACTTCATCGACGTCACGCGTCACCTGGTGGACGCGGGCTACGCGGACCCCGCGCGTGTCTTTGCACGGGGAGGCAGCGCCGGTGGCCTGCTGGTCGCGGCGGTGGCCAACATGGCGCCCGAGCTCTATCGCGGCATGGTCGCGCACGTGCCGTTCGTCGACGTCGTCACGACGATGCTCGACGAGAGCATTCCGCTCACGACCAACGAGTACGACGAGTGGGGCGACCCGAACGAGCGCGAGTTTCACGACTACATGTTGAGTTATTCGCCCTACGACAACGTGATCGCGCAGCCCTACCCGGCGCTGTTCGTCACGACGGGCCTGTGGGACAGCCAGGTCCAGTATTTCGAGCCGGCAAAGTGGGTCGCGAAGCTGCGCCGCCTCAAGACGGACGACCGGCTGCTCGTGCTGCGCGTGAACATGGAAGCCGGTCACGGCGGCAAGTCCGGGCGCTTCCAGCACTTGCGCGAGCTCGCCGAGGAATATGCCTTCCTGGTCGTGCAGGCCGGGCTTGCGTCGGAGTGACACCTCTCCCGTTCGCGGGAGAGGTCGACCGCAGGTCGGGTGAGGGCTCCGGGGGTGAGGGCTCTCCACCTCTCCCGCTCGCGCGGGAGAGGTGAACTCTGCATTCAGGCGCCGCAGCCGCTGCGCGCGTCGAGGTCGAGCGGCACCGGCAACTGCCGCTTGAACGGACCGTAGTAGACCTTCACGCCGGCAGGTGCATCGACACGCAGGCACGCGGTGAGCGGGTCCTTCGGGATGAAGTTGATGCCGTCGGTCGAAGTGCCGCGCGTGTCGAGCCGGAACACGATCTTCTTCGGATCGCTCGTATCGACCTTGTCGATGGTGCTGAGGCCCTGGGTCGTGACCTTGTTGAACGCGGCCGCCGACGTGATCGACCCGCTGTAGACGACGCTGCCGCCACCTGCCGTGGTCTTCATGCGCCATTCGCCCGACGGGCAATCGCGCCAGATGAAGATGGCTGCCTCGGCGCCGGCGCTGAAGGTCGGCTTCCCGCACTGGTAGGGCGGCGCACCGCCCGGCGTCACGGCCGCGATGGCGCCGCCCTGGGTGATCCGGTACAGCCGGTTGGTCGCGACGTTGCTGAAATTCTGCGTCGTGCCGTTGGGCCATTCGACGCGGACCGACGCGGTGGTGGCCCCGGCCACGCCGAAGTGCAGCCGCTTCATGTCCTGTGACCAGCGGTGGTAGCCGCCATTGTTCTCCCGCACCTGGCTCACGCCGTTCGCGGTCACGAACACTCGCGCACCGGTGGCCTCGCGGTCGGACTGGGTGCCGACCAGGTCGAACTCGAGCCAGCGCTTGCCGCTGCCCTGGTTGCGGAACAGCTTGTTCTGGCCGCCGAACTGCAGCGGCCGCAGGTTGAAGCCGTTGGCGACGAACAGGTCGAGGTTGCCGTCGACGTCGTAATCGCCCGACACCGCCGTGTCGGCGGTTCCGGCACCGCTGCGGACGGCGATGCCGACCGGTCCGACTGCGCCGCCGGCGCCCGAGACCTCGCGGAACGTGCCGTTGCCGAGGTTCTCGAACAGCCGGTTCGGGATGTTGCTGGCCGCCGTGCGGCACGCGAAGTACAGGTCGACGTCCATGTCGTTGTCGAAGTCGCCCGGCGTGACGCTGACGCATTCCATCGGCACGTCGAGCCCGGCCTGCGCCGTCTGGTTGACGAACTTGCCGGGGTAATTCATCAGCAGCGTCGGCTTCTGCGCGCGATCGCTGGGCCACAGGCCCGTCGCGACCAGGTTCGTGATCGTCTCGGTCGAGTCGATGTCCAGGTAGGCTTCGCTGAAGACACCCTTGTCGGTTTCCGAGAGCTGCGACCAGATCACCAGCGTCCACAGCCTGGTGCTCGGGTTGTAGCCGATCTGCATCATCGGGATGTCTTCCGGCCTGGTCGGATTTGCCGGCATGCCGTGAACTGCGGTGTTGGCCGGGTCCAGTGTGAACGGGATCGCCGCGGGATTGATGCCGCGCGAGCCGATCTTGATGCGCTTGAAGTCGATGGTGGTGCGCTCGTCCTGCTTGTTCCAGTCCATTTCGAACTGCACCTTGCCGCCCGTCACGAACTTGACGCCCTTGATGCCGTTCATGAGCCCGGCCTCGAAGTGCGTCGGGCTGCTTTGCGTGGCGCCCGACGGGCGCAGTTGCACGCTGCCGATCACGAGCATGTCCATGCGTCCGTCGTTGTTGAAGTCGGCGATGGCGCTGTCGACGGCCTGCGGCACCGGCGGCAGGTAGGCCGCGGGCGCCTGGTTGTCGTAGATCTTCTTCCACGGCAGCGGCACCGTGTTGTAGATCTTCTGCGGGAAGAGGTCCTCGTCGGAGCACATGAAATCGAGGTTGCCGTCGCCGTTGACGTCGATCAGCTGCGCGTAGTGGAAGCGCTTGCAGAGCAGCCTCGCGGTCGTCGTCGTCTCGCTGAAGTGGCCCGCCGGTCCCTGGCGATAGAGCTTGGCGACGCCGCCGTACTGGGTCATGACGAAATCGAGCAGCTTGTCGCCGTCGTAGTCGAGCCACACCGGCAGGCGGCCGCCGAGGTTGGTCGTCGTGAGGCCCCGCGCGACAGTGCGGTCGACGAGCCACTGGTTCTCGTTGACGAGCAACTCGCTCAGGTTGCCGGTACCTGCACTGATGAGCAGGTCCTGGTCGCCGTCGTTGTCGAAGTCGGCCCAGGAACCGCCGTGCGTGTCGGCACGCTGGCGGTTGCGCCACGTGAGCACCTCGGGCCCGATCGTGTGGAACGTCCCGTTGCCCATGTTCAGGAAGATGTTGTCCTGCTGGCGATGGTTGCTTGCGTAGAGGTCGAGCAGGCCATCGCCGTTGAGGTCGCCCCAGGCAGCGCCATAGCTCTCGCCGGCGCGGTTGATCCTGGCCGCCGCCGAGACGTCGGAAAAGGCGATCTGCGCCTGGAGCGAGCCCGGCAGGGCGCAGCACGCAACCACTGCGGTACACAGCAAGTGACGGAACGTCATGGGGAAACCCTGTCGTTTGATTTGTCCGGTGCGGCAGTCTCCGGTGACACAACGGTGACGTAAGTCAGCACGCGCGAACCGTGCCTACAGGTGCCGCACCGAAACTGTGTCAGCGAATTCGAAACCGACTGACAACCAAAGGCCTTGCGGCGGGCCGACGAGAAGCGAGGCGATCCGTTGCGGCAAGCCGGACCATGGATCAAACCACCTGAGCGAGCCACGGCGGCCGGGCCATGCTCGGCTCGCGAGCGCGACGGGCATTTCACAACGCTGTAATTGGCGTGGTTCGCGGTTGCTCGACAACGGAACGAAGCGACGCTCGTCTGGCAGCGCTTGCGCGCGCATGCGGAGGCGAGGGGTCCTACAGACGTCGCGGGGACGGCGCCATACAACCACGGCAACCGACCCGCAGCTGCAGGAGCACACCATGGAAAAGAGCAGACGCCCGCAGGGGCGCGATCTCGATCGCGACCCGGAAACCGGACAACCCGAAGATCACCTGGGAGGCGTCGCGGGCGGTGCATTCGCCGGTGGCACGGCGGGCGGGCTCGCGGGTGCCGCCGTGGCCGGAGCGGCCACAGGCACGATCGCAGGCGGCCCGCTCGGAACGGTGGCCGGCGCGATCGCCGGCGTGGTCGCGGGATCGGTCATCGGCGGCATCGCCGGCAAGGCGCTGGCGGAACGCGTCAACCCGGCCCACGAGGACGAGTACTGGCGCCACGAATTCCCGTCGCGGCCCTACGCGGTCGCGTCGCCACACGGCTGGGACGACTTCGGCCCGGCCTACCGGTACGGCTACGAGCGCTATCCCGCCTACGAAGGGCGGCGGTTCGACGAAGTCGAGCCGGAGTTCGCGCGGGACTGGGAGCAGTCACGCGGCGACTCGCGCCTGGCGTGGGACGAGGCGCGGCATGCGACGCGCGACGCGTACGAGCGTATCGCGAGCAGCATCGAGCGCGCGCTGCCGGGCGATGCCGATCGGGACGGTCGCTGAGCGTCAATCCGCCGCGCAGCCGTGGACCCGGTGCAGGCAGAGCCCGACGAGCTCGGTGAACGTCGCGTTGTCGTCGTCGCCGATGTCGAGCCGGCCGCCGACCGCGCCGACCTCGATCTTCGCCGGCGTGTCCGCCGGCACCGAGTACAGGAATTCGGGCGGTACGGTGACGCTCGTCTGCGCCGCCGCACCGCGCGCCGGCACGCGGACCGTGAATGCGCGGTGCAGGTCGTCCTCGAGTTCGAGCGTGACTTCCCACGACACGACCGGAACGTTGATCGGGTGGACTGGCAGGACACCGGCGTCGACCAGCGACCAGAGCTCGCGTTCCGAGGCGCAGACGCCGAGCGACGTCCCGGCCTGCCAAGTGATCACGCCACCGGTGAAATCGACGTGGCGCGGCGCTGCCGGCAGCCAGTGCGTGAGAGGCGTGCGTCCGCGCAACGTCGCGCCGTCGGTCGTGTAGCCACGGAACAGATAGGACCCCGCCGGGAATCGGCGCACGAACTGCGCGACCGTGACCACGGGGTCATCGGTCTCTTCGCGCAGCGAGGCCCGGCACTTCGGCTCGGAACTCTCGCCGAACGACTCGGTCAGGCCTTGTCGACGCAAGGCACCTGTCACGGCGTTCGCAAAGATGCGTTCACCGTGCGCATCGACGATCTCGGTGCCACGCAGGTCGTCGGCATCTGCGAGCCAGTGGAAGCCGATGTCGCCGTCGGTCGCATTGATCTCGACGATGGCGCGACACTCGCCGAGCCCGCCGCAAGGCTCCGTCGCCGCGGCGACGGTGGGCACCACCAGCGCCAGCAACACGACGACGATCTCGGCGAGCAGCGTCCAGCCCGAATGACGTGACTGCATGGTGTCACTCCTCGGTGGGCCGGGCAGGGTTACCCGGGGCTGGCGCGTGTTGTACGCCCGCGGCCGCGCGCCGCAAGCCCATGGAAAACTGAAAAGCGTATCGGCGCGCGCCGTATCTGCGAAGCGGGCAGGAAGCGCAGCGAGGAAACTCGTCGTGTCGTGCGGGCACGCCGGCCACACGGCCGGGTCGTGTCGACAACGGTCCTCCTCCGGGTCGTGCCCGGAGGAGGGCCTGTTCGCGTTACTTCGTCGCGGCCGGCGCGGTCGTCGCCGCCGGCACCGGGAAGCCGCGCTTGCGCATCAGCGCGGAGATGCCGGGGTCACGGCCGCGGAACGCGCGATAGGCGTCGGCGGTGTCGACCGTGTTGCCCTGCGACAGCAGCAGCTTGAGCCGCTTGGCCACGTTCCTGTCCCAGGCGCCGCCGGCCTCGGTGAAGGCTTCCCAGGCGTCCGCCGTGATCGTGTCCGCCCACAGGTAGCTGTAGTAGCCGGCCGAGTAGCCGTCGCCCGAGAACACGTGATTGAACTGCGGCGTGCGGTGACGCATGACGATCTCGGCCGGCATGCCCAGCGCGGCGAGCGTCTCGCGCTCGAACTTGTCCGGGTCGATCGCCTGCGCGCCCGCGGTGTGCAGCTTCATGTCGACGAGCGCGCTCGAGAGGTACTCGACCGTGTCGAAGCCCTGGTTGAACTTGTCCGCGGCCTCGATCTTGGCGACGAGCTCGCGCGGGATCGGCTTGCCGGTCTGGTAGTGCAGCGCGTACTTGTTGAGGATCTCGGGGGTCGACAGCCAGTGCTCGAGCAGCTGCGACGGGAACTCGACGTAGTCGCGCGGCACCGCGGTGCCGGCGAGCGACGGGTAGTTCACGTCCGAGCTCAGGCCATGCAGCGCGTGGCCAAACTCGTGGAACAGCGTCTCGGCGTCCTTCCAGCTGATCAGCACGGGCTCGCCGGGCTTGCCCTTCACGAAGTTCGAGTTGTTCGAGACGATCGTCTTCACGTCGCCGTCGAACTTCTCCTGCGTGCGGTACGCATTCATCCACGCACCCGAGCGCTTGCCCTTGCGCGCATACGGATCGAAGTACCACAGGCCGACAAGCTTGCCCTGCGCGTCGTTCACTTCCCAGACGCGCACGTCGGGGTGGTAGACCGAGACCTTGCCCGCCGCGACCGGCGTGAAGCCGAAGCCGAACAGCTCCTTCGCCATGTGGAACATGCCTTCACGCAGGTTTTCGAGCTGCATGTACGGCGTGATTTCGGTTTCGTCGAGATCGTACTTGGCCTTGCGGACCTTCTCGGCGTAGTAGCGGTAGTCCCACGGCTCGATCTTGATGCCGGCTTTCTCGGCGTCGGCGAGCTTCTGCATGTCGGCGACTTCTTCGTGGACGCGCGCGACCGCGGGCTTCCACACCGCCTCCATGAGCTCCATCGCGCGTTCGGGGGTCTTCGCCATCGAGTTCTCGAGACGCCAGTGCGCGTGCGTCGGGTAGCCGAGCAGCTTCGCGCGCTCGGCACGCAGCTGCAGGATCTGCGTGATCGTCGCGTTGTTGTCGGTCGCGCCGCCGTTGTCGCCACGGTTGACGAACATGCGCCAGGCCTGTTCGCGCAGCGCGCGGTTCCCGGCGTAGGTCAGGAACGGCTCGATGCTCGACCGGGTGTTGTCGATGGCCCACTTGCCCTTCTGGCCGCGACCCTCGGCGGCCTGCGCCATGCCGTCGCGCACCGCGGGCGGCAGGCCGACAAGATCGGCTTCCTTGTCGATGAAGATGACGCCTTCGTTCTCGTCCTTGAGCACGTTCTGCCCGAAGCTCGTGAACAGCTTGGCGAGGTCCTGGTTGATCGCCGACAGGCGCTGCTTCGCCGCGGCGTCGAGCTTGGCGCCGGCACGGACGAAGTTCGTGTAGTACAGCCAGGAGAGACGCTGCTGTTCCGGGGTCAGGCCCGAGGTCGTCCGCGTGTCGTACACCTTGGCGATGCGCTCGAACAGCTTCGCGTTCTGCGTGATCTTGTCGCTGAACGCGGCGAGCTTCGGCGCCATGTCGCGCTCGACGGCCGAGACGGCGTCGTCGTTGAGGTTCGACGTGTAGATGCCGTAGATCGTGCCGACGCGATCGAGCGTGCGACCAGTGCGCTCCATGGCCGCGATCGTGTTCTCGAAAGTCGGTGCGGCCGGATCGTTGGCGATCCGGTCGATCTCCGCGAGCTGCTGCGCCATACCCGCTTCGAGCGCCGGCGCGAGCTGGTCCACCTTGGCCTGGTCGAACGGCGGCACGCCGCCGTAGGGGCCGGCCCATGGGCTCAGCAACGGGTTGTCCTTCGGCGTACTCATGTCGGCAGCTTCGGCCCCGGAAATGGCGAGCAGCGCACAGGCGCCCGCCGTGGCAAGCAGGGTCTTCATGGGTGGGTTGGGTCCTTCGACGGAGTCGTGCCCGACGGCACGGAGACCGCCGAGATTAACCCACTGTGCGGCCCGGCCCCAACCGGCCGTCGCACCGAACGCTCAGCCCGCCGCTGCGTCCGTCCGTGCCGGCACGGCGGACCCGATCCGAAAGCGCGCGCGCAACTTCGGATGCTGGAAGATCGCGGCGGCCAGTAGCGTGAACAACGCCACGCCGCCCAGGATCAGCACCAGCCGCAGGTAAGGCTCGTCGTGACCCATGCGGATCTGGGCGCGCGTGATCGCAGTCAGCACCCATTCGATGGCGGCCACTGCCAGGATCGCCTGGACCGTGCGCGCAGCCCACGGCCGACGGACGGCGAGCAGGCCGATCAGCAGGACGGCCAGGATGGCCAGCGGCAGCAGGCCCGCGTGCATGAAATGGGCACCGAGCAGCAACAGGGCGAGCACAGGCAGGGTCAGCAGCAGCATGGTTCAGCTTTTCTCCCACATCAGGTCGGATTCGCGCTTGATCGCAGTCTGGATCATGTCCAGCAATGGTACCGCGCGGCGTCGCAGCGAAACGGGGCGTTCACGCGGTTCGGCGTCGTCTTCCGCGGCGGAGGGGTCGACGATCGGCGGTGGCGACAGTTCGTCGCCATGCACCTCGAGCCCGCGGCGCAGCGCGACCAGGAACTCTGCCAGGTCAGCGTACAACACGGCCCCCGGCACCGTGCCCGAATGGCCGCCGAGCCGGATCAGTCTCACGGCCGGTTCGCCGTGCATGAGCAACTGCCCATGCCGGGTCGAAAATTTCACCACCATTGCTACAGGAACCTCTCGATGTGCGGCAACTGGCGCGCGAGCCGGACCCAGCTCCGCAGGAGCCAGGACGAGTCGGGCTCGTGCCGATGCTCCAGCGGTCGGCCGTCCTTTTCGCCGAGCCAGCGCAGCTCGCGCGTGCCGCGGCGCATCATAACGTGCCAGCTGCGGTCGGGGGCGAGGTCGCGCTCCATGCGCGCGGCGAGATCCCGCGCGAGCGACTCCGATTCGAGCAGCACCGCCATCTCCGTGTTGAGCCGCGACGACCGCGGATCGAGGTTGAAGCTGCCGACCCATGCGAGCCGGCGGTCGACGACGATGGTCTTGGCGTGCAGCGCATTGCTCGACGAGGCGCCGTGATGGTGGCGCGGCCGGTTGCCGAAACGCTGGTATTCGTACAGCTCGACGCCGGCCCGCAGCAGCGCGCGACGATAGCGCGTGTAACCGGCGTGCACTGCCGGTACGTCGTTCGAGGCCAGTGAATTGGTCAGGATGCGCACGTGCACGCCGCGACGCCGCAACCGGATCAGGTCGCCGGCGCCCTTGCGGCCCGGCACGAAATAGGCCGTCGCAGCGAGCACTTCCTCGCGTGCGCGCTCCCAGGTTTCGTTGAGCGCGTCGACCATGACCTGCGGCGCGTGCGCCCGTCGCCGCACACAGGCCTTGCGCGGGTCGTCGACGACGATCCGCGATGCGACCCAGTGCACGCGGCTGTCGACGCGCGCGAGCGCGTCACGCAGGCTGCGGTCGGGGTGCCGGTACATTTCCTGCAGCCGCATGAACCGTGCCGCGCGGACGTAACGCTCGATCCGCTCGCGTGCCATGCTGCTGTCGCGCCGGCCCATCGCGGCGGGCAGCGGCACCGCAAGGTCGCTCGACCAGTACTGCTCGAAGACCTGCTGCGCATCGCGTGCGACGGGGCCGAGCAGCAGCACGTCGAGGTCGGTGAAATTGGCGGCCGCGTTCGCCTCGAAGTAGTGGCCGCCGATGTTGCGTCCGCCAATGATCGTCGCGTGGCCGTCGACGACGTACAGCTTGTTGTGCATGCGGTGGTTCAGGCGGCGGAACTCGAACGGCACCTGCAACGGCCGTGTCCAGCGGGGGCGCAGGCGGAACGGATTGAAGACCCGGACTTCCGCGTTCGGCAGGGAGTCGAGCAGCAACGGCAGGCACTCGTCGGTGCGCAGGCCGTTGTCGTCGATCAGCAGTCGCACCTGCACGCCGCGTTCGGCGGCCGCACGCAGCCGGTCCATCAGCACGATCCCGGCTTCGTCGTCGTCGTAGAGGTAGGTCTGCAGGTCGATCGAACGGCGAGCCTCGTCGGCGAGCACCGAGCGCAGCAGCAGCGCCGTTGGCCCGGTGTCGAGCAGCAGGCACGCGGACTTGCCGGGCCGTGCGCCGAACTCGGCGGGTCCGATGGCCGAAGCGAGGCCGGGTCGCTGCGAATCGCCGCCCAGGGGCACGGCGGCCGGGACGTACATGGCTCGCACCTACACGCGCAACCGCGACTGGCGGTCGCGATCATCGTAGCCCCGGTCCGGCTCGATACGATCGCCACGCGCGGTAGGACGGCTGCTCCCGCGGCGGTCAGGCGGTGCGACGGCGCCGGCCCGACGGTTCCTGCGCGCAGCCGTCGCGACGACCGGTGCTGGACGGGATTTCCTGCGGCGGTCGCGCTGCTAGGCCCGGCCGGCGGCGACTTCCTCGATCCGGTCGGCGAACGTCGTGACGTCGATCGGCTTTTCGATGAAGGCACAGCAGCCGACCTCGATGGCGCGGACCCTGTCGGCAGACAGTGCGTGGGCGCTCACGGCGATCACCGGCGTCGGCTCGTCCGCGCCGGGCGGCACCAGGCCGGGCACGAAGTCGCAGCCATCGCCATCGGGCAGCCGCAGGTCGAGCAGGATCAGGTCGTAACGTGACGTGCGGGCAAGCGCCACGCCTTCCGCGCCGGTGGGTGCCACGACGACTTCGTGACCGCGTCGCTCGAGCAGGAAGCGCGCCAGGTAGGCGTTCGACTCGTTGTCTTCGATCATCAAAATCCGCACAGCGTCACTTCTCCGCGCACGGCGTACCGCTCGCCCCGAGCTGCTGCTTGCCTGCGATCAGGACCCGATCTTACAGGCCGTCACGGGCCCGAGTCTGCCGGCACTTCCGCATCGGGCATGCGTGCGCACGCGGCGCGCATAGGTAGAATGACGGGGATGTCGCAGACCGAAACGGACAACGGCGCGCTGATCCTGGTCGTCGACGACGACGGCCGTTCGCGGGAACTGCTGCGTATCATCCTGCGCCACGCCGGCTATCGCGTGCTGGCGGCCCCGGACGGGCCGGCCGCGATCGCGCTGCTGGCCACCGAGCGCCCCGCGGTCGCCCTGGTCGACTTCCTGATGCCCGGCATGTCCGGGCTCGAATTCTGTCGTTGGGCACGGGCGCGCCCGGAGCTCGCCGGCATGCGCTTCGTGCTGCTCACCGGCATGGACACGGACGACACCCGGACCGAGGCCGAGGAGGCCGGAGCGGACGCCGTGGTGACGAAGCCGTTCGATCGCGTACGCTTGTTGGCCAGTCTCGCGGGCCTGCTCGGCTCGGGGTCCGCGTGATCGAGGTTCAGGGACGCACCGCCAGGCGCGTGTTATCCGGCGGGCTGTCCGCCGCGAGCCCAGCAATGTAAATTTTCGACATGGAACCACCCGCACCCCCTCGAGTCCTCGTCGTCGACGATGAAGTACGGGCCCTGCGCCTGATGTCCCGCGTGCTCGGCAGCAGTGCGATCGCCTGCAAGACGGCCGAGTCGGCGGCACAGGCGCTGGAAATCCTCAAGCTGTCACCCGAGCTCGACGTGGTCGTGAGCGACATCTACATGCCCACGACCGACGGCATCGAGTTCCTCGGCCAGATCCGGCGCGACTTCGCCGACCGGCCGTGGCTGCAGTTGCTGCTCGTCACCGGCCAGGCTTCGCTCGAAACCGCGGTCGCCGCGATGCGTCTCGAGGCGAGCGACTACCTGTTCAAGCCGATCGAGCCGAAGACGCTGCGCGAATCGGTGCAGCACGCACTCACGCGTGCGGAAAGCATCCGCACCGTGCGCGCGACGACGGGCGATTCGCCCGGCGCACGGGAGCTGCAGCAGATCGCCGACACGGCCAAGGCGCTGGCCGAGGACATGCGGCGCACGATCGAGCACGACACCGGCCGGCGCGAGGGCGGTCCGGCGGCACCGGCGCTGGCACGACCGGAGGAGACGAGCCTGCGCACGCTCAAGCTGCTGCAGAAGCTGCAGGAAGCGCGCTCGAGCATCTTCGGCGAGGCGGTCATGCCAGAACCGGCCTGGGAAATGCTCGCGGAGCTGATGCGCGCGCGGCTCGCAGGGCAGCACCTGTCGGTGACGAGCCTGGCGCTGTCGTCCAAGAGCCCGATGACGACGGCGTTGCGACGCATCGAGGACCTGATCCAGGGCGGCCTGGCCGCGCGCATGCCCGATCCGGCCGATCGCCGGCGCACCTACGTGGAATTGACACCCGAGGGAATGGCGCGCATGCAGCTGTTCCTCGAAGGGTTCGCGCGCACCGCACTCGCCTCGACCTAAGGACACGACGCAACATGGCTCACGGCATTCCCGACGCGCAGCTTCCCGACATGCGCCGTCACCTGCACGACGTGAACGACGAGCTGTCGATCGCCGTGCTGCAGCTCGAGATGATGCTCGAGTCCGGTGCGGTCGAGGGCGCCACGCGGGAATCGCTCGAGGAGTCGCTCGACGCGTGCCGCAAAGCCGCGGAAAGCCTGCGCCAGGTCTGGATCATCCTCGGGCCGCGGCAGCCGGCATGAACGCGAACAGCCGCTGCGTCTGGCCGCTGATCGCGGTGCTGGCAGCGGGCGCCGTCGAGGCAGAGGCACAAACACAGCCCCGCTCCGAGACTTCCGCCGGCAAGCCCGCCGCCGCAACGGCGCAGTCGCCGCCGCGCACCGTGGGCGAGATCCTCGCCGCCACCGCACCCTCCGACTGGCGCGCACTCGATCCTGAAAATACGCTCTATCTCGAACTGCCCCTGGGCCGCGTGGTGATCGAGCTCGCGCCCGCGTTCGCGCCGCAGCATGCCGCGAACATCCGCACGCTCGTACGGCAGAAGTATTTCGACGGCCTCGCGATCATCCGGTCGCAGGACAACTTCGTCGTGCAGTGGGGCGATCCGGAGAACAAGCGTCCGCTGGCGCCGGCGCGCGACAAGCTGCCGCCGGAGTTCACCGCCGCCGCGGCGAACCGGCCGTTCGAGGCGCTGCCGGACCGCGACGGCTACGCACCCGAGGTCGGTTTCAGCGACGGGTTCCCCGCGGCCCGTGACAAGTCGCGGGGCGAGGCGTGGCTCACGCACTGCTATGGCATGGTCGGCGCGGGTCGTGCCAACGAGCCCGAGAGCGGCAACGGCGCCGAACTCTATGTGGTGACCGGTCACGCGCCGCGCCAGCTCGATCGCAACATCGCGCTCGTCGGTCGCGTCGTGAAGGGCATGGAACTGCTCGCGACGCTGCCACGCGGGACCGGGCCGCTCGGGTTCTATGAAAAGCCCGAGCAGTACGTGCCCATCGCGACGGTGCGCATGGCGGCCGACGTGCCGCTCGCAGAGCGCGAGCGGCTCGAAGTCCTGCGCACCGACACCGCCAGTTTCCGCGCCGTGGTCGAGGCGCGGCGCAATCGCCGGGACGACTGGTACCTCGTGCCGGCGGGTTACGTGGACGTCTGCAACGTACCGATCGCCACGCGCCCGCCGTCCTGAGGCAGGCCGGGGCCAGTTCGTAGTTGGGGGGACAACATGGATCGCTTCTGGCTCAAGCATTACCCACCCGGCGTCCCGCACGACGTGGACGTCGACCAGTACTCTTCGCTCGTCCAGCTGCTCGAGGAGGGCTTCCGCAAGCACGCGGCGCGCAACGCGTACGCGTACATGGACAAGTTCTTCACCTTCGGCGAGATCGACCGCTATTCCGCGGCGTTCGCCTCCTGGCTGCAGCAGCAGGGCGTGGCGCGCGGCACGCGCGTCGCGATCATGATGCCGAACGTGGTGCAGTACCCGATCGCGCTGGCCGGCGTGCTGCGTGCGGGCTGCGTCGTGGTCAACGTCAACCCGCTCTACACGCCGCGCGAGCTCGAACACCAGCTCCGTGATTCGGGCGCCGAGGCCATCGTCATCCTCGAGAACTTCGCCGCGACGCTGCAGCAGGTCGTCGCGCGGACGGCGGTCAAGCACGTGGTCGTCGCCTCGCTCGGCGACATGCTCGGCTTCCCCAAGGGTGCGATCGTGAATTTCGCAGTGCGCAAGGTGCGCAAGCTCGTGCCGGCCTATTCGCTGCCGGGGCACGTGCGCTTCACTGACGTGCTCGACGCGGGTGCGCGACGCAAGCCCGAGCCCGTGCCGGTCGGCCCCGGCGACGTCGCGTTCCTGCAATACACGGGCGGCACGACCGGCGTCTCGAAGGGCGCGACGCTGACGCACCGTAACCTCGTCGCCAACGTGCTGCAGATGGACGCCTGGATCGTGCCGGCGTTGCAGGACACCTCGCGGGGCCCCGTGCCCGAACAGTTCGTCTACATCTGCGCGCTGCCGCTGTACCACGTGTTCGCGCTGGTCGTGAACTGCCTGTTCGGCGTGCGGATCGGTACGCTCAACGTGCTGATCCCGAACCCGCGCGACCTCGACGGGCTCGTGGCGGAGCTGGGCAAGTACAAGTTCAACGTGCTGCCGGGCGTCAACACGCTCTACAACGCGCTGTGCGAGCACCCCGAATTCCGCAAGCTCGACTTCTCGAGCCTGCGGGTCGCGAACGGCGGTGGCATGGCCGTGCAGAAGGCAGTCAGCGACAAGTGGCAGGCGCTCACCGGGTTGCCGATCATCGAGGGCTACGGGCTGTCGGAAACCTCGCCCGTGGCGACCTGCAACCCGATCACCAACGCGACATTCAACGGCACGATCGGCCTGCCGTTCCCGAACACCGAAATCGCGATCCTCGACGATGCCGGCCGGCCGCTGCCGCTCGGTGAAGCCGGCGAGATCGCGATCCGCGGGCCGCAGGTGATGGCCGGGTACTGGAACCGTCCCGACGAGACCGAGAAGGTCATGACACCGGACGGATTCTTCAAGTCGGGTGACATCGGCATCATGGACGAGCGCGGGTACATCCGCATCGTCGACCGCAAGAAGGACATGATCCTCGTTTCGGGCTTCAACGTGTACCCGAACGAGATCGAGGCGGTCATCGCGACTCACCCCGGCGTCGTCGAGTGCGCGGCGATCGGCGTGACGGACGAGAAGTCCGGCGAGGCCGTCAAGGTCTTCGTGGTGCGCAAGGATCCGGCGTTGACCGTCGAGGAGTTGATGGACTTCTGCAAGGCCAACCTGACGGGCTACAAGAAGCCGAAGTACATCGAGTTCCGCGACGAATTGCCGAAGACCAATGTCGGCAAGATCCTCCGCCGCGAGCTGCGCGAAGCGCCGAAGCCGGCGGAGCAGGCGATTCGTGCATGACGAGCGGACGTGCACGGCTTCCAGCCGAACGGCAAGCCGCCGGCGGATGCCGTGGCGCGCCCCGCGCGCCGGGCGGTTACGGAACGCGGTCGGCGGCCATGTAGCGCTGCCAGAGTTGGCGCAGTTCCGCCAATGCGGCGAACTCCCCGGCGCGATTGCCGCACGACCTTGCGCAAAGCAGTTCCGCTTCGGTGATTGCGGCGCGTCCGAGGATCGAGGATTTCTCCGTCGAATGGTCCTCGGGTGTGCCTGCGCGTGGCCCCGAAGGCGCGGCGAAGCCGTGCAGCAGTTCCGTGCTCATGGCTCACAATGCGCGCGCGTCGTCGTCGAGTCTGTAGGCCGGCGCCGCCGTCGCCACACGACGTGGCGTCCGGCGGACGCGTGGCCTCGCCTCAACGACGCCGGAAGAAATTCTGGCGCTGCCCCGGAGGCGGAGCCGGGCGGTCGTCCTTGTGACGAAAGTTGATTCGGCCCTTCGTCAGGTCGTAGGGAGACATCTCGAGCGTCACCTTGTCGCCCGCGAGGATCCTGATCCGGTGCTTGCGCATCTTTCCGGAAAGATAAGCAGTGATTTCGACGCCGTTCTCGAGCGTGACGAGAAAGCGAGTGTCTGGCAGGACCAGTTTGACAACGCCCTGCATGTCGATGAGTTCTTCCTTGGCCACGATTTACCTCGATGGGTCGGCGGTGCGGTGTGCGATGCCGTCGACACAGAGATGAACGGAGCGTTCTAGGCCGAAGGAGCTTCTGCAGAAGTTTCGGCGCGGCACGTCAGCAGATGACGCGTCAGGCGGCGCGAGCACCATACAGCAAAAACAGGCGCGGTCGAGCAATCGCTCGCCCGGCGGCGAGAACATGTGCGTATACTCGGCGCGGGTAGTCTCCCTTCCACTTCTGTTCAGGTCCCCTCGCCAGGGTTGGCGCTTTCACCGGGACCCGCGCTAAGCCGAAGAGTTTCCGATCCACGTGGCACCGTTGCCACGCGTCTGCGATCGCCAGCGCGACTCGCTCTGGAGCTCAGCCGCGCCGCCGCATGCCTTGTTTCAGGGTCCTCACGTCGCTTGAAGCCTTCGGGCGCGACGCGGACCATCGCGGAGCATTCATCGATGAGCAAGATCTACGTTGGCAACCTGCCATTTTCGGCCGACGAGGCTGCGGTGCGATCCCTGTTCGCGGCGCACGGCACGGTCGATTCCGTCGCCCTGATCACCGATCGCGACACCGGCCAGCCTCGTGGCTTTGGCTTCGTCGAGATGACGTCGAACTCGGAAGCCGCGCGGGCAATACAGAGCTTGAACGGCCATGAGATGGGCGGCCGTGCGCTCAAGGTCAACGAGGCGCAGGCGAAGACGGACCGTCCGCGTCGCTGACCGACGTCGAGCGATCGCTGTTCGGCCGCGGGTGTTCTGCCCGCGGCCGACGGCGTCACTGGCCGCGGAAACTCGGCGGCCGCCGCTCAATGAACGCGCGCGTGGCCTCGCCGAGGTCTTCCGAATGCAGGAAGGCCGAATTCCACAACGCGACGTAGTCGAGGTTTGCGTCGACCTCGCGACGAGAGGCAAATCCCAGCACCTGCTTGGCGCCTTGAACAGCAAGCGGTGAGTTGGCTGCGATCGCACTCGCGAGCGCGTGTGCGCGCTGCATCAGCGCGTCGTGGTCCGGCAGCACCTCGTTGAGCAACTGCACCGCGTGGGCCCGCGTCGCGTCGTAGTCGGCGCCGGTGAAGATCCATTCGCGCGCGATGCCGTCACCGATGAGCCGCGGCAGGCGCTGCAGCGAACCCACGTCGGCGACCATCGCGATGCGTGTCTCGCGCACGGAAAAGACCGCGTCCGCCGAGGCGATGCGCAAGTCGCACGCCGTGATCAGGTCCATGCCCGCGCCGAGGCAGGCGCCGTGCACGGCAGCAATCACCGGCTTGTTCGTGTCCGCGAAGCACGACGCGGTGCGCTGGTAGGCGCGGATGTCGTCGTAGAGCTGGCGGCGCTTGGCGACCGCCGAGCCTTCGATCCCCGAGAGCGAGCCGCCGGCGGCCAGCGTCGGCGCGTGATCGACGAGGTCGATGCCGGCGCAGAATGCCTTGCCCTTGCCGGCCAGCACGATCGCGCGCACCGCCGGGTCGCGATCGAGCGTGGCGACGGCCTCGGGGATCGCGTGCCAGAGCGGCCGGTGCAGCGCGTTGAGCTTGTCGGGACGATCGAGGTAGAGCGTGACGACGCCGTCGTGGCGTTCGATCGCCAGGTTCGCGAACGGTTCGGACATACGGGACCTCAGCGCCGGCCCTTCCGGCGCACGAAATTCGTCAGGGAACGGACGAGCGTGTCGGCCGTCCCCGGAGCCAGCGCCGCGATCTTCTCCGCCAGCGCACTGCCGGGTGGCACCGACACTTCGGTGAGCTTCAGGCGCACGGCGGCGAAGATCGCCCAGACCACCCACGACCGCGGCATGTTCCAGGCTTTCGGCCAGATGCCCGTGCCGGTGGGGTCGTCGTCGATCCTTTCGGCCATGGGGGTGTCGACGACGCCGGGCAGCACCAGCGAGACGTGGACCTTGCTGTCGGCGAGTTCGGTTCGCAGCGCCTCGGTCAGCCCGACCAGTGCAAACTTGGTCGCGGAATAACCGCCGATCGGCGAATAACCGCGCCGCCCCGCCAGGCTGCCGACATTGACGATGTGGCCGCCGCCCGCCTGCCGGCGCATCTGTCGCACGGCGGCCTGCATCACGTGCAGTGCCCCGAACAAATTCACGTCGAGCATGCGTTGCAGATCGACCGGATCGAGCGTCGCGACGGGGGACGGGAGCAGGACGCCCGCGTTGTTGACGACGACGTCGAGCCGGCCGAACCGGGCGAGCGCCCGACGAAAACAGCGCTGCACGGCAGCGGCGTCGGTGACGTCGGCGGGCACGGCGATCGCGCGCCCGCCGGTCTTGCGAATCGCGGCGGCGACCTCCGCGAGTGCTTCGGCCCGACGCGCCACCAGCACCACGCACGCACCGGCGGCGGCGAACGCGAGTGCCGTCTCACGGCCGATGCCGCTCGAGGCCCCCGTCACCAGGACCACCTGGTCGTCGAACCGCAGTGGCGTGCGCTGCATGGAACAAAGCCTAGCGTGTTCCCCGCCCGGCTCCTAGGGCGCCGCCGTCGTGCGGTCGTTTGCCAAACCCCTCCCGCCGCGACGGGCGGGAGAGGTCGGGAGGGTCAGAGCACCGCGGCGATCGGCACGTGCTTGTAGCCGAGTTCGCGTGCGACCGGCGCGTTCGTGATCTGGCCTTCGTGCACGTTGAGGCCGTTCGCCAGGTGCGGGTCGGCGCGCAGCGCCTTCTGCCAGCCGAGGTCGGCGAGCTTGCGTGCGAAGGGCAGCGTGGCGTTGTTGAGCGCGAACGTCGACGTGCGCGGCACGGCGCCCGGCATGTTCGCGACGCAGTAGTGGATCACGTCGTCGACGACGTAGGTCGGGTCGGCGTGCGTGGTCGGCTTGCTCGTCTCGAAGCAGCCGCCTTGGTCGATCGAGATGTCGACGAGCACGGCGCCCGCCTTCATGCGGCGGACCATGTCGCGCGTGACGAGTTTCGGTGCCGCGGCACCGGCGATCAGCACCGCGCCGATCACGAGGTCCGCGTCGATGACGAGGGCGTCGATGTGATCCTGCGTCGAATACTCGGTGCGCAGCGACGCGCCGAAGATGGCCGAAAGTTCGCGCAGGCGCTTCACCGAGCGGTCGACCACGGTCACGTCGGCGCGCAGGCCGACGGCCATCTCGACCGCGTGCGTGCCCGACACGCCGCCGCCGAGCACGACGACCTTGGCCGGCGCCACGCCGGGCACGCCGCCGAGCAGGATGCCGCGCCCACCGTTGGCCTTCTGCAGGCAGTACGCACCGACCTGCACCGACATGCGGCCGGCCACTTCGCTCATCGGCGTCAGCAGCGGCAACGAACCGTCCGGTGCCGTCACCGTCTCGTAGGCGATGCAGGTCGCGCCAGACTTCACGAGCGCCTCGGTCTGCGCCGGGTCCGGCGCCAGGTGCAGGTACGTGAACAGCACCTGGCCCTTGCGCAGCATCGCGCATTCCTGCGGCTGCGGCTCCTTGACCTTGACGATCATGTCGCTCGCGGCAAAGACCTCCGCGGCCGTGGCCGCGATCTTCGCGCCGACGCGCTCGTAATCGGCGTCGGCGAAGCCGATGCCCGACGCGGCGCCCGTCTCCACGAGCACTTCGTGACCCGCCGCGATCAGTTCGCGCGCGGCGGCCGGGACCAGCCCGACCCGGTACTCGTGGACCTTGATTTCCTTCGGCACACCGATGCGCATGGCGAGAACTCTCCCAAAGGCTCGAAACGAGATTTTGATGATGGTGCGCTGCGGCCGCGCCGTCGCGGGGCAACGGCACAGGATAGGGGGCGGCCGGTTCCGGAATCTTGCAAAATCGGTTGCGACACGAGCCGGTCTTGCAAGATATTGCGCGTCGACCGCACCACGGCGGCAAATCCTGCGAAGCCATGAAAATCGATCGGATCGACAACCAGTTGCTCGCAGCCCTG
>DATMIB010000086.1:0-19583 GCA_035554635.1 Steroidobacteraceae bacterium | reverse complement strand
CGCACGCGCTTCGGTGCACGGTTGCTGCCGGCGAAGGCGGTCTCGCACGAACTCGCGACGATCCGCCAGGCGCGCGCACTTGGCCTGATCGCCGATCAGGTGCCGCGCACGAGCCCCGAGCGTCACTGGACGACGTTCCTCAACCAGGACACCGCGTTCTTCAAGGGACCAGAGCGACTCGCGCGCGCGTTGCGGGCTCCGGTCGTCTACGTCGCCATGCGACGCCTGGCACTGGGGTGCTACGAGATCGAACTCGAGCCGCTGACCGTCGGGGGGCAACGGCTGCCCAGCGGTACGGCCACGGAGCGTTACGCGCGCGTGCTCGAGCGCGACATCGTGGCGGACCCACCCGGGTGGTGGTGGTCGCACAAGCGCTGGAAGAAGCTGAAGAAGAGTCCAGAGTCTAGTGGTTAGAGTCTAGTCGGAGGCGCGTTGCGCCAAGGCCGCCGCCGCAGGCGGCTTCTTCTTCCGACTAGACTCTGAACTCTAAACTCTAGACTCTTCCGCTCTCCAACTTGGCTTCGAGGTGCTTCGCCAGCTGTGAGATCGTCGGGAAGTCGAAGAGCTCGGTGAGGTCGACCGAGCCCGGGTAGAGCTCCTCGATCTTCTCGTGCACCTGGATCAGCGTCAGTGAGCTTGCACCGACGTCGAACAGGTTGTCGTCGACGTCGACGTGCTTGCCCGGCATCGCGTCGTCGACGATTGCCTTCAGCTGCCGTTCGATGCGGCCCTTCGCCGCGCGGCCGTGGCCATGCAGTTCGGCCCAGGCGCGATCGAACTCGGCGAGCTCCGCCGCGAATTCGCCTTCCTCGTACGCCTTCGCGAGCGCGTTGCGCTGCAGCTTGCCGCTCGTCGTCTTGGGCATGCGCTTGACCGGCACGACACGCGCGACCTCGACGCCGGCGTGTTCGTTGACGAGGTGCATCGCGCGCGTGGCGAGCGGCAGGAAATCGGCCAGGTCGCTCCGGTGCAGCACGAACAGCACGAGCTCGTCGGTTGCCGAGCCGGGGCTGCGTGCGCCCGCGGCGGCCACCTTGCCGAGTTCGAGCCCGGCCTCCTGCTGCAGCACCGCCTCGAGGTCGTGCGGATAGTAGTTCTGGCCGTTGACGAAGATGATCTCCTTCGACCGGCCCGTGACGTAGAGCTCGCCGCCATGGCGCAGCGCGAGGTCGCCGGTGCGCAGCCAGCCGTCGCCGGCGAGCGCGGCCGCGTTGGCCTCGGCGTTGTTGAAGTACCCCGCGGTCACGTTCTCGCCGCGCATGAGCAGGTGCCCGACCGTGTCCGCGGCCACCTCGACGCCCGCATCGTCGACCAGCTTCACGCTCGTGAATGGGATGGTCTTGCCCTCGCACATGAGCTTGAGCGCGGTGGGATCGGTCGGTTCCACGAGTCGCGCGACAGAGCCGACGCCGAGCGAGCGTCGGTCGACAGTGATGTAGCGATAGACCGAGCCTGGCTCCGGAAAGCTCACGGCCAGCGACGCCTCCGCGAGGCCGTAGACGGGGTACATCGCCGTGCGGCGCAGGCCGTAGGGCGCGAGCCGGTCGAGGAACTCCTCGGCGAGTTCGACCGAAATGGGCTCGGCGCCGTTGAAGATCAACCGCACCGACCCGAGGTCGTGACCGTCGAGCGTCTTGTCGCCGAGCGCACGCAAGCAGTGGCGGTAACCGAAGTTGGGCGAACAGGTGATCGTGACACGCTTCTCCGACGACCACTTGAGCCAGAGCAGGGCGCGGCGCACGAACAGGTCGGTCGGCATCAGGTGCTGTTGCACGCCGGCGTACAGCATCATCAGGTGGAACCCGATGAGGCCCATGTCGTGCGTGAGCGGCATCCAGCTCAACGACACGTCGTTCGGCGTGAACCCCGCGGCCTGCGTCGCCCCCTCGGCATTGGCGAGGATGTTGCGATGGGTCAGCACGACGCCCTTGGGCTCGCTCGTCGACCCCGACGAAAACTGGATGAACGCAGTGTCGTCCGGGCCCACGGTCGCTGGCGTGCCGGCGCGCGAAATGTCGTCGAGCGTGTCGATCAGGAATGTGCGCGCATCGAGCGTCGCCCAGGCCTCGGCCTGGTCGATCGTCACGGCAAAGGCCGCGAGCCGGTCGCGCAGCTTGCGGTCCGTGTACAGCAGCGGTCGCCCGAGTTGGCGCGCGATCCGCAGCAGCTTGTGCTTGTGCTCGTCGCTGATGCCGACCGCCACGGGCACGGGCACGATGCCGCCGTAGAGACAAGCCCAGTAGGCGTCGATGAATTGTTCGTTGCTGGCGACGTGCAGGATCAGGTGGTCCCCGGCCTTGGCGCCGACCCGCTGCAGGTGGAACAGGATGCCGAGCGCCCGTTTGCGCAGCGCCGCGAGCGGCAGCCGCTTTTCGGCGCCTTCACCCTCGAGGTAGACGATCGCGTCGGCGTCCTGCGCGCGTCGATCGAGCATCTGCGGCAGCGTCTGGTATCTGATCATCGTCGTTCCATTCTGGCTGGTTGGCGCGACAAGGGTCGTGCGGCGAAAATCCGGTTTCGTGGAACACGCAACTTTACTACACGTGCCGTGGCCGCCTGCCGCCGCGCCGGCCTGGGCCGGGCCGTTGCTCGCGGCCTTGCCGTATGCCTGGCGCCTGGAGTTCGAGCGGCGCGCCCCCGAGCCACGGCTCGAGAGCCTCGCCGGGCTGGCGCTCGCCCTCTGTGGCGCGACGCGGCTGCAGCGGACACCGCCGGCGGTCCGCGACCTGTCGCGTGATGCGGAGGGCAAGCCGCGTCTTGCCGCGGGTCCGTACTTCAGCGTGTCGCATGGCGCCACACGCGTCGCGGCGATCGTGACCCGTGGCTGCGAAGTGGGGCTCGACGTCGAGTCGATCGCCCAAGGCGCGGACCTGCGCGAGCTGCGCCGCTGGACGGCGACCGAGGCGGCGCTCAAGGCCGCCGGCCTCGGGCTGCGTGCCGTCGGGGATGTCGAGGTCGCGGCGACGGGCGAGGAGGCCGTCGTGCGTGGCCGTCGTTATGGCTTGATGCCGGTGCAGCTCGCAGCGGACGTGGTCGCGTGCGTCGCGGCCGAGCGGATCCTGCAACTGGACTGCAGTGAATTGGGCCTCGACGCGCCCGAACTCTCAGCGGCGGTCGAGCGCAGCCTCGGCCTCGCCACGCAGCGCTAGCAAGGCCGCGGCCATTTTTGCCTGCCACTCGGCCAGTGCCGCGGTGTCCATCGCGCGCGTGGCCTTGATCGGCTCACCGTAGACGATCGCGATGCGGCTGAACGGCAACGGCAGCTCGAAGGCGTCCCAGGTGCGGAACGTGTACCGGCGTGAGGCGGCCACGGCCACGGGCAGGATGGGCTTGCCGGTGATCTGCGACAGCATGATCGCGCCCGGCTTGAATTCGTGCAGCGGACCCTTGGGGCCGTCGGGCGTCAGCGCCGGCGAAACCTGCTGCTTGACGATGGTTTCGTAGTAGTCGCGCAGCGCGCGCGCGCCCGTGTGGGTCGAGGAGCCGCGAATCACGACACCGCCCATTTTCTCGACCAGCATGGCCGGGGCGGTACCGTCGATCGAAGGGCTGATCAGGAACCCCGCCTTGAGCCCTTCGCTGCGCAGGTCGAGCACCGCACGCGCGCCGAACAGCATGTGCTGGTGCCAGTACACCGGAATCAGCGATTTCGACTCCCGCACGGCCGCGCGGGCCCGTTCGAGCCCGGCGACATGCGTGACCCGGCACGTGGTCCACAGCAGGCGCACGGCGCACCACGCCACGACGACCGCCACGCGGTAGACGAACATGCGCGCAGGGGTGAGCCGGCGCTGCCCCCTCGTGACCCTGCGGTACAGCGTGTTGCGCAGCGGCTCGTGCGCAGGGGAGGCAGGGGCGCCGGGGTCCGGCCTGGTGTCGTCTGGTTCGTTCATCGTTTCCAGCGTTGCCGGCGTCGTCTCAGACGGCGTCCGGGCAGTCTTCGTGCTCGATCTGCAGCGCCGAATGCGCGATGTCGAAGCGTTCGGCGATGATGTGCTTGGCCTCCCGGAGCACGCGTGCGGGCTGTGCATCGCGGTCGAGCGCCACGTGCAGCGTGAGCATCGTCTGGCCGGTCGTCAACGACCAGCAGTGCACGTCGTGCACGTCGCGCACGCCGGGCACGGTCGCGAGCAGCGTGCTGCGCAGGCCCTCGACGTCGAACGATTCCGGGGCCTGCTCCATCAGGATCCGCGTGGACTTGCGCAGCAGCGACCAGGCGCTGCGCACGATCAGCACGGCGACGAACACCGACAGGATCGGGTCGATCGGCGTCCAGCCGGTGCCGAGGATCACGAGCGCCGCGAGGGTGGCGCCGATGGAGCCGAGCAGGTCGCCGAGCACGTGCAGCCGCGCGGCTGAAACGTTGATGTTGTCACCGTCGCCGTGTCGAAGCGTCTGGTAGACCGCGACGTTCGCGACCATGCCGGCCAGCGCCACGCCGAGCATTGTCTCGCCCTCGATCGGTCGGGGCGCGAGCAGGCGTTGCACCGCCTCGACCACGATCCAGGCGACGACCGCAAACAGCGCGAGCGCATTGACGAAAGCGGCAAGCACCTGTGCACGGTGGTAACCGTACGACCGGTGCGAATCCGTCGGGCGCGAGGCGAGTCGTGCCGCGATCCAGGCGAGCGCCAGCGCAGCCGTGTCGGTGAGCATGTGCCCGGCATCGGCCAGCAGCGCGAGCGACCCCGAAACCAGGCCGCCGACCACCTCGACGCACATGAACGTCGCCGTGATGCCGAGCGCCCAGCCGAGGCGGCGGCTTTCGGTGCCAGGCTGCGAATGGGACTGGGCGAGACGGTCCTTCATGGGCGGGGCAGCGTGTCCTGGAGGGTCTGCGCGAGCCGGAGCAACGCTGCGGCCGGGGGCGCCGGGGCGTTTATACTACCCGACGGCCCCGGCACCGGCGGCCGCACAAACCACGAGCGAAAGGCCCGGCTCATCGTGACCCCAACCCCTAATCCGACGGCGTCGCCCGACGTGTCCGTCGTCATCCCCGTCTGCAACGAAGACGAGAACGTGCTGCCGCTGGCGCGCGAGATCCACGCGGCGCTAACGGGGCGTCACTCCTTCGAGCAGATCTTCGTCGACGACGGCAGCACGGACGGCACGGCCGCCGCGGTCCTCGCCGCGCGAGCGCAGGGAATGCCGGAGATCCGCCTGCTGCGGCACGTGCAGCGCTCGGGGCAGAGCGCGGCCGTGGCGACGGGCGTGCGCCACGCGCGCGGGCGCTGGATCGCGACGCTCGACGGCGACGGCCAGAACGACCCGGCGGATTTTCCGCGGTTGCTCGAGGCGCTGCTCGACCCGGCCCGACCACGGCTCAAGCTCGTCATGGGCAATCGAACGACGCGTCGCGACACCTGGTTGCGGCGTGCCTCGTCGCGCGTCGCCAACGGCGTGCGGGGCTGGATCCTGCAGGACGGCACGCCCGACACCGGGTGTGGCATCAAGGTCTTCGAGCGCGACGCGTTCATGCACATGCCGCGCTTCAAGAACATGCACCGCTTCATGCCGGCGCTGTTCCAGCGCGAGGGCTTCGAGGTCGTCTCGGTGCCGGTGAACCACCGCGAGCGCACGCGTGGCGTCTCGAAGTACGGCCTGCACAACCGGCTCTGGGTCGGCATCGTCGACCTGTTCGGCATGAGCTGGCTGATCCGTCGCGCCTCGCCACGCGTGGCGATCCACGAGGAAACCTGACGCATGGCGGTCGAGGCAGCGGCAGCGCCGTCCTGGCTCGAGCGCTGGCTGCGTCCCGGGGCGACCGGGCGTCGCGATGTCACCGTCGACCTGCTGTGGCTGGTCGGGCTCGCGCTGGTGCTGATGGGCGCGGGGCTCGGCCTGCGCGACCCCTGGCCGGCCGACGAGCCCCGGTTCGCGCTGGTCGCCCAGGACATGCTGCGTTCGGGCGACTGGATGATCCCCCGCGTCGGCGGCGACATCTACGGCGACAAGCCGCCGGTGTTCTTCTGGCTCATGGCGGCCGCGATGGCACTGACCGGGTCCGTGCGACTCGGCTTCCTGCTGCCATCGCTGCTCGCGGGGCTCGGCTGCGTCGTGCTCGTGTACGACCTCGTGCGACGCGTGCACGGCCGCGAAGCCGCGTTCGCCGGTGCATTGCTGCTGCTGATCACGTTCCAGTTCGTGTGGCAGTTCCGGCAGGCGCAGATCGACGGCGTGCTGTGCTTCCTCACGACGCTGAGCCTCTACGGGTTGCTGCGTCACCTGCTGGCCGGCCCCGCGATCGGCTGGTTTTTCGCCGGCTGGGCCGCCGCCGGTCTCGGCGTGATCACCAAGGGCGTGGGGTTCCTGCCGCTGCTCGTGCTCGTGCCGTTCGTCGTGTTGCGCGTGCGCGGCTGGGCAGCGACGGCGCCGGCGCGCGACATGCGCTGGTGGCTCGGCCCGGTGTTCTTCTTCGGCGCAATCGCGGTGTGGTTCGTGCCCATGCTGCTCGTGACCTCGGCCGGCGGCGAACTGCTCGACTATCGCAACGAGATCCTGTTCCACCAGACGGTCACGCGTTACGCCGGCGCCTGGCACCACCACGAGCCCGCCTGGTACTACCTGGTCAACGTGATCCCGCTGCTGTGGCTGCCACTGGTCGCGCTGGTGCCGTGGCTGTGGCCGCGCTGGCGCTCGGCGCTGCGGGCGGAGGACACGACGCCGCGCGAGACCTTCGTCGCGGTGCTGCTCGCGTGGGTCGTGATCGTGGTGCTGTTCTTTTCCGCGAGTGCGGGCAAGCGTGGCGTGTACGTGCTGCCGGCCGTGCCGGCGCTCGCGATGGCGGCGGCGCCGTGGGCGTCGGAACTGCTGCGCCGGCTCGGGCCGCGTCGACTCGCGTTCGGGATGGCCGCGGTGCTGGCCGGTGCGATGACGCTTGGCGCCGTCTATTTCCTGCTCGACGCGGAGGCCACGGCGCGCGTCGTGCGCGACCAGGGCCTGCGGCCTGCCGTGCCGCTCGCCGTCGCGGGCCTGCTCGGCCTCGCGGCCGTGGCCTGCTTCCGTGTGCGCGACGGCTGGCTGGCCTACGGCGCGACGCTGGCCGCGGTGCTCGTCACCACGGGTCTCATGGTGTATCCGCAAATCGACGCGCGACGGTCGGGGGCGGAGTTCATGGCCCAGGTCGCCGAAGCGTCGGCCGGGATCGCCGAACTCGGTCTCGTCGGCGCCAAGGAGCAATACCTGCTCGAACTGTCGCGGCCGAGCGTGAACTTCGGGCACGCGCGCTGGCGAGAACGCGAGCAGGAGGCGGCGGATGCGGCGGCGTGGTTTGCCGCGAAGCCCGGTCGCGCACTGCTGCTCGACGACAAGGCGCTCGCGGCGTGCTTCGACGGCACGCAGGCGCGTCCCCTGGCGCGCGCCAACCGCCAGCAGTGGTTTCTCCTCACGGGTGGCACCGCCAAGCAGAAATGCGTCGACAGCGGCAACCTCGGTCGGGCCCGGTCTTACATTCCGCCAAACGCGTCAATAAATTCAGCCGGTTAGCTTGAGTTCCTGACTCGTTCTGGCAGAATCCGACGCGGCCACGGTGCAGGTCGCTTCGGTTCCGCAGATCCCAACGAGAAGACCTCCGTGCCGCGGGGTAGCGAATACGCGCCCGCCGACCAGGGAGACCGGACCGCTCAATGTCCTTCGCAACCCCGCCGCTGGGTGGTGACGACGCACAGGAAACGACCGATTTCCTCTCCACCCAGTTCATCTTCGGCGTGGGTGACGGTCGTCCCGTCGTCGGGCTCGACGTCCTCGTCACCAAGGTCGCCGTCGATTTCGTCGGGCTCACGAGCGAGGCCGGCGACAATTGCATCAAGCGCAACCTCGAAGCCCTGCGTGAATCGACCGGCGTCGATGCGATCTGCATCGGACTGCTCGACGCCGAGCGCAAGCACATCGATCGGATCGCCGCGGCGACGGGCCTGCTGGCGCCGTTCGACCCGCAGGTCCTCAAGGGCGTGCCGGTCGAGCGCATGCCGCTGCTCGGCAGCCGGCTCGAACACCTGCGCGTCGCGGAACTGCGCGACACGCACGTGCCCCGTCGCGACCACGCCGTCGACGCGGCGCGGCTCGCGGAACTCAAGGTGCGCTCCGCGCTGGTCTGCAACCTCTCGCTGAACGACCGCGTCTGCGGCTTCATCGCGCTGCTTTCGTCGCAACCGCGCCCGGACGGCTGGGACGCCAACCTGCACCTGATGCTCAAGCTCGTGGGCTCCAGCTTCGCGACCGGGCTCGAACGGCTGCGCGTGCAGCGGTATCTGGCCAAGCTCGAGGAGCGCAACGCGCTCTCGCTGCCGACCGCCAACGACGGCCTCTGGGACTTCGACGTCGAGAACAACACCGTGTGGTTCTCGCCGCGCTGGAAGCGGATGCTCGGCTACGACGAGCAGGACCCGAACCTCGCGCCCGACTGGCGTCGCCTCGTGCATCCGGACGACATGGCGCGAGTGCAGGCGCTGATCCGCGATCACATCGGCGGCCGCACGCCGATGTTCGAGAGCGTGCACCGCATGCGTCACGTCAAGGGCGACTGGCGCTGGGTCGTGAGCCGCGCGCGGGCGCGCGTCGACTCGAGCGGACGCCTGCGCCGGCTGGTCGGCGTCGAGTTCGACATCACCGAACGCAAGCTCTACGAGGAGGCGCTCTTCAAGGAAAAGGAGAGCGCGCAGATCACGCTGCAGGCGATCGGCGACGGCGTGATCACGACCGACGGCCACCTGATCGTCGAGTACCTCAACCCGACCGCCGAGCAGCTCACGGGCTGGAAGTTCGAGGAAGCGCAGGGCCGCAACATCGACGAGATCTTCCGCGGCTTCCACGAGGAGACCTGCGAGCCGCAGGAAAACCCGCTGTCGCATGCGATCCGTCGTGCACGTGCCATCAAGTCCGTGCGCCCGACGCTGCTGATCAAGCGCGACGGCAACGAGATGTACATCGAGAGCACGGCCTCGCCGATCCGCGACGGCACCGGCGCGGTCTGTGGCGGCGTGCTCGTGTTCCACGACGTGAGCGAGAGCCGCGAGCTCAACCGCAAGCTCTCCTACCACGCGAGCCACGACATCCTCACGGGCCTGGTCAACCGCCGCGAGTTCGAGCAGCGGCTCGAGCGTTCGCTGCGCAGCGCCAAGGCGCGCGAGGCTTCCTACGCGCTCTGCCACATCGACATCGACCAGTTCAAGATCATCAACGACACCTGCGGCCACAGTGCCGGCGACGCGCTGCTCGGGCAGGTGGGCACGCTGCTCAAGACCAAGATCCGCTGGCGCGACACGCTCGCGCGCCTGGGCGGCGACGAGTTCGCGCTGCTGCTCGAGAGCTGCTCGAGCGAGGAAGCGAAGCAGATGGCGGACAAGCTGCGCGAGGCCGTCAGCAGCTTCAAGTTCGTCTGGGAAGACCGCACGTTCCGGCTCGGCTGCAGCATCGGCGTCGTGCCGATCACGGGCGAGACCGAGGACGTCGCGGCCGTGCTGTCGTCGGCCGACAGCGCCTGCGCGATGGCCAAGGAAGCTGGTCGCAACCGCATCTTCAGCTTCGACGACAACGAAATCGACGTGATGCGCCGGCGCCGCGAAATGCAGTGGGCGGCCCGGATCAACAATGCGCTCGAGGAGTCGCGCTTCGAGCTGTTCCGCATGACGATCCAGCCGCTGCAGCGCCACGACCCCGGCGCGCACTACGAGCTGCTGCTGCGCATGCGCGACGAAAAGGGCCAGATCGTCTCGCCCGACCAGTTCATCAACGCCGCGGAACGCTACGGCATCACGCCGCAGATCGACCGCTGGGTCGTCACCAACGCGCTGCGCTGGCTCGTCTCCGAGGCCGACGAGCGCGAGCGGCTCGCGATGTGCTCGATCAACCTGTCGGGCCAGAGCATCACCGACGAGAAGTTCCTGCCGTTCGTGATCGAGCGGCTCAAGGCGAGCGGCATCGACGGCTCGAAGATCTGCTTCGAGATCACCGAGACCTCGGCGATCAACAGCTACTCGCAGGCCAACCGCTTCATCCAGGCGCTCAAGGAACTCGGCTGCAGGTTCGCGCTCGACGACTTCGGCACGGGCCTGTCGTCGTTCGGCTACCTGAAGCACTTCCCGGTCGACTACCTCAAGATCGACGGCAGCTTCGTCAAGGAAATCCTGCGCGACCCGATCGACCGCGAGATGGTGCGCTCGATCAACGAGATCGGGCACCTGACCGGCAAGCAGACGATCGCCGAGTTCGCCGAGAACGACGAGATCATCAACATGCTGCGCAGCCTCGGCGTCGACTACGCGCAGGGCTACGGCATCGCCGCGCCGCAGCGGATCCTCAAGATCGCCGCGAACGGCTGAGCGTCGTCACCTCTCCCGTGTGCGGGAGAGGTCGGCCCAGAGGCCGGGTGAGGGCAGTCAGCCCGCGTACTCGAACCGCATCGACAGGTCGATGGCACGGACGTTCTTGGTCAGCGCGCCGACCGAGATGAAGTCCACGCCCGTCTCCGCGACGGCGCGAATCGTTTCGAGCGTGACGCCGCCCGAGGCTTCGAGACGGATCGGTCCGCTGCGGTGTGCGCGGTTGAGCGCGACGGCCTGCCGCAGCTGGTCCAGCGAAAACTCGTCGAGCAACGCCATGTCGGCGCCCGCGGCAAGCGCCTGGCGCAACTCGTCCAGCGTCTCGACCTCGACTTCGATCAGCACGCCGGCACCGCTCGTCTTCGCGGCGGCGACGGCCGCGCCGATCGAGCCCGCCGCGACGATGTGGTTCTCCTTGACCAGGATGCCGTCGTAGAGGCCGTGCCGGTGGTTGACGCCGCCACCGCAGCGCACGGCGTACTTCTGCGCGTTGCGCAGGCCGGGCAGGGTCTTGCGCGTGTCGAGCACGCGGCACGGCAGGCCCGCGAGCGCGTCGGCGTAGCGACTCGTGATCGTTGCGGTGGCCGACAGCACCTGCAGGAAGTTGAGCGCCGTGCGCTCGCCGGTCAGCAGCGAGCGGGCCGGGCCGGACAGGCGATAGAGCAGCTGGTTCGGCTGCACGCGGTCGCCGTCGGCAACCTGCCACTCGACGGCGACTCGCGGATCGACCTGGCGAAAGACTTCATCGACGTAGGGTCGCCCGCTCACGGTCGCGGCCTCGCGCGTGATCACAGTGGCGCGGCCGGAACGTTCCGCGGGCACGAGCGCTGCCGTGCGGTCGCCACTGCCGACGTCCTCGGCGAGCGCGGCCGCCACGCACTGGGCCAGGTCTTGCGGCAGCACGAGCGGGGCGGCGGCGTCGTGCGAGCGGATGGGCGGCATGGGAGGCGTGGTCACGAGGGTCGTCGGGCGCGTGTCTTCCGGCGCTTCGTCAGAACGGCAGGCCGTGCGTCGCCGAGCCCATCGTCAGCAGCATCGGCACCGAGAGCACGAAATTCGTGCGCGAGGCGAGCATCGCCACGCGCCGCGCACTGGCCTTCTCCTCGTCGCTGGCGGGTACCAGGCCCAGCACCTTCTTCTGGTTCGGCCAGATCAGGACCCAGACGTTGAACAGCATGATCGTGCCGAGCCACGCGCCGATGCCGATCACGAGGTGGTAGTAGTTGATGCCGTCGCCGACGAGGCCGAGACCGAACGCACCGATGTTGCCCGAACGCCCGAGGTACCAGAGGCCGGTGAACCAGGTGGCCACGGCCGCCCAGCGGAACCAGAGCAGGGCACGCGGGGCGACGTACTTGCCGATGCCGGCGCCGCCGGGGCCGCCCTTGTCGTTCGCCGCCTCGGCCAGCGCCGGGATCTGCACGAGGTTGAAGTAATACAGCAGGCCGATCCACGTGATGCCCGCCACGATGTGCAGCCAGCGGGCGAGGCTGAGTTCGTTGAACGTGATCGGCATGATCGCCACGGCCAGCCCGATGGCGAGCACGAACCCCGTGACGATGGCGCCGCGGACGGTTTGCAATGGGTTCATGGGGAACGCTGCTCCCGATGGAAAAATCTTATTGGTGGCCGGGGGTTAGGACCATTCCGGCCCTGTTGTTGATTTGAAGAATAGGGGACGTCCCCGCATAATTCAACGTTCTGCGCGCCCCGCGCACGAGGCCGCTTGACACCCGCCCGACCCGCTTCGCCGTGCATCAACGTCTGCGTGCTCGACGCCGCGCGCACCTGCGCCGGTTGTCGAAGGACGCTCGACGAAATCGCCCGCTGGGGGCAGATGAGTGCGGAGGAGCAGTGGCAGGTCATCGCGAGACTCGAGCGCGTGCGAGCGCAGGAGGAGGCCGCAGCCACTGCGGCGACGACCGCTGCCCGCTGAGCCGGAGCTCGACGGGCCGCCGACAGTGAATTGTGGTTCCCGGTGCTGGTCGAATCAGCGAGGGGCCGATCGGATTCGCTGGCAGGTCGTCGAGTCGATCATTCGTAGAATCGTTGCATACAAACGTGCATGCAGGAGGCCCCGAGGGGCCGAGGGGTGAGGAACGTGTCGGAAGTCATTCAACGCATCCAGGAACAGCTCAAGTCGAATCCGGTCGTGCTGTACATGAAGGGCACACCGGACTTCCCGCAGTGCGGCTTCTCGGCATCGGCCGTGCGCACGCTCGAGGCCTGTGGCGCCGCGTTCGCCTACGTGAACATCTTCGAGGACCCGGAACTGCGCGAGGCGCTCAAGAGCTACTCGAACTGGCCCACCTACCCGCAGCTGTACGTCGGCGGCGAGCTGCTCGGCGGCTCGGACATCATCAACGAGATGTACCAGAAGGGCGAACTGCAGCAACTGCTGGCCGACGCGGGCGCGGCGGCGAAGGCCTGAATCGGGTCCGCCGCGCAGGGTGCCTCTTCGCACCCACCGGCACCCGCTTGAGTCTTCCGGTCAGTCCGGGAAGACACGCCGCAAGTACGTCCCTGCAGGCGCGTCGATCGCCGTCCATGGCGATCGACGGTCTTCCGGGCAAACCCGGAAGACCCGTCCTGCGCCCCACTGGCTGAGCTTCACGCTTCGGGCGAAACCCTCGCCGCGTGCCCCGCGCTGACTCTTGTCACGCGTCCGCGCTCGTTCAGGCGGGCTCCGCGTCGGGCGGCGGTGGCGGCATGGGCTGCGCGAGCTGTGGCGCCCGCTCGCGCGCTTCTTCGTACAGGCTGCGGAAGCGGTTGCAGATGATGCAGAACAGCGCCGCGGTCTTTTCCGCGTCGTAGATCGCCGAGTGCGCCGCGTTCGGGTCCCAGTCGAGGCCCGCCGCCGTGATCGCACGCGAAAGCACCGTCTGCCCGAACGCCACGCCGCCCAGCGTCGCCGTGTCGAAGCTCGAGAACGGGTGGAACGGGTTGCGCTTGATGTCGGTCCGCGCGATCGCCGCGTTCAGGAAGTTGAGGTCGAACGAGGAGTTGTGGCCGACCAGCACCGCGCGCGTGCACTGCTGCTCGCGCACTTCCTTGCGGATCTCGCGGAACAGCTGCGTCAGCGCTTCCTTTTCGGGCATCGCGGGTCGCAGCGGGTGGTGCGGGTCGATGCCGGTGACCGCGAGCGAAGCCGGATCGAGTCGCGAACCGTGGAACGGCTGCACGTGGTATCGGTGCGTCGCACCGGGGCGCAGTTCGCCCATCGGCGTCATGTGGATCATGACTGCCGCCACTTCCAGCAGCGCGTCGGTCTGGTGGTTGAAGCCGCCGGTCTCGACGTCGATCACGACCGGCAGGAAGCCGCGAAACCGGTCCGCGATGCGCGGCTCGACGAAATCGTACTCGTCCATCAGTGCGTGCCCATCAGGCGCCAGTCGAGCGTGCCGCCGGCACGGAAGGGCACGAGCCGATCACCGCCCGCGCCGTAGTCGTAGGCCTGTGGCACGGTCCAGGTCTCGCGACGCAGCGTGATCGTGCCAGCATTGCGCGGCACGCCGTAGAAGTCGGCGCCCCGTTCGGACGCGAAGGCTTCGAGCCGGTCGAGCCGGCCGGCCTGCTCGAACGCCTCGGCGTACAGTTCGATCGCCGCGTGCGCGGAAAAAATGCCGGCGCAGCCGCACGACGCTTCCTTGGTGTGCTGGGCGTGCGGGGCGCTGTCGGTGCCGAGGAAAAAGCGCGCGTCGTCGCTGCTCGCCGCCTCGAGGAGCGCCTCGCGGTCACGTTCGCGCTTCAGGACCGGCAGACAGTAGTGGTGCGGCCGGATCCCGCCCTCGAAGATCGCGTTGCGGTTGAGTAGCAGGTGCTGCGGCGTGATGGTCGCGGCCACGCCCGCGCGTGCGGCCCGCACGAACTCGGTTGCGACCCGCGTCGTGACGTGCTCGAACACGACCTTGAGCTGCGGCACGCGCTCGACGACGCGGCTCAGCACGCGGTCGATGAACACGTGCTCGCGATCGAACACGTCGACGACCGGTTCGGTCACTTCGCCGTGCACCTGCAGCACGAGGCCGTGCTCGGCCATGGCTTCGAGCGCGCCCCAGACCTTGTCGATCGAGGTCACGCCGGCATCGCTGTGCGTGGTCGCGCCGGCCGGGTAAAGCTTGGCGCCGACGACAAAGCCGCTGTCGCGGGCGCGGCGGATCTCCTCCGGCGAGGTGGCGTCGGTCAGGTACAGCGTCATCATCGGCTCGAACGCGAGCCCGGCTGGGACGGCGGCCAGGATCCGTTCGCGATACTGCGCGAGCGCCGCGGTCGTCGTCATCGGCGGCTTGAGGTTCGGCATCGCCAGCGCCCGGCCGAACTGTCGCGCGGTGAACGGCAGCACGGCCGCCAGGTGGGCGCCGTCGCGGAAATGGATGTGCCAGTCGTCCGGGCGTCGCAGCGTCAGCTCGTGGGGGCGGTTCAAGACAGGGCCTGCAGTCTCTCGTGGAGCCCGGCGCCGTCGCCGAGCAGGTGGACTGCATAGCGTACCCCGAAGCCGGTGAATTCGGTGGGGACGTGCGCGAGGCCGTCCTTGTGTTCGGCGGCCGCGAGGTCGACGTGGACCCACGGCACGCCCGGGGCCACGAAACGACCCAGGAACCGTGCCGCGAGGATGTGGTCGCCCTTGCTGTCGGGCGTGCACTGCAGGACGTCGGCGACCTTGCTCTCGAGTTCGACGTCGAAGTCGTCGTCCATCGGGAAGCACCAGACGCGCTCGCCACTGTCGCGGCCCGTGCGCTGCAGCCAATCGTGCAGCGCAGGGCGGTTCGTGAACGCGCCCGCGTAGCGGTCGGTGATCGCGACGACGCACGCGCCGGTCAGTGTCGCGAAATCGAGCACGAACGCGGGCGGCTCGCGTGTCGCGAGTGCCAGCGTGTCGGCGAGCACCATGCGGCCCTCGGCGTCGCTGTGCACGACCTGGATCGTGACGCCGTTCGATGCCTGCACGACCTCCTGCGGCCGGAACGCGTCCGGGCCGATCTGGTTCTCGGTGATGGCCAGCCAGCAATCGACGGGGTACGGCACGCGCAACTGGCTCAACGCCAGCAGCGTGCCCACGGCGACGGCGCTGCCCTGCATGTCGCCGTGCATCAGGAACATGCTCTTGTGCGGCTTCAGGTTGATGCCGCCGGTGTCGAAGCAGATGCCCTTGCCCACGAGCGCGACCGGACGCGCGCCACGCGGCACGCGCGACGGCCGGTAGCTGAGCTTGACGATGCCGGCGCCGCGATGCGGATTGGCCCGCGCGACCGCGAGGAACGCACCGGCGCCGAGCTTTTCCAGTGCCGCCACATCGTGGAACTGGAACGACCAGCCCTCACGCTTGGCCAGCCGCTGGAGTGCCTTCCGGTATGCGAGCGTGTCAAGCACGTTCGGCGGCAGCGCCGCGAGCCAGCGCGCGAGGTGGTTGCCGGCGGCCATCGCCACGCTGCGGTCGAATTCGGCGGCGGGTTCGGCGGCAATCTCGATGCGCTGGAGGCTCGGCGCGGCCGTCGGCTTCGTCTTGTGCTCGGGCATCGGTGCGGCGTGCGCGAGCGCGGCGCTCAGCACCGCTTCGAGCGCAGCCGTGCGCGTGCTGGCGTCGTCGATGTCGTCCGCGTGCAACTGCAGCGTGGCGACACCCGGCTTGAGGGCTTCCTTGGCGAGGCCGCCCGCAAACTCGAGCCGTTCGAAGCCCGACGCGGCCGGTTTGAGGAATCCGACCACGACGAGCGTGTGACGCCGGTTCGGCAGGCGCGTGACCAGCGTGGGCCACTCGTTGCCGACGCGTGCCTCGTGCGCGAGCAGCGCGGCCAGGGTCGCGCCGCCCGGCAGCCCGGCGACGCGTTCGCGACCGGCGGCCGTGCGCTCGAGCACGACGACGGCGCCGTCGGTACGCGCGAGGCGTTCCTCGGTCAATGCGGCCGGCTTGGAAACGACGCTGACGGAGCTGGCAGGCGGAAGCGTTGCGATCATTGCGGGTGTCCCGTGGAAATCCCGTTTGCCTTGACCCTGCGGGACCCCGCCCGGATCATGGCGAACTTGTCTTGTTCCGACGCCGCTCCTCGCGGCCGGCGCGCGTGGCGCGGCGGCATGCTAGCAGGGGGTGCGCGGCAAATCATTGGTACAACGAGCGGGTGCACGGCGCCTGCCGCAGGCTGGAGATCCTTGCCGATGTTCGAAGCCTCCAAGATCGACGACGCCGACCCGGCCGAAACCCGCGAATGGCTCGAGTCCATCGACTCCGTGCTCAAGACGCACGGCCCGGAGCGGGCGCAGTACCTGCTCGAGCGCATCATCGACTTCACGCGTCGTTCGGGCGCCTACCTGCCGTTCAAGCCCAACACCGCTTACGTCAACACGATCTCGACCGGCCAGGAACAGGAATACCCGGGCGACCGCGCGCTCGAAAAGCGCATCAAGGCGTACATCCGCTGGAATGCCATGGCGATGGTCGTGCAGGCCAACCGGCAGAGCTCGGAGTACGGCGGCCACATCGCGAGCTACGCCTCCGCGGCGACGCTCTACGAAGTCGGGTTCAACCACTTCTGGCGTGCGCCGTCGGAGAGTCACCCCGGCGACATGGTGTTCATGCAGGGGCATTCGGCACCCGGCATCTACGCGCGCGCCTACATGGAAGGCCGCCTGACGGAGGAGCACCTGCGTCGCTTCCGCGAGGAAGTCGGCGGTGGCGGGCTTTCGTCCTATCCGCACCCGTGGCTGATGCCGGACTTCTGGCAGTTCCCGACGGTGTCGATGGGCCTCGGGCCGATGATGGCGATCTACCAGGCGCGCTTCGTCCGTTACCTCGAGCATCGCGGCATCGTGCCGGCGAGCGACCGCAAGGTCTGGGCGTTCCTCGGCGACGGCGAAATGGACGAACCCGAGTCGCTCGGCGCGATCACGATGCCCGTGCGCGAGAAGCTCGACAACCTCGTCTTCGTCGTCAACTGCAACCTGCAGCGGCTCGACGGCCCGGTGCGCGGCAACGGCAAGATCATCCAGGAACTCGAGGCCGCGTTCCTCGGTGCCGGCTGGAACGTCATCAAGGTGCTGTGGGGCTCGCGCTGGGATCCGCTCTTCGCGCGCGACACGCGCGGCCTGCTGCGCCGCCTGATGATGGAATGCGTCGACGGCGAGTACCAGAACTTCAAGGCGAAGGGCGGTGCGTACACGCGCGAGCACTTCTTCGGCAAGTACCCCGAGCTCAGGGAGATGGTCGCCAACCTGTCGGACGACGACATCTGGCGTCTCAACCGCGGCGGTCACGACCCGCACAAGGTCTACAACGCCTACCGTGCGGCGGTGGAGCACAAGGGACAGCCCACCGTGATCCTCGCCAAGACCGTCAAGGGCTACGGCATGGGCGCGGCCGGTGAAGGCCAGAACATCACGCACCAGCAGAAGAAGCTCGACGACGCGGCCCTCAAGGACTTCCGCGACCGCTTCAACATCCCGGTGTCCGATGCCGACATCGCGAGCGTGCCGTACTACCGGCCGGCCGAAGACAGCGAGGAGCTCAAGTACCTGCAGCAGCGGCGCAAGTCGTTCGGCGGCTACCTGCCGCAGCGCAAGGTCACCGCGCCCCCGTTGAAGGTGCCGCCGCTCGAGGCGTTCGGGTCGCTGCTCGAGTCTTCGGGCGAGCGCGAGATCTCGACGACGATGGCGCTCGTGCGCATGCTCGGCGTGCTGCTCAAGGACAAGGACATCGGCCCGCACATCGTGCCGATCATCCCCGACGAGGCGCGTACGTTCGGCATGGAGGGCCTGTTCCGCCAGATCGGCATCTACTCGTCGATGGGCCAGCTCTACACGCCGCAGGACGCGGACCAGCTGCTCTATTACCGCGAGGACAAGAAAGGCCAGATCCTCGAGGAAGGCATCAACGAGGGCGGTGCGATGTGCAGCTGGATCGCGGCCGGCACGGCCTACACGAACCACGGCGTGCACATGGTGCCGTTCTACACCTACTACTCGATGTTCGGCTTCCAGCGTGTGGGCGACTTCGCCTGGGCCGCGGGCGACATGCGGACGCGTGGCTTCCTGATCGGCGGCACCGCCGGTCGCACGACGCTCGCCGGCGAAGGCCTGCAGCACCAGGACGGCCACAGCCAGCTCGTCGCGACGACGATCCCGAACTGCATCGGCTATGACCCGACCTATGCCTACGAGCTTGCCGTGATCGTGCAGGACGGCTTGCGTCGCATGTATGCGGAGCAGGAGCCGGTCTTCTACTACGTCACGGTCATGAACGAGAACTACGTGCAGCCGGCGATGCCGGAGGGCGTGCGCGAGGGAATCCTCAAGGGCCTGTACCTGTTGCGCCGCGGCGGCAAGGGCAAGGTGCGCGCGAACCTGCTCGGCTCGGGCACGATCCTGCGCGAAGTGCTCAAGGCGGCGGACGTGCTCGAACAGGAGTACGGGGTGGCTGCCGATGTCTTCAGTGCGCCGAGTTTTTCGGAGCTGCGCCGCGAGGCGCTCGACGCCGAGCGCTGGAACCTGCTGCATCCCGACCAGCCGCCGCGCGTGCCGTACGTGCGCGAGCTGCTGTCGCAGCAGCAGGGCCCATTCGTCGCGACGACCGACTACATGCGGATCGTGCCCGACCAGATCCGCCAGTGGGTGCCCGGCACCTACCACGTGCTCGGAACGGACGGCTACGGTCGCAGCGATTCGCGCGCGGCCCTGAGGCACTTCTTCGAGGTCGACCATCGTTACGTCGTCGTGGCCGCGCTCAAGGCGCTCGCGGACGACGGCAAGCTCGATCGCGGCACGGTGCGCAGCGCGATCGAGAAGTTCGGCCTCGATCCCGAAAAGCCGAACCCGGTGACGGTCTGAGCGCGGAGTGGGCGACGTGGCAAACGAAAATCAGCTCATCGAAGTGCGCGTGCCGGACATCGGCAACTACAAGGACGTCGAGGTCATCGACGTGCTGTTCAAGCAGGGCGATGCGGTCGAGGTCGACACACCGCTGATCACGCTCGAGACCGAGAAGGCGACGATGGACGTGCCGTCGACCGCGGCCGGTGTCGTGCGCGAGGCGAGGCTGCAGCGCGGCTCGCGCGTCTCGCAGGGCGACGTGATCGCGGTGGTCGAAATGTCGGCCACCTCTCCCGCTGCCACCTCTCCCGCTCCGGCGGGAGAGGTCGCACGCAGTGCGGGCGAGGGCCGAAAATCAGAGCCCTCGCCCCAACCCTCTCCCGCGAGTGCGGGCGAAGGGGCAAGACCCTCACCCCGTCCCTCTCCCGCTGGCGCGGGCGAGGGTGGCGGCCCCGCTCGCGCGGG
>DATMIB010000085.1:0-6247 GCA_035554635.1 Steroidobacteraceae bacterium | reverse complement strand
TGGTGGTCAGCATCGCGCGCTGCGGCGGGCCGCTCGACTCGTCCGCGTTGTTCAGGCGCGCCTGCAGGCCGAGTTGCGAAGACACCTGTGTGTTCTTGAGCGACGCCAGCTTTTCGCGGAAGGCCAGGATGCCCTTCTCCGGCTTCGCCGCCTCGGTCGGCGGTTGCGGCGTCGTCTCCGGCGGCTGCTGTCGCGTCGGCTTGGGGGCTCGCTCGGGCGCCTTCTGTTCGGCCACGCGTTCCTCCGGCACCGGGCGCGTGTCGGTCCGCGGCGCCGGCGCGGGCGGACGCTTCTTTTCCATCATCATGCGGACCACGCGCTCGGGCACCTGCGTCGCCTGCGTCGGATCCGGCAGCGGGATGTCGACGAACAGCGCGAGCAGCCCGAGCAGCAGGCAGACCAGCAGCGAACCCATGAGCGACTTGCGGTAGCGGCGATCGTCCTCGCCCCCGCGCGCCCACGGCATGACCAGCGCGCGGTTCGCCGCGGCACCGATCTCGCGCTCGACCAGCCACTCCTGCCGGCGCCGCTCTTCTTCCTCCTGCGCTTCGAAGACGTCGTCCTCGAGCAGGAAGGCGCGGCTCTGCTGTTCCTCGAGCCGGGTGAGCAGCGCCTGGCGGTGTTGTTCGATCGCGCCGACGCGTTGCTGGAACGCCTCGGCATGGTGGCGAGCGCGGCGCACCTGCTCCGTGCCGACGCGCAGCGCCGCGGCATCGCCCCAGAACAACCCGGCGCCGCCCAGCTCGTCGAGCCGCTCGAGCGACCGGCATGCGTCGTGCAGCACTCGATGCTGTTCGCGCTCCGCAGCGAGGGCTCCCAGTTCTGCATCGACGGCGTGCAGCTCGCGCGCGACCGCGTCGATGCGCTCGCGGGTCTGCTCCAGCTCGGCGACCAGCGCCTTCGGGTCCTGTGCCGTTACGACGTCCATCGGTTCACCTGGCCCTGCAATGACGGTGGGGGACACGGTGCGACCTCACGCCCGCTTCGAGGCGACGCTGCGGGCCGGCGCTTCCTTCTCGAGCACCGCGAGCGAGATCTTTCCGTAGTCCGCCGCGGTGCACGTCGCCATGACCTTGCGCACCACTTCGTACGGCAGCGACTTGTCGGCGAGCACCGTGATCTCGCGCGAGCCGATGTCGACCTCGACGACGGCACCGCTGCTCGCGAGCATCGGCCGGTCGAGTACCGCACGCAGCGGATCGATCAGCGGCATCGACGGATCGCGCACCTGGGCGATCGTGGCGACCACCTCGCCCTGCACGAAGAGGTGTTCCTTCGTGATCATGACGACGACCGACTGGTTCGGCTGCGCTTCGGCCGTCGACTGCGGGATCTCCACACCCTTCGTGTTCTGCACGACCTCGACGTCCGTGGAGTACACGAGCAGGAACGCCACCATCACCGACAGGATGTCGATAAGTGGAATCAGGTTGAGTTCGGCGTCCTCGCGACCGTGCAGGCCATGCCGCTTGCGACGCTTGATCTGGCCCAGCATGCTCATGACGAGGTCCCTCCGTGGATGGGCGCGTCGCCCACCGCGATGTTCGTGAACAGCGCCATGCGCGTCGGCTTGCCGCTGCCGTCGGCCGGCGTCTCGGTGCTGCGAACTGCATCCATGACCTGGATCAGGTCGTCGTAGGAGACCTCGGGCTCGAGCAGCACCGAGGCGTCGTCGACGTCCGGGTGATCCTCCTTGAGCGACCGTGCCAGCTCGGAGAGCGTGCGCAGGTCGTAGGCCCCGCCCTGCTTCGGCACCGCGGCGATCACCTCGGTGCCGTTCGTCAGTTCGAAACCGGCCTGGCGCACGATCACCTCGAGACGGAACTGCGGCTTGGTCACGGGCGGCCCGCCCGCGGCGCTCGGCAGGTCGAGTTCGACGACCGCGATGCGCGAAAAGACGGCCGTCATCAGCAGGAACGTGACCAGCACCGTGAAGATGTCGATCATCGGCACCAGCATCAGCTCGGCCGGCTTGCGCATGTATCGCGCGTGTCTGTGGCGCAGGGACATGGCAGGGTCCTCAGCCGTTCGCGGCCGCTTTGACGAGTTCGAGGTGGCTCTGCGTGCGGGCGGTCTGGCGCGCCGCGAGCGAGTTCATGAACTTGATCGAAACGGTCTCGAGCGTGTCGATCAGCTCGGTGGTCTTGGTCTGCAGCAGCGCGTGCACGAACAGGATCGGCACCGCCGTCATCAGGCCGAACGCCGTGCAGTTCATGGCCTCGGAGATGCTGGCCGACAGCAGGTTCGCCTTTTCCGCGGGGTTGACCGTGGCCACCGCGGCGAACGCGTGGATCAGGCCGGCGACGGTGCCGAGCAGGCCGAGCAGCGTCGCGAGGTTGGCGAACGTCGCGAGGTAGTGCGTGCGCTTCTGCAGGCGCGGGATGATTTCCATCATCGTCTCCTCCATCGCCTTCTCGACGTCGTCGCGACGCCGCACGGCGCCCTGCAGCGCGAGCCCCATGCTCAGCAGGCGCGATACCGCCGTCTCGTCCTTGGCGGTCAGTTCGCGCGCCTTGTCGAAGTCGCCCTTGAGCAGCACGGGCTCGATCCGCGCCCAGGCTTCGCGATTGCTCGAGCGCATGCGCGTCAGCGTGATGTAACGCTCCACGGCGATCGCGGCGCCGAACGCCGCGACGACGAGGATCGGGTACATGAAGGCTCCGCCCTTGGCGAAGAAGTCGACGATCGAATAGAAGATGTCCACGGTGTGCAGCCTCTTGAGTGAAGGAAGAACGGTCTCAGCACGGACCTCGTGTCGCCGGCCACCAACTCATTGCGGTGTCCCCGACCGGACCTCGTAGTAAGCGAGCTCGCGCGCGAAGACGTCGCGGTCGACCGGTTGGCGCGAATCGTCGAGCAAGGTCGCGATGCCGACCGAATCGGCGATCTCCGAACTCTTCCACGGCACGATCACGAGCGATTTCGGTGCCTCCTGGTTGCCCAGGATCGACATGCCGGAAATCACCTTGGGGCCCTTAGTGGCCGCGGCGTTGGCCGCCGTCGCGCCTTCGGTCGTCGCCGGCTTGGCGGCGGCGGCCTTGGCGGGCGGCGTGTCCTCGGCCATGCCGAGCGGGCTCGCGAACAGCAGCGAGAGCGACAGCAGTGCGTTGCGCACGGTCATTCGGCCTCCTTGGCACCGGCACGGTTCTGCAGGTCGGCGAGCCACGTCGCGGTCTCCGTGTCCGCCGGCGCGAGTCGCGCGTATGCCTCGTAGTGCTCCCGCGCGCAGGCGGTGTTCGCGAGGTAGAGGTCGCACAGGATCGCGAGGTTGCGGTGCGCATAGTGGAAGTCGGGATAGGCTTCGAGCGCGGCCTGGTAGCTGTCCTTCGCGGCCTGGAACTGGCCCTTGCGACGCAGCACGAGGCCGAGCTCGTTGTGGGCCGCGGGGTGGCGCGGGCTCAGCTCCAAGGCCCGGCGCAGGCTGGCCTCGGCGCGGTCCAGGTCGCCGGTGCTGCCATAGGCGATGCCAAGGTCGATGTGCGCGGCGACCACGTCTGGCGCACGCTCGAGCACGCGCAACAATGCGGCGATGCCCGCGTCGTGCTGGCCCTGCTCGAGCAGACCGACGGCGGCAGCGTATTCGGCGCGAACTTCGGCGTTGACTCGCAGCTGCTGCGTGATGGTCAGGCCAGTGACGTCCTGGCGCACCTCGACACGCGCGGGACGTCGCGCTTCGGGCTTGCCTGCGCTCGAGGCGTGGGCCGCGGCGACGCCCAGCACCGCGAGCCAGGCCAGGCCGAGACGCGCCCCGATCCGGAGGCAGGCTTCAGAGTGGTTTCGCATCGGCGACGACTCCTGCGTTCGAAGGTTCCGGCCCGACCTGTGTCGTCTGCACCGGTGCAACGTTCTCCGCGCCGACGCCTCCGACCGGTGCGGCGGCGCTCGGCGTGGTGTCCGGCGTGGTCGCCGCGGGGGCGACGATCTGCGACGCGGGCGAGCGGTAGGCGTACGTGTCGATCGAGCCGAGGAAGCCACCGCTCGACTCGCTGCGCGCATAGCGCGCCGGCACCAGCTCCGCGAGCCGGTCGAGGCTCTTCTGCGTCCAGGCACCGAGCACGCCCGCGCGCAGCAGTTCGAGGTTCTTCTCGTGGACGTCGATCGCCCGCTCCTCGAACGGCAGCGCCTCGTCCTCCAGTTCGATCTCGTACTGCTTGAGCTCGGCCGCGCTCAGGTCGCCCGGGCGCTGCGATTGCAGCAACGCGCGGCTGAAGTCGAGGTAGGTCTCGGCGAGGTAATACGTAGCTGCGGCCGTGACGTCGGCGATCTCGTACTCGACCAGCCGGTCGAGCGCGCCGATCAGCGAGTCCATCAGCCCCTGCTTGACCTGCAGCGTGGTCTCGAACGGCTGCAGCAGCTTCACGGCGACGAACTCGCCGTGGAGTTTCTCGGCGAGTACGAGCGCCGAGCGCGCCGCGAGCGTGCGGGTGCGTCCGGTCCGTTCCGCGCCGGCCGTCGCATCGGCGCGGACGATCGCTTCGAGCTCCTGGTGGTAGCGGGTCATGTCGTGCTTCGCCTTGTGGAGGTCGGCGATCTTGGCGCGGGTCTCGACCGCGCCTTCGACCGGGTGCGGGAACTGCTGGACGTAGCGGCCGTACACGTCGAGCGCGCGGTCACGGTCGGCCGACTGCAGGTAGAGGTCGCCGGCCACGAGGAGTGCCTCGCCGCGCAGCGCCGGGTCGTCCGACTCGGTCGCGACACGGTCGTACTCGCCGGCCGCTCGCGCGAGCTGGCCGCTCTGGCGATAGACGAAGGCGATCTGCTTCGTCGCCTCGCGCTGCAACTCGTGCTGCGGGAAGGCGCTGCGGAACGCTTCCAGCACGCTCGCGGCCGCGGTCCAGTCCTGCAGCCGGATCAAGGCCGCCGCCGCGTCGTACTCGGCCGCGGGCCGGATCGTCGACGTGGGCGCTGCCTGGCGCACGCGCAGGAAATGATCGGCCGCGACGCGGTCGTCCAGCGCGGCCTGTGCGGCCTCGCCCTGCTTGTAGATCGAGGCCGCGAGGTTGTCGACGAGCGCGGCGCGGGTGGCGTCGGCCGGCGGCGTCGCCGCGAGCACTTGTGCATAGCCGCCTTCGGCCCGTGCGTAGTCAGCGACTTCGAACGAGCCGTGCGCGACGACCAGCCAGGCCGAACGACGCAGCGACGCGTCGGCGGCCGGGTACGCGTCGATGACGCGCTGCGCGGTCGCGACGGCCGGCCCGTAGTCCTTCATGTCGTAGAGGTCGTCCGCCGCGGCACCGAGCATGGCGGCGGCCTGCTCGTGCTGCGGGAAGTGGTCGGCGAACCGGATCGAACTGGCCACCGCTTCGCGTCGCACCGAGTCACGACGTGCTTCCTCGACCACCTTCAAGTGCTCGCGATGCGCGTAGATCGCCGCATAGCCGGCCGCGGCCGACTTGGCGTGGACCGGATAGTCGTAGGCGGTCCGCTCGTACTGCCGCGCGGCATCGCCGAAATCCTTGTGCTCGAGCCGCAGGTCGGCGAGCTGGTAATTGATCTGCGGCGCCTCGGCGTCGGTCGGGAACGACGCGAGGTAGTCGCCGTACCAGCGCGCGGCCTCCTCGTAGTTCGCGAGCTTCGCCTCGGCGAGTCCCGGGTCCTGGTACTGCGCGTGGTAGTGGTTGGCGAGGTCCTTGAGGTTGGACTTGAGGAAGCTCAGCACCTCGGGGTGCTCGGCCGGCTCGAAGTGCCGCCAGTAGTCCGCGGCCAGTCCGTAACGGGTGGCGAACGCCTTCTTCGACTCCAGCACGAGCTTCGGGAACCCGCCCTTCGTGAAGATCTCGATCACGCGCATGCTGAAGCGCGGCGACTGGCGGTGGAACGGGTACTGCTCGACGAACGACTCGTACGCCTTGGCGGCATCGTCGTAGCGCAGCTTGTCGAGGTAGTACTCGCCCAGGTTGGCGTAGACGCGATCCTCGTACCCGCGCTTGCCGTTGGTCGTGAAGTACTCCTGCACGACTTCCGGTCCGCCGAGGTTGCTGAAGCTCAGGCTGACCACGCGGAACGTGTCGGTGACGCGGCGCTCGTCCTCCTCGGCGTGCTGCTGGTCGAAGTCGTAGCCGATCGACACCTTGTAATCGAGCAGCGCCACGTACCGGTGCAGCGCTTCCTCGTAGAAATCCTGCTTGTAGAGCGTCCAGCCGAGCTTGTAGAGCGCGAGTTCGTAGTACGAGGACGCTGCGCCGAGGCTGATGACCGCGCCGTAGGCCGCCTCGGCCTCGCGATACTTGCGGTGCGTGAAGAAATG
>DATMIB010000084.1:0-4764 GCA_035554635.1 Steroidobacteraceae bacterium | reverse complement strand
CGCGGTCGAGCTCCGTCACGGCCTGGTTGATCTGCCCGATGCCGATCTGCTGCTCCGAGGTCGCCGACGCGATCTGCCCGATGATCGAAGAGACGTCGTTCACGCTCGCCGTCACGTCCGCCATGGTGCGGCCGGCGTCGTCGGCGAGCGCGGCGCCCGCGTTCACCGCCTCGACCGCGCCGCCGATGAGGTCCTTGATCTGGCGCGCGGCTTCCGCCGAGCGCTGCGCGAGCTGGCGGACCTCGGTCGCGACCACCGCGAAGCCGCGGCCGCTCTCGCCCGCGCGCGCCGCCTCGACCGCGGCGTTGAGCGCGAGGATGTTGGTCTGGAACGCGATTGCGTCGATGGTCGAGATTACCTCGGCCATCTTGCGCGAGCTGCCGGAGATCTGGTCCATGGTCGTGACGACGTCGCGCACCTTGGCGCCGCCCTTGGCCGCGACCTCGGAAGCGCTGAGCGCGAGCGAGCTCGCCTGGTTCGCGTGCACGGCGTTCTGGTGCACGCTGCCGGCCATCTGCTCCATGCTCGAGCTCGTTTCCTCGAGCGACGAGGCCTGCTCCTCGGTGCGCTGCGACAGGCTCGCGTTGCCGGCCGCGATCTCGTGCGCGGCCTGGTCGATCGAGACCGCCACGCGCTTGATGTCGCCCACGAGTTCGTTGAGCCGCGCGAGCGAGTCGTTGACCGCCTGCTGCAGCACGGCGAATTCGCCGGCGTACTCGCCTTCGACGCGCTGCGTCAGGTCGCCGCCGGCGAGCGCGAGCATCACGCGCTTCGACTGCTGCAGCGGGCCGATCACCGCGTCGAGCGTGCGATTGACGCCGTCGACGATGCGGCGGTAGTCGCCCTGGTGTCGCGCGGAGTCCGCGCGCGTGGCGAGGTCGCCGCGAATGGCGCTTTCGGCGAGGCGGTTGGTGTCGTCGATCAGGGCGCGGACCGCGGCGATGCTCGCGTTCAGGCTGGCCTTGATCGTGTTGAAGTCGCCCTGGTAATTCTGCTCGATCGGCGCGGGCACGTCGCCGCGTCCCATGCGCGCCATGCACTCGGCGGCGACGTTGAGCGGCCCGACCACGGCATCGAGCGTCGCGTTGACGCCTTCGACGATCGCGCGGTACTCACCGTGGTGCTGCGTGGCATCGGCGCGCACCGAGAGCTCGCCGCGCGACGCGCCTTCGACCAGGCGGCTCATGTCGGCGGCCATCGCCTGCACGCTCTCCTGCGCCGCGCGCATCGCGGCGAGGACGCTGTTGCCGGCGCGCTTGTGCACCTTGACGGCTTCGGAGAAGTCGCCCGTGGCGATGCGGCGGCAGACCTGGCGCGCGTACTCGGGCTCGCCGCCGAGCGGCCGCAGCACGAGCAGGCACACCATGACGTCGAGCATGCCGACGATGATGGCCCACGCCACGACTCCAGCGATCACGACCTGGCGCGAGCGCGCTTCGGCAATCGCGCGCACTTCGGCCTGCGGATAGGCCGTGACGACCTTGTAGCCCCACTCGGGCAGCGTCTCGTGCTCGACGACCCAGCCCGTGCCGTCCTTGAGCCGCTCGAGCACCTGGGAGTCCTCGACGTGCTTCGATCGATAACGGATGACGTCATTGCGGTCGACGATGGCCGCGAAGCCGCTGTCGAGGAACTTCGCCTGCCCGACCGCCACCGAGAGCACCGTGAGACGCAGCGAATAGCCGACGTACCACGCGCCGATCACCGCGCCCTGTGCGTCGCGGATCGGCTCGTAGCCGGTCAGGTACGGCGCGCCGAGGATGTCGACCATGCCGTAGTAGGCCTTGCCTTCGCGCAGCGCCGCGATGGCGGCGCCCTTCGGGTCGAGCGGCGTGCCGACCGCACGGTTGCCGTTCTTCATGACGTTGGTCGAGACGCGGATGAACTCGTCGCCAGTGCGGACGAAGACGGTTGCCGTGCCGCTCGCGATGTCCTTGACCTCGTCGACGAGCGCGTAGTTGCCGACCAGCGACTGCCCGCCGAGCGTGAGGTTGGGCACCGTGCGCTCGCCGAGCGTGGCGCTGCCCGAGATCGCGACACCGCCGCGACGTGCCGCGTGGTCACGCAGCAGGTTCATCGATGTCTCCACCTCGCGGGTCACGAGCTTGTCGATCGTGCCCATCTGGTCGAGCAGGGTTTCGCGTCGGTTGCTCACCTCGGCCGCGATGTCCGCTTCCGTGCGCGCCGTTTCGGCCCGCGCGAACCACATGGCGGCGCCGAACACCAGGCCACCAATGACGACGGACACCGGCAGAAGGATCCGGAAGCGAAGCGGGATCCAGGCGAAGATGGAACGAAGACCCACGTTGATTTCCCCAGTCGATGGCGCCCGCGATGCGTAGCCGGGCCAGGTCGTTTCGCGCGTGGCAACGCGCAAGGTGGGTATCGGCGCGGGCCAAAGATGCTTGAGAGCCGTTCCGCGCAGCGGCCAGGGATTCCAACCCAAAACGGTTGCTGTGGCGCAGCAACCACGGGGGTGCCGGACGGTCAGCCTTCCGGTAGTGCGTGGATTTCTCGCGGCGACGCGAACGAAAGACCCGCAAATTCACGGTCGAAACGGGCCTGCGTCGACTTGCGTTCGCGCGACACCCGCAGCTTCACCGTGGCGTTCGACTTGGCTTCCGAGGACAGCACCTGCACGTCGAGTTGGTCCCCTTGGACCAACGCAACCAGTCGCCCGCCGGCTGCGAGCGCGAAATCGCGGATCTCGAACGGCGCCACGTCGAGTCGCACGGTCGCGGCCGTGGCCTCGAGCGCGTACTCGTAGCGTCGCCCCTCGGCGCTCGTCGTGTATCGGCCGCGCAGGCTGCCCGCACCGACACGCACGCTGAAATCGACGTCGCGCACCGCGCGCGGCAGCCGTGGTGCCAGCACGACGTGCCCCCGCGAGAGGTCGGGTCGGACGCCGAGGAACCACTGGTACCAGACTCGCAGGTGCTCGGCGTTCGACCACGCCTGCAGGAACGTGCCGGTCGATCGAGGCCGCGGCTCGCCCGGATGTGGCCAGGCGTCCATCGTCTCGGGCAGCCCGCCCACGACGCCGCGTTGCAACGCGAGCGCGTCGTTGGCGTGGAACAGCGTCCACGCCGCCTCGACCTGGCCGAACTCGATGACCCGCTGCAAAGCGATGCCGTCGAGCCAGGGCCAGACCGTGCCGTTGTGATACGCCTCGTCCTTGTGATACCGGCCCGGCGCCAGGTGGTATGGGCGGAACAGCGGATGACGCGCGTCGAGCGTCGCCACGCCCCACGGATAGACCAGCGCCTCCCAGGCGCGGCGCGTCTCGCGCGCGGCGGCGATGCGGTCGTCGAGCAGGTCGAGCGTAAAGAACAGGTTCGGTCGCAGCGAGTCGTCGGCACGGCCAGCGGCATCGAGACGGTCGACGATGCGTCCGCTGCCACGCGCGACGAAGGCGCGTGCAAACTGCTGCCGCACCCGCTCTGCCGCACGCGACCAGCGCGATGCTGCCGTCGCGTCACCGACCAGTCGCGCGAATTCGGCGCCGGCCTGCAACTGCGCGTGCCAGAGCGCTTGGATGTCGTTGGCGCGCGTGCCACGCGGCGAGTACGGCACGAGGTCGCCCTCGCGCCTCGCGTCCATCCAGGTTTCGTTGTCGGCGTGCACGAGCAGGCCCGTCGAGTCGGTCCAGTTCGCGAGCGCGCCTTCGATGCTCGCGCGTACGTTCGAGTACAGCTCGGCGACGACCGCGCGGTCGCCCGAGTAGCGCACATAGTCGTGCAACGCGAGCACCCAGCGCGGCGTGCCATCGGTGGTGTGGTAGTCGAGGCTCGCCGGCTTGACGATGTTCGGCAGCCGGCCGTAGAAGCGCGAGGACGGGTCGAGGTCCTGGAACTGCGCGAACGACACGAGCACCGCGCGCGCCTGCTCGAAATGCCCGGTGACCAGCAGCGCGCCTGGCAGCGCGATGAAGCTGTCACGTCCCCAGTATTCGTTGAACCACGGCAACCCGGCGTAGATGCCGTCGCCGCGCTGGCGCGTCACGAGCGAGTCGGTCGTGAGCGTGATCCAGCGCAGCGCCTGCGTCAGCGTGGCATCGCTGGAGGCAAAGTATCCGGTGCCGTTGAGCAAGCCCTCGAGCCGCGCGCGTCGCTCGGCCTCGAGGCGCGGCAGCTCGGGCGCGAGCTGCTCGAATGATGCCTGCGCGGCCTGCGCCGTGTCGGCAACCACGACGAGAAACCGGTCGCCGTGACGGCCCGCGACGACATGGTCGACGTGGGCCGGGACGGATGGCGCCGACGACTCGTACGCCTGACGACCTGCGACAAGTTCCGTCGGGCGCAGCGTGTCGCCGCTCAGGCGCAAGTCCATGCGCTCGAGCAGTGGCGCGGGTCCCGCAATCGCGATGTCGAGCGCCGCGATGCCATCGAGCAGGCGCAACGTCTCGACCACGCCGTTCGGATAGGTCCGCACCATCGCGTCCGGCCGCACGACCACCGCGGCCGTGCGCGGGTCGAGCATTTCGCCGTCGAGCACCAGTGCGCAGTCGTTGAACACGCGACGCCCGGCCACGTTGAGGCCGCGGAACCAGGCGTGCTCCGGATGATCGTTGGCGTGGGTCTGCGTGTAATAGTAGGCCGAGCGCTTGTCGGTGAACGACACCGCGCGGTTTTCCGCGAGCGTGACCGGGACTGCCAGCGACTCGAGCGTGACGACGGGGCGTGCCGGCACCGGCTCGATTGCAGTATGCGCCGGCACCGGCTCGATCGCAGTGCGCGCCTGCGCCGTCGCGACGGTGGGCACGAG
>DATMIB010000083.1:0-24171 GCA_035554635.1 Steroidobacteraceae bacterium | reverse complement strand
GCTCGGCACCGGGCTCACCTACTGTGGCCACCCGCTCTGCTGCGCCGCCGGTCTCGCCGCGCTCGATGCCTACCGCAACGAGGGACTGATCGAACGCTCGCGACGTCTCGGCGCCGACCTCCTCGAGCGCCTGCGGGCCCTGGCGACGCGACATCGCTCGATCGGCGACGTGCGCGGCGGCCACGGTCTGTTCGCCGTGCTCGAGTTCGTGCGCGACCGTGCGACGCGCGAGCCGCTGGCGCCGTGGCCGCAGACGCCGCCCGCACTCGCGGCGCTGCTGCAGGAGGCGCTCGACGCCGACGTTGCGTTCGGCTCGCGTGGCAACCTGTTGCTGGTCGCGCCACCGCTGGTGATCGAAGAGCCTGCCCTCGACGAAGCGCTCAGGCTGCTCGATCGGCTGCTGGCACGCCATTTCCGGGACTGAACGCGATGGCTTTCCGGCTCACCTACGCGACCATGTTCGACCCGCCCGCCGAGATGCACGAGCGTTTCGAGGCGGCGTTGACCTCGGTGCGTGCGCAGCTCGGCAGCCGCCACGAACTGCATGTCGACGGCGTGGACCTGCAAGCCGGTCGCTACGCGACGCGCGTGAGCCCGATCGATCGCGAGGTCACGCTCGGCGAGTTTGCGCTCGCGAGCCCCGCGCACGCCGAACTGGCGCTGGCCGCGGCGCAGAAGGCGTATCCGCAATGGCGCCGCACCAACGTGGCCGAACGCACGGCGGCGTTGCGGCGAATCGCCGATGTGATGGAAGGGCGCGTCTACGAGATCGCGGCGGCGCTCACGCTCGAGGTCGGCAAGAACCGCATGGAGGCGCTCGGCGAGGCGCAGGAGACGGTCGACTTCTTCCGTCACTACGCCGATGACTTCGAACGGCACGCGGGTTACGAGCGTGCATTGCCCGACGATCCGCTGCCGTCCGTCGTCTCGCGCAACCGCAGCGTGATGCGCCCGTATGGGCCATGGGTCGTCATCGCGCCGTTCAATTTTCCGCTCGCGCTGGCGGGCGGGCCGGTCGCCGCGGCGCTCGTCACCGGCAACACGGTCGTCGTCAAGGGTTCGACCGACACGCCCTGGGCCGGCCGGTTGCTCGCCGACTGCGTCCGCGACGCCGGGCTGCCACCGGGCGTGTTCAGCTACCTCTCGGGCTCGGGCAGCGACGTCGGCGAGACGCTCGTCGCACACCCTGCGACCGCGGGCCTCACGTTCACGGGCTCGGTCGCGGTCGGGCGGCAATTGGTGCAGAGGATGGCGACCGGACCCTGGCCGCGCCCCTGCATCGCCGAAATGGGCGGCAAGAACCCGTGCATCGTCACGGCACGAGCCAACCTGGACGATGCGGCCGCCGGCATCGTGCGCTCGGCGTACGGCATGGGTGGCCAGAAGTGCTCGGCACTTTCGCGGCTCTACGTCGAGCGCGGCGTCGCCGACGCGTTGATCGACCGCGTGCGCGCGCAGGTTGCCGCGATCCGCATCGGCGATCCGTCGCGTCGCGACACCTGGCTCGGGCCCTTGATCCACGAGCGCGCGGCCGCGGGCCACGCACGATACGTCGACGAACTCGAGCGCCGCGGCGGCACGCGGCTGGCAGAGGGCACGCTGCCGCCGGACGTCGACCGCGCGCGTGGCCCATACGTCAGTCCCATGCTGTACGAGGCGTCGCTCGAGCATCCGCTGTGGCAGCACGAGATGTTCGTGCCCGTGCTCATGCTGCACCGGGTCGCCAACCGCGACGAGGCCATGCGGCTCGCCAACGACACGGCCCTGGGCCTCACGGCAGGTTTCTACGGCGGCGCGGACGAGGTGCCCTGGTTCCAGGAGCACATCGAGGCCGGCGTCACCTACGCGAATCGTCGCCAGGGCGCGACGACCGGCGCCTGGCCCGGCTACCAGCCGTTCGGCGGCTGGAAGGGCTCGGGCTCGACCGGCAAGGCGATCGCCTCGTTTTATTACCTCGCGCAATACCTGCGCGAACAGTCACGTACGGTGGTGGAGCCATGACCATGCAGACAGCTGCGACGCCCGCAACGACACGCAAGACGTCCAACCCGCACATCAAGACGGAACTGCCCGGCCCGAACGCGCGCGCCATGCTCGAGCGCGACAAGCCGGTGTCCTCGCCGTCGTACCCGCGCGACTACCCGTTCGTGATGTCGCACGGTCGCGGCACCGAAGTCTGGGACGTCGACGGCAACCGCTTCCTCGACTTCATGTCGGGCATCGCGGTCTGTTCGACCGGCCACGCGCACCCGAAGGTGGTCGAAGCCGTCAAGGCCGCCGCCGACAAGTTCCTGCACATCTCGAGCGACTACTGGCACGAGAACATGACCGCGCTGACCGAACGGCTCGCGAAGCACGCGCCACTCGGCGAACCCGTGATGAGCTTCCTGTGCCAGTCGGGCACCGAGTCGGTCGAAGGCGCGATCAAGCTCGCGCGCTACGTCACCGGGCGGCCGCGCTACATCGGCTTCCTCGGCAGCTTCCACGGCCGCACGATGGGCTCGCTGTCGTTCACCTCGAGCAAGTACACGCAGCAGAAGGGCTTCGCGCCGACGATGCCCGGCGTGACGCACGTGCCCTACCCCAACACCTACCGGCCGCTCTTTGCCGGCAAGGACCAGGGCAAGGCCGTGCTCGACTACATCCGCATGCTGTTCGAGCGCAACGTGCCGCCGACGGAAGTCGCGGCGATCCTGGTCGAGCCGGTGCAGGGCGAAGGCGGCTACCTCGTGCCGCCCGACGGCTTCCTCGCCGGGCTGCGCGCGATCTGCGACGAGCACGGCATCCTGCTGATCTTCGACGAGGTGCAGTCCGGCGTCGGCCGCACGGGCAAGATGTTCGCGTGCGAGCACTGGGGCGTGCAGCCCGACATCCTGACGAGCGCCAAGGGCCTGGGCTCAGGGCTCCCGATCGGTGCGTTCATGGCGAAGAAACGCATCATGGAAAAGTGGGCGCGCGGCGCGCACGGCAACACTTACGGCGGCAATCCGCTGAGCTGCGCCGCCGCGATCGCGACGCTGGACCTCGTCGAATCGCAGTACGCCGCCAATGCCGCGAAGGTCGGCGAGTACTTCATGACGCGGCTGCGCGCGCTGCAGCTCGAGTATCCGTGCATCGGCGAGGTGCGCGGCCGCGGCCTCATGATCGGCATGGAACTGATCGAGACTGATTCCGAGCGCACGCCAGCGCGCGCACTGATCGACCGGCTCGTGACCCGCGCATACCACAACGGGCTGCTGCTGCTCTCGTGCGGCGTCAGCACCCTGCGGTTCATGCCGCCGCTCTGCGTGACGACCGACGAGGTCGACGAGGCCCTCGACCTGCTGCGCAATGCACTCGACGAGGCATTGCAACCGGTCGCGAAATCCGGCTGACTGCGCGACTTCGTATTCAAGCCGGGCACGTCCCCGGGGACGTCGAGGCCAGATGCAGCAGCAGGGTGGCAAGGAACTCGGGTTCTGGATGTGCACGGCCCTCGTGGTCGGCAACACGATCGGCGTCGGCATCTACGTGCTGCCGGCGTCGCTCGCGCCCTACGGCTTCAATGCCCTGATCGGCTGGGGCGTCACGGTCGTCGGCATGACGTTCCTCGCGCGCGTGTTCGCCCAGCTCGCGCGCCAGTTCCCGACGGCCGACGGGCCGCAGGTCTACATCGAGCGCACGAGTGGCAGCCTCGCGGCCTTCGTCTCGATCTGGTGCTACTGGATCTCGGTGTTCGTCACCAACGCCGCGCTCGCGATCGGAATCGTCGGCTACCTCGGCAACGTCGTGCCCGCACTGCAGGGCGTGTCGCCGGCGCTGCTGGCGGTGCTGCTGATCTGGCTGTTCGTCGGCGTCAACGTGCTCGGCGTGCGCACCGGCGGCGCGGTGCAGGTCGTCACGACCGTGCTCAAGCTGCTGCCGATGCTGGTGCTGATCGTGCTCGGCGTGTGGCTGCTCGTGAGCGAGCCCGCAACCTACGTGCGCCACCCGCCGTCGACGCCGATCACGCTCACGGGGCTCATGGCCGCATCGACGATCGCGCTGTTCGCGATGCTCGGCATCGAGTCGGCCGCCGTGCCGGCCGGTCGTGTGCGGGACCCGGCCCGCACGATTCCGCGCTCGACGCTCTTCGGCACGCTGCTGACCGCGGCGATCTACATCGTCGTTTCGACCATGGCCCTGCTGCTGATGCCGCAGGACCGGCTCGCGCAATCGTCGGCGCCGTTTGCGGAACTGCTCGGCGACCTCATGGGCGGCGACAGCGGCCGCTGGCTCTCGGTGTTCGTCGTCGTGAGCGGCCTCGGCGCGCTCAACGGCTGGACGCTGATCGTCGGCGAGCTCACGGCCTCGCTCGGCCGCCACGGGTACCTGCCCGCCACCTTCGCCCGCGCCAACCGCTTCGGCGCACCGGCCGCGGGGCTCGTGCTCACGGCGCTGCTCGCGACGCCGATGGTGCTGATGAACTACAGCCGGTCGCTCGTCGACGGCTTCACGTTCCTGACGCAGGTCGTCACCGCCGCCAACCTGCCGCTGTATTTCTTCTGCGCGCTCGCACTGGTCGTGCTGACGCGACGCGGCGAACGCGGGCTGCCGTCCAGCGTCTTCGTGCTCGGGCTGCTCGGCACCGCTTACTCGGTATTTGCGTTCGTGGGCGTCGGACGCGAGCCGTTTTTCTGGGCCATCGCGCTCGGCGCGACGGCGCTGCCCGTGTACTGGTACGCCCGGCGCCGCCGGCCTGCGCTCGCCTGAAGCGCGCGGCGCGCAGCCAGGGAGGAGGTAGACCGATGCGCCACGCGATCCATGCGCTCCTGATGCTGGCGACGTCGTTCATGCCGGAGCTGGCCGTGCCCGCCACAGGGAGCACGGTGGCAGTGCCGACCGATGCCGTGGCAGCTCCCGACGGCGCTGCGGCGATGCCCACCGACTCCGCGGCACGCTTGGGCGCTGCGGCGTCCACGCCAGTGCAGCCCGCCGGCACAGCATCCGATGGACGAGCGCCGCTCGCGCAGCTCATGGACCAGTTCGCGGCGCTTTCGACCCGGCACGGCTGGCGCGAAGAAGAGATCTACGCGTACGCCGACGATGCGACACTGCGGATCCGCGCCTGGCGCACGCCGCACCATGGCCGCGCACTGTGGGTGTTGGCAGGGATCCACGGCGAAGAACCTGCAGGCCCCAATGCGATCGCCCGGCAACTTGCGAGCCTCGTGGATCTCGCGCGCCAGGGGGTGCCGATCGTGCTGATCCCGCTCTGCAATCCCAAGGCCTACCGCCACAACTGGCGTTACCCGAACACGCCCGAGCGCGACTGGCAGAAAGGCGGTTACAGCGTCGGCGATTCGAGTTACCTGTTGCCGGACCTCGAGACCGGCACGAAGCCGCGTGAAGCCGCGGCCGCGGGCCCGGAGACGCGTGCGCTGACGCAGTACGTTCTGCACAAGGCCCGCGACTATCCGCCGCAGCTGGTCATCGACCTGCACGAGGACGAGCTGTCACGCGAGGGCGGTTACATCTATTCGCAGGGCGTGCACGCCGATGGCAATCCGGTCGGCGCCGAGATCGTCGGGCTGCTCCAGGCCTCCGGCATTCCGTTGCGCACGTCGGGCCTGACACGCTTCGGCGAAACGATCGTCGATGGCGTGATCAGCCGCGACGACAAGGGCGGGCCGATCCGCGACGGCTCGGTCGACGAACTGCTCGCGGCGCCCGAAGTCTTCGTCGACGGCAGAATGCAACGGGGCCCGGCCGGCGCCACCGTCGTGGTCGTGGAAACGCCAGCCTTCGCAGGGTCCCAATTCGAACGCCGGGTGTCGGCGCACGCGGCGGTGGTCGCGCGCGTGGCGGAACTCTGGCGGCTCGGCGGGCAGGTGCAACGACTGCAGCCGTAGAGGGCGCCGGGGTAAGCCCCGACGCCCTCGTCACTTGCTCACAGCGGCAGTGCGTCGGCTCAGTTCGAGCCGGTGTCGGGCTCCTCGCCGCTCGTCGTGTTCTGGTCCTGGTCAGTCGTGTCCGTGCTGTCGGTCGTGCCTTGATCGGTCGTGCCCATGTCCTGGTCGGTGCCGGCAGGCGGCGGCTGGTCAGCGGGCGGCATCGTCGACTGATCGCTCGGTGTGGTAGTCGCATCCGGTGTCGTCGTGCCTGGAGGCATCGTCGTATCGCTCGGCGGCGTGCCCGGAGGCGTCGTCGTGTCGGTCGAGCCGTAGCTCGGCGCGCCGGTCGTGTCCGTACCGGTCGTTCCGGTCGTGTCCGTCGTGGTCGTGTCGGTGGTGCCCGTGGCGGTTTCGTGGTCGGCATCGCGGCCGCAACCCGCCGTGCCGAGCGCGAGGCCCAGCGTCGCGGCGGCGATCAACAGTCTGCTGTACTGCATAGGGAAGCTCCGTCTCGCTCGCGGTGGAAGTTGCGATGCCGGCCACGATCCGCGCATCGACCGCCGGAATCTTCCAGACAAGCAAGGCAAAACGTTGCGGATCAATCCTACTTGGGCAGCGAACCGCAGCATTCGCGGGCCGCTGGGTCTGACCGCAGTGGCCGAGCGAGGCATCGCTGCGCCACGCAGCGTGTCGCTGTCGACGCAGCGAACGGCTCATGGACGCATGACCGACGCGGCGGCGGGCATGGATCACCGCCACGTAGGGCGATGGAGACTCGCGTGCACGTCGCCGGGCGGACAACGCTTGCCGCGAGCTTCACGCATATTCGGCACTTCTCGTGCAGTGCCGGAACGCGGCGAAGCGAGGTGACCATGGATACGACGGCGTGGAGACGAGCAGTCACTGCGAAAGCGCGGCGCCGCGCGACAGGATGCGCGGCAACGCTGGCACTCGCGCTTGCGGCCGGGTGCGCATCGACTCCCCCCACCGCACAGATCACAGCCGCCCAGCAGGCGATCGAGGAAGCCGAGCGGGCACAGGCCGCCGAGCACGCCTCGGCCGAACTCAGCCAGGCCCGCAGCAAACTGGCCGCCGCCAACACGGCGATCGGCGGTCGCGACATGGACGAAGCGCTGCGTTACGCCGAGGAAGCCAAGGTCGATGCGGAACTTGCGACCGCACGGACCGCCGCCGTGAAGGCCAAGGCGGCCAACGATGAAATCCGCGCCTCCACGCGCGTCCTGGTCGAGGAGCTCGATCGCAACACGGGAGGCACGCGATGAACGCCGTCACCGGAACCTGGCGCAGCAGGCTGCGCGTCGCGACGATCGCTGGTTGCGGCACCGTGCTGCTCGCGGCGTGCGCGCAGACACCCGAAGCGTCGGACGAAGTCGTGAAGACGCGGGCGGAACTGGCCCGGCTGCAGGCCGATGCGTCGCTCGCACCGCTCGTGGCCGCGGAATTGACGGAGGCCGAGGCCGCCGTCCAACTCGCCGAACAGGATGCCGATGCCGCGCTGACGGCACATCGCGTCTACCTGGCCCAGCGCGAAATCGAGATCGCGCGAGCCGTCGCCGAGGCGCGGCTTGCCGAACAGGAACGCCAGGCGCTCGTCGACGAACGCGAGCGGGCGCGGCTGCAAGCACGCACGCGCGAGGCGGAATCGGCGCGCATGGAAGCCGACGCTGCCCGTATGGCCGCCGCCTCCGCCCAGCAACAGGCAGTACAGCTGCAGCAGGAAATCGCAGCGCTGCACGCACAGGAGACGGAGCGTGGCCTCGTGCTGACGCTCGGTGACGTGCTGTTCGAGACCGGCAAGGCCGAACTCAAGCCCGGCGCCGTGCTCGACCTCGACCGGCTGGTCGACTTCCTCGACAAATACCCGCAGCGCACGGCGCTGGTCGAAGGCCACACCGACAGCGTCGGCGGCGACGATTACAACCGGCACCTGTCGCAGAGCCGGGCCGACGCGGTGCGCGCGTACCTGGTCCGCCAGGGCGTGCCGGCCTCGCGCATCACCGCGTCCGGGATGGGCGAGAGTGCACCGGTGGCCTCCAACAACACCGAGGCCGGTCGGCAGCAGAACCGTCGCGTCGAGATCGTCATCAGCGAAAACGGGAGCGGTTCGTCGCGCTGAGGCCCGACAGGTCCCGCGCACAGCAGACCACGGGCGGCGCCAGGGCCGCCCGTCTTGCGTCAGAGATGCCTTGGCGCCGGGTGCGGCGCGGTCACGGCTGGGGCGGCGGCTTGTGGCCGGCCCAGATCAGCGCTGCGTTGATGCGATCCAGCAACCGCGAGCGAAGGGCCTCGCCGCTCGTCGTGAGCGGTCCGATCATGATCGGATCGATGAAGGGCGTGGCCTCGGTCAGGCAACGGCAAAGCTCCTTCATGCACTCGCTGCGCACGCGCACGGCTTCGCGCAGCTTTGCAATCTCCTGCGCCTGGGTTTCGATCGTCTGCTGCGCCGCTTCGAGCTCGGCAGAGAGCCTGCTCTTGTCCTTGAGGGTCTCGAACACTGGCGGTCCTCCGTGACACCAGCAGGAGGGATACCGTAAGGTCCGCTTCGTGTACATCAGACAGCGTGGCGGCGCCGCCGTGCCGGGGCCGACAGCGGGGCCGCACCCGAGGATGGGCCGATCGGGCAGCGCGGCGAGCCCAAATGCGCGGTTTTCCGACCCCCGTCACAGATGCGGGCAGTCCGTTGCGGCTTCATACGCCTGTTGGAATCCGGCAGTCGCGGGGGAGGCGCGCGCCAAGCAATGACGCCAGGGCAGAGCGCGACACGCCGCGGCACGAACGTGCGGGAACCTTTCGGCGCCGGCCCGACCGGCGTGATGGCCTGCGCGCTGTTCGGCTACGTGGCCGCGGCCATCGTGCTGATCCTGCTGACCGACAGCCGCGGCGGCGGCCCGGTCGTGGACGTCGTCAACCTCTTCTCCGACTCGGTCGCCAGCATCGGGGTCGCGATCCTCGCCGCAATCGCCGCACGGGGCGCCTCGAACCGCCATGCGCGCCGCACCTGGTGGCTGCTGACCGCGGCGATGGCAGCCTACAGCGTCGGCAACCTCTGCCACTCGACCTACTGGCTGTTCGGCGTCGACCCGTTCCCCTCGATCGGGGACGTCTTCTTCTTCAGTTTCTATCCGCTCGTTTTCGCCGCGGTGCTCACGCTCGTGCGCGCCTCCGCCGTGCGCGTGCAGTGGGCGCGCCTGGGGCTCGACGCGACGATCCTCACGCTCGGCTTCGGCGCGTTTTTCTGGTTCTGCATCATCGAGCCGACGGCCGCGGCGCAGAGCGAGCCCGACGTGCTCAAGTACGTGCTCGCGCAGGGTTACATCGCGCTCAACTGCGTCACGCTGCTGGCCTGCGGCGTGCTGCTGATGCACTCGGGCCAGACGCCGATCTCGCGACGCGTGGTCGTGCTGCTCACGCTCGGGTTCGCGTCGATGTCGCTGGCCGACATCGTCTGGGCGATGTCCAAGGTGCTCGGCAGCTACCTGCCCGGTGCCGTCTCCGACGCGATCTACCTGTCGTGCTACGTGTGGCTCGCCGCCGCCGCGCGGGAACAGTTGCGTGCCGGGCCGGCGGTGGCGCGACCGACCACTTCGCTCAGCGGCGCCCTGCCCTACACAGCGATGATGGTGTCGTTCCTGGTGCTCGTCTACGTCGAGAGCAGCACGGCGACGAGCCCGGTCAACGCGATGACCGTCGTGATCTTCGTGCTGACCTCGCTCGTGATGGTGCGCCAGGGCGTGATCTCGCGCGACGATGCGCTGCTGCGCGAGCGGCGCGCGGCGGGCCTCGTCGAGGCACGCTATGCCTCGCTGATCCGCAACGCGTCCGACGTGATCATGATCGCCGACGTCGATGGCCAGGTGCGCTTCGCGTCACCGGCCGCCGAGCGCATGTTCGGCCGACAGCCGGACGAACTCGTCGGACTCGCCCTGCTCGACCTCTGGAGCGACGGCGATCGCGAACGGCTGGCCGCGTTCCTGGCGGAAGTGGGCGCCGCGACGCACGGCCGCGTGGTCGGGCCCGTCGAGGCCACCGTCGCCACGGGCAGCCGCCGCATCGTTCTCGAGTGCGTCGGCAGCAACCTGACCGGAGACGCGGCGATCGACGGCCTCGCGCTCAACTTCCGCGACGTCAGCGAGCGCAAGGTGCTCGAGGAACAGTTGCGCAAGCTCGCGTTCCACGACCCGCTGACCCTGCTGGCCAACCGGAGCCTGTTCTGGAACCGCGTCGAGCATGCACTCGCGCTGGCACAGCGTTCGGGCCAACACGTCGCAGTGATGTTCCTCGACCTCGACAACTTCAAGAACGTCAACGATTCGCATGGCCACGACGCGGGCGACCGCCTGCTGCAGGCCGTCGCACAGCGGCTGGTTTCGGCCACGCGTGCCTCGGACACCGTGGCACGTCTCGGCGGTGACGAGTTCGCCGTCCTGCTCGAAGGTGTCTCGGGCGAGAAGGACGCGACGCTGCTCGCGGCGCCGATCACCGGCGCGTTCGACCGCCCGCTGCTCGTCGACGGCCGCGAGACCGATGCCTCGGCCAGCATCGGCATCGCCTGCTCCTGCGCCGGCGACGACGCGGAGCAACTGCTGCGCAACGCCGACATCGCCATGTACAACGCGAAGGCCGCGGGCAAGGGGCAGCTGGTCGTCTTCCACCCGCAGATGCAGGAACAGCTGCACGACCGGTTGCGGCTCGAGCAGGACCTCGACCTGGCGCTCGCGCGCAACGAGTTCTTCATCGAATATCAGCCGGTCGTCGACCTGTCGCGACGCGAACTGCTGGGCGTGGAGGCGCTCGTGCGCTGGCAGCACCCGGAGCGCGGTGTCGTGATGCCCGGCGCTTTCATTGCGCTCGCGGAAGAGTCCGGGCGCATCGTCGAGCTCGGTCGCCGCGTGCTCGTCGACGCCTGTGTCCAGGTGCACGCTTGGAGCAGTTCGCTGCCGGCCGGGGACGGCCTGCGCGTCGCCGTCAACGTGTCGGGCCGCCACCTGCAGCACGGCAGCCTGGTCGCCGATGTGCGTCATGCGCTCGAGGTTTCGGGGCTCGCGCCCGGCAACCTCGTGATCGAGCTCACCGAGAGCACGATCATGCAGAACACCGACGCGAACCTCGAGCGTTTCCAGGAGCTCAAGGCGCTCGGCGTGCGGCTCGCGATCGACGACTTCGGCGTCGGCTACTCGTCGCTGTCGTACCTGCACCGGTTCCCGATCGACATCCTGAAGATCGACCGCGCCTTCGTGAACCGGCTGACCGACCAGGACGGCGGGCCGGAGCTCGCCCGTGCCGTCGTCATGCTCGGCATGACGCTTGGCCTGGAGACGGTGGCTGAAGGAATCGAGAACGAAGAACAGGCCGAGGCGCTGCTCGACCTCGGTTGCGTCGCGGGCCAGGGCTTCCAGTTCTCGAGCTCGTGCTCACTGCCGAACATCGCCCGCTCGCCCTACATGCATACGCGCGTTCGCCTGCGCAACGAGCGCGCCGCGACGATGCACGACCTGACCGCGACCGGCCGGTTTCGCGACGAAGAGCTCTGGCCGCACCGGTCGGCTCGTTGAGCCGACGTTCCGCCAGGTGCACCGATGAGGGGTGTGCCGTGGCGGCCTGCCGCCGGGGGAGAGCGGGTCGAGGGCCGCCACGGACACCGATGAAATCGACGCGGTCAGCGCGTCAGCGGTGGTGCGCTCAGGCCGCGTGCACCGTGGCCCATTGCCGCGCCGTGGCGATGCCGGGCGGTGCCTGAACCTGGGCCTGGGTGCGCGCGGACTGCACGTGTGCCTGGCCCGCGCTCTGGCGCCGGATGCGGTCGTCCAGCTCGACCAGCACCTGCTCCTCGAGTTCGATCACGCCGTTGCCGAGCCCCAGCACGAACGCACCGACCGCTTCGAGCCGGTTGGCGAGCCGACGCAGATCGCTCGCGAGCTCCATCGTCTCGTGCGGCGTGCCGTGGCGCGCCTCCTCGCGCAACCACTTCGTGTTGTCTTCGACGAGCGCGAGGATCTCCAGCGTGCGCTCGATCCGGTCGACGACTTCGCCGGGAGCGACGCGCCCAGGGCCGCGCTCGACCGACTGCAGCAGTTGGGCCAGCCGATGAAGCCCCAGCCAGTCCACCGGTCGTACGCTGTCGTTGCCGTCCTGTTCCATGATCGATCCTCCCGCTGCTGCACGTCGCCAGGCCAAGATACCCGTCCCGCGCCGGCCGTCGCAGACCGTCGGGCGATGTCGTATGAACGCACGGCTATGTGACGCGTTTGCGACCGCCGCGTGACCGGATTCAGACGGGGCGGTGACGGTGTATGCTGGCCGCGCACTGCGGACAGAACTCAGGGAGGGGGCACGATGCTGAACCGTCGTCGTTTCGTAGGGCTGTCGCTGGCCGCCGCGGCCAGTGGAGCACTGCCGTTCCACCGTGTGCTGGCGGGCGCTGCCATCGCGGGCGACGTGCGTGCCGTGACCCGACAGGGCGGCCCGACGTCCATCCCTGCCAGTGACCTGCAGCAGCTCAGGCAGAGCCTGCGCGGCGCATTGCTGCTGCCCGGCGAGGCCGGGTATGACACGGCACGCCGCGTGCTGAACGAGTCGATCGATCGTCGCCCGGCCCTGATCGTGCAGCCGACCGGCCCGGCCGACGTCCGCACGGCGGTCGATTTCGCGCGCGTGCACGACCTGCTGCTGGCCGTGAAGTGCGGTGGCCACAGTTATTCCGGCAAGTCGACCTGCGACGGCGGGCTGCAACTCGACCTCTCGCGCATGCGCGGCGTGCGCGTGGACCCGTCGGCACGCATCGCTTACGTTTCAGGCGGCAGCCTGCTCGGCGAACTCGATCACGAGGCCATGGCGCTCGGGCTCGTGACGACCGCGGGCACCGTCTCGCACACCGGCGTCGGTGGCCTCACGCTCGGCGCAGGCTTCGGGCGGCTGGCGCGGCGCTTCGGCCTCGCCTGCGACAACGTGCGCGCGGTGGACGTCGTCACGGCCGACGGACGGTTGTTGCACGCGAGCGCGGACGAGAATGCCGACCTTTACTGGGGCGTGCGTGGCGGCGGCGGCAATTTCGGCGTCGTGACGGGGTTCGAGTTCGCGCTGCACCCGATGGCACGCCAGGTCATCGGTGGTGGGCTCGTGTTCCCGCTCGAGCGCGCGCGCGACCTGCTGCCGGCGTACGCCGAGATCAGCGCGGCGGCCCCGGACGAGCTGTACCTCGATGCGATCATGACCGCGCCGCGCGGCCGGCCGGGCATGTTCATCCTCGACACCTGCTACTCGGGCCCGCCGGCCCAGGCGGAACAGGCCCTGGCGCCGTTGCGCAAGCTCGGCACGCCGCTGGCCGACCGCATCGGCCCGGTCGACTACGTCGCGCTCCAGCGCAGCAACGACCGCACCGACCCGCGCAACGAAGGCATGTACCTCAAGTCGGGGTTCATCGACGCGTTCCCGGCGCGGATCGCGCAGACGCTGCTGGAGGGCTTCGAGCCGCACCCCGAGCGCGGCACGACCGTGTTCTTCCAGCATGCCGGCGGCGCCATCGCGCGGGTGCCGGTCGATGCCACGGCGTTCCCGCACCGTCGAGCGACGCACAACATGTTCGCCGCGGTGTCGTGGCCGCTCGCGGCCGACGCAACGCCGCACGTCGGCTACGTCAAGTCGTACTGGGACAAGCTTGCGCGATACACCGACGGCTACTACACCAACGAGGTGGCCGACGAGGGACAGAAGGTCATCGACGAGAACTACCAGGGCAACCTGCCGCGGCTGCAACAGGTGAAGAACCGCTACGATCCGCAGAACCTGTTCCGGCTCAACGCGAACGTGAAGCCCACGGTCTGAGCACGCGCCGCGGCTCGCCGCCCGTCGCGGGCGGGCGGCGACGCGGTCAGACGGCGCTGGCCCGGTACTGCTGCTCGAGCCAGGTGCGGATGCGCTTGGCGTCCGCGATGCGCGTGTACTTGCCGAACGAGTTGAGCAGCACGATGACGACCTGGCGGCCGTCGATGCGCGCCTGCATCACGAGGCAGCGCCCCGCCTCCGAGATGTAGCCGGTCTTCTGGATGCTGACGTCCCAGTCCGGCTTGTCGACCAGCGAGTTCGTGTTGCGGAACACGAGCAGCTGCCGGCCGACCTGCACGGTGTGGTCGGCGTCGGTCGAATAGGCACGGATCACGGGGTTCTGTCCCGTGGCCAGCACGAGCTTGGCGAGGTCGCACGGGCTTGCGACGTTGGCCTCCGACAACCCCGTGGGCTCGACGAAGCGCGCCGTCTTCATTTCCAGTGCCGCCGCCTTGGCATTCATCGCCTGCAAGCAAGCCTTGAGGCCGCCCGGGTAGGCGCGACAGATCGCGTGGGCCGCGCGGTTTTCGGAGGACATCAACGCCAGGTGCATCAGGTCGCCGCGGCTCAGGCGCGCGCCCTGGTGCAGGCGCGATCCCGAACCGACCGTGCCGCGCACGTCGTCGGCAGTGATGACGAGCATCTCGTCCATCGGCTGCCCGGCCTCGAGCACCACGAGCGCCGTCATCAGCTTGGTGATCGACGCGATCGGTGCGGCGGTGTTCTCGCCGCGCGAGGCGAGCACCGAGGAGTCGGTGCCGTCGAGGATGTAGTAGGCCTGTGACCGGACGTCGGGCGACGTCGGCTTCGGCGGCGGCGGGGTTGTCGCGCTGGCCGAGTGCGGCGCCAGGGCCATCAACAGCAGGCTGTGCGCGAGCAGTGCGAATCCGACCCGTCGTCGTGCGCTCATGTCGTCGTGTCTCGCTCGTCCGGCAGTCACGTCCGTGGAACCGCTCCGTGCGCGGCACGCACGGCAGCGTCTGGCCACCGAGCGTAGATGTCACGCCGGGAGCTGCGGCGTGACGGGCGCCGCAGAATGTAGCGGCCAGCCCGGCGCGCTGGACGCAACCGTCACCGGATCGGCTCGGTTTAGGCGGGCCATGGTCCGCAGCACGGTTGCCGGCCTGCTGCCTCGCCACACGCCCCGATGCCTGCGGCGGCTGCCGACAGAGGGCCACGGAGGCCGGTGCTATCCTCGAGGCGCGAGCAACCCGCAAGGAGCGACACGCAGGAGAGCGACCATGTGCTACGAGGAGCGCTATTTCGCCGAATGGGCTGAACGCGCCGCGCGCAGACGGCGCGAGGAATCGCGGCAGGCGCCCACCCGGGCCGAGGAGCACAAACCCGCACCGTCCACGCCCGAGCGTCGCCCTGCGACGACCGTGCCCGACCCTGAGCGCGTCCCCGAGAACGCCTGAGCGTCCGGGCGTCGACACGAAGAAGCCCCGTTCATGGACGGGGCTTCTTTTTGTCGCCTCCGTGCGGTGCCGTCGGCCACCGCGTCCGTGCGAGTCTGCCGCGGTCTTCGGCCGCTCACGTCTCCCGCAGACGCAGGTTGAGGGACTCTCGCCGGGTCCTGGGCCGTACGTCGTGAACGCGGGGTCGGGCCCCTCGCCGCGGTAAGCCTCGCGTACGCGGGCCACGCGGTCGCCGCGCAGATGCCGCTGCAGCACGTCGCCGGGCACCGGATGGATGCGCAATGCGTTGAGACCGAAGATCTTCGCGCGCAGGGCCGGTGTCATTTCGGCGTAGCCGTGCCGCTCACGCAGCTCGTGCGTTGCCCATTGCCTGTTTCATCGCCTCGCGACGTGCCGTTCGGTGCATGGGTTGGAGCGGGATCGGCGCGTATTCGCCGTTGGAAGTCGAATCGAGCTTGATCGGCAGTCGCAGCCCGTCGGGGTCGTGCGCGGACACGGGCGTTCTTGGGTTTCGGCCGGGGACTCCTTCCCTGGGGTCGCGACGTGACAGTATAGGAGTGCTCGTCGAAGGAGTACGGCCATGCGCGGTCTCGCCCCTTGCCTGCTGTCGGCCAGCCTCGCGTGCGCGCCGTTCGGCGCGCCTGCACAAGCGCAGCTCCCCGCCGACCCCTTGGCCGGCGCGCAGGTCGTCGACCTGACGCACGCGCTCGACGAGCGCGCCATCTTCTGGCCGACGGCGGACAAGTTCCGGCTCGACACGGTCGCGGCCGGGCGCACCGACAAGGGCTATTACTACGCCGCCAACAACTTCTGCACCGCCGAACACGGCGGTACACACCTCGATGCACCGATCCATTTCGCCGAGGGTCGCTGGACCACCGACCAGATTCCGCTCGAACGCCTGATCGGGCGTGCCGTCGTGGTCGACGTGACGAGCCAGGTGTCGGCCGACCGCGACTACCAGGTCGGCATCCGCGACTTCGAGGACTGGGAACGCCGGCACGGCCGCATCGAGCACGACAGTCTCGTGCTGATCCGTACCGGTTACGCGCGACATTGGCCCGACGCGCAAGCGTATCTCGGCACCGTCGAGCGCGGCGCCGCCGCGGTCGCAAAGCTCCATTTTCCGGGGCTCGACTCCGCCGCGGCCGGATGGCTCGTGCAAGCGCGCAAGGTCAAGGCTGTCGGCATCGACACGGCCAGCATCGACCACGGCCAGTCGACGCTGTTCGAGACGCATCGCACGCTGTCCGCGCAGAACGTGCCGGCACTGGAGAACCTGGCGCACCTGGAACGGCTGCCGCCACGCGGCGCGACGGTCCTGGCATTGCCGATGAAGATCGCCGGCGGCAGTGGCGGGCCGGTCCGTGTGATCGCGCTGGTGCCCGGCGACCGCTGAGGCGACGCGACGCACGCCGCGCGCACGACCACACCGATGGCAGCCGGCTCAACCGTAGGCGAGGTCGTCCATCATTTCCGCAAACCGGGTCCAGCCGATGCGCTTGCGCTTCTGGCGTTTGCCACCGCGCCAGAACAGCGACCCGCGTCCGAGCTCGATTTCGCCGATCTTTTCGTTGTGGGCGTAGATGTGCAGGCTCAAGGAACTGCCCGCCTTGCTCAGCCCGGGCACGTGCAGCGCCGCGCGCACGGTGTGCACGTTGTCGGCCGTCTTCTTTTTTGCGCGCGCCGACTTGCGACGCGTCGCCGGCTTGCGTGCAGCCATCCTCGTCTCCCGTCGGTTCGGTCGCGGCCGCCGGTACGTGGCCGGCACTGCTCAGGCGAAGGCGCGTGAGCCCCGCGTAGAACGCACGGCCGACCACCCGATCCAGACGAACGTCAGCAGCACGAGCGCCTGGGTCAATGCGAACGGCGCTTCGCGCTGGGTCGGCGCCAGTTGCGCGAGCGCCGGCGTCTTGGCAAAGAGCTGCACGACCAGCACGAACACGTTCAGGTAAAGCGCAGCCACCGCGGTCACGACATAGGTCGACTGCCAGCGTCCCGTGGTGCGCCTGCCGTAGTGCGCGACGAGGCACACGGCCAGCACGACGAGCGAGATCACGCCGGTGACCTGCGCCGGCGACACCGCTCCCGTCGACGGGAAGCCGAAACCGCTCACGCTCGTGAACACCGTGGTGCCGAGGAACAACGCAGTCCACGTCCGGAACGATGTCCCGGCCAGCAACCCGCCGACGGCGACGAGGCCGGCGACGATGCCGAACACGCTCGCGACGACGTGGACCAGGGTGAACGTCGGAAGATCGAACATCTGCAGCCCTCCCGAGGGTCCGTGGGCGAACCGATGCGCACCATCGCGCCGCCGTGCGCGCGTTGTCCTTGGTTCTGGCGGCGTCGCCGCTACAAGGTACCACCACGCGCCCGGCTCGCCATAGCGCCACCGACGGCGCACCGGTTTGGCGCACAACGACTCGCGGCGGGCGTCTGCTTGCACGCACCTGCCGGCTGCTGCACGATCGACGCACGCCGGATAGGACGTCCATGGCCACAGCGCTCCCGATCGCCCCCACGGCCAGATCGACCGCGGAACGACTTTTTCCGCAGCTCTCGGCTGCCCAGGTTGCGCGCGTCAGGCGTCACGGCCACTGCCGGGCGCTGCACGCCGGCGAGATGCTCTACGAAGTCGGCGATCCGCAGGCACCGTTCCTGCTGGTCGTGTCGGGACGCGTGGAGATCGTGCGACACACGCCCGACGGCGGCGAGGAGCTCGTCGCAGTGCACGGGCCCGGCCAGTTCACAGGCGAAGTGAGCCTCCTGTCGGGCCGACGCACTCTCGTCAGTGCCCGCGCGGCCGAATCCGGCGAGGCTGTCGAACTCGACCGCGAGCGCCTGCTCGCGCTCGTGCAGACCGACGCCGAGATCGGCGAACTGCTGATGCGCGCCTTCATCCTGCGACGCGTGGAGCTGATCTCGCGCGGCGTCGGCGACGCGATCGTGATCGGTTCGTCGCATTGCGCACGCACGCTCGGCATCAAGGAGTTCCTGACGCGCAACGCGCATCCGTTCACGTACGTCGACCTCGACGGCGAACCCGACGTGCAGGCGTTGCTCGAACGCTTCCAGGTCACGACCGCCGACATCCCCGTCGTCGTCTGTCGCTGCGAGTTCGTGCTGCGACACCCGACCGACACCGAGATCGCCGAGTGTCTCGGCCTCAACGCGACTGTCGACGTGACGAACGTGCACGACGTGGTCGTCGTGGGTGGCGGGCCCGCGGGGCTGGCAGCGGCGGTCTATGCCGCCTCGGAGGGTCTCGACGTACTCGTCGTCGAGGCACGCTCGCCGGGCGGCCAGGCCGGCGCAAGTTCCAGGATCGAGAATTACCTCGGGTTTCCGACCGGCATCTCCGGCCAGGCGCTCGCCGGCCGCGCGTTCGTGCAGGCGCAGAAATTCGGCGCGCAAGTACTGATCGCAAGGAACGCCGTGAGGCTGGACTGCGCGCAGATGCCCTATCGGATCGAGGTCGACGCGACGACGGCCTTGCGCGCACGCACTGTCGTGATCGCCACGGGCGCGGAGTATCGCAAGCCGTTGCTGCCCGACCTGCCGCGGTTCGAGGGCATCGGCGTCTACTACGGCGCCACGTTCATGGAGGCGCAACTTTGCGCGGGCGAGGACGTCGTCGTGATCGGCGGCGGCAATTCCGCGGGCCAGGCCGCCGTGTACCTCGCCGACTCGTCACGGCACGTGCACCTGCTGGTCCGCGCAGACGGCCTCGCCGGGACGATGTCGCGTTACCTCGTGCGGCGGATCGAGGAGCACCCGTCCATCACGCTGCATGCGCACACGGAGATCGCAGCGCTCGAGGGTATCGGCGGCCATCTCGGACGCGTGCAGTGGCGCCACCGCCTGACCGGCGTTGCCGAATGGCATGCGATCCGGCACGTCTTCGTAATGACGGGCGCTGTGCCGGCCACGACGTGGCTCGACGGTTGTGTCGCGCTCGATTCGAAGGGCTTCGTAGTGACCGGCCCGGAGCTCGACACCGATACGCTGGTCGAAGCCAGGTGGCCGCTGCGTCGAGCGCCGTACCTGCTCGAGACGAGCCTGCCCGGGATCTTCGCGGTCGGGGACGTACGCGCGGGCAACGTCAAGCGCGTGGCGTCGGCGGTCGGCGAGGGCTCGATCGCAATCTCCTTCGTCCACCGCGTGCTGGCGGAATAGCGAGGCATCGACACCATGACCAAGGCCACACCGTGTGCCCACCTGCGGGCCGTGTCGGACGTCAAGCAGCCGCAGCAGCGGGCCTGCGAGGAATGCGAGCGGATCGGCAGCCGCTGGGTCCACCTGCGCACCTGCCAGAGCTGTGGCATCACGCTCTGCTGCGACAGCTCCCCGAACCGTCACGCAAGCCGGCACGCGCAGGCGACGGGACACCCCGTGATGGCGTCGGCGGAAAAGGGCGAGCGGTGGCTCTACTGCTACGCCGACGACCAGATGGTCGAGTACTGACGCCGCGGACACTGCGCGAGCGAGCGACGCGAACGCCATGCCCACCGTCGAGATCGCCACGTTCAACGTCAACGGCATCCGGGCACGGTTGCCACACCTGCTGCAATGGCTCGAACGCGAGCAGCCGGACATCGCCTGCCTGCAGGAGCTGAAGGCCGTCAGCGAGGGCTTCCCGGCCCTCGACATCCGTGCCGCGGGCTACGAGGCGATCTGGCATGGGCAGCGTTCGTGGAACGGTGTCGCGATCCTCGTGAAGGCCGAACGCGAAACGCCTCCGGTCGAGATCCGACGCGCGCTGCCCGGCGACCCCGACGACACCCACAGCCGCTACATCGAGGCCGCGGTCGGCGAGCTGATCGTCGGCTGCCTGTACCTGCCCAACGGCAACCCGCAGCCCGGCCCGAAGTTCGACTACAAGCTCAGCTGGTTCGAACGCCTGATCGAGCACGCCGCGACGCTCCGCGCGTGCGGCCGGCCCGTGGTGCTCGCGGGCGACTACAACGTCGTGCCGACCGACTTCGACATCTACAACCCGCGCTCGTGGCTCAAGGATGCGCTGCTGCAACCCGAGAGCCGCGAGTGCTATCGGCGGCTGCTCGCACAGGGCTGGGCCGACGCGTTGCGCACGCTGTACCCGGAGGAGCGCATCTACACGTTCTGGGACTACTTCCGCCAGAGCTGGCAGCGCAACGCAGGATTGCGGATCGACCACCTGCTGCTCAATCCGCAGGCGGCGGCGCGGTTGAAGCAGGGTGGCGTCGATCGCTGGGTGCGCGACCTCGAGAAGCCGAGCGACCACGCACCGACGTGGATCAGGCTCGGTGATTGACGTGCGGGCCGGGAGGTGACAGGCGCCGGTTCTTGAAGACCACGTCGGTGAACCGCTGCCGGTCGATGCGGCGCGGGAACGGCATGGTCAGGAACGAGTAGACATAGAAGTCGTTCTGGCTCATGAAACCGACGAGTTCCTCGAACTCGTAACCGTCTTCGAAGCGTTTCGCGATCGACACTTCGGCGATCACCGTGTCGACCGTCGGCAACAGGGTCGTCGCGCCCTTGAGCACCGACAGCTCGTGCCCTTCCGTGTCGATCTTGAGCAGGATGGGCCGGCGCAGCTCGGGCAACGACGCGACGAGCGAATCGAGGGTCACGACCGCGACCTTGCGCCGCGCGAGCGGCCCGTCGACCGCGTCCGACGTGGTTCGTTGCGAAAACGAGCTCTTCATGGGGTAGCCCACGTCGACGTTGATGTCGAGTTCGCCCGCGCACTCACCGACCGCTGTGTACAACACCGTGCAATCGTAGTCCCGCTCGAGCCGTGCGAGGTGTGGACGATATTCGACCAGTGGCTCGATCAGGATGAATCGCGCCGCTGGATAGGCCTTGTGCAGCGGACCGGTGCCGTAGCCCACGCCGACGTCGATGACCGTGGCGGGCTGGCACAAACGCGAAAGGTAGGTCGGGTTGAACCCGACTGCGCGGCTCGATTCGAGCAGCCTGGCGTGCAGTCGTGCGCGCAGCCGCCCCACTTTCTTGCGGATCTCGGACCGGCGATCCGCCTGGTGGCCCTGCTCGGGCATGCCTGTCCCTGCTCCCGGAGCGACGTATGTCCAGCGCATTCTAGCGACGCGGACCCGCTCGAACCACGCGCGGGGCTGTGCTCGGCTTGTCGACGCCGGCCTGCACGTCGCGAGGCGTGTTGACCCCTTTCTTTACCGATTCCGGCACGCGCATTCCTCGTCGATACAACAAGTGGAAAACGAATGACACCTGTGTAGTCAGGTCGGCGCGGCCGTGAGCTCGTACGCCGCACCGTTGCCGTTCACGGTCGCGAGCCGGATCGGGCGACGCCAGACGCGGACGAGGTAGTCGAGCACGTGGCGGGCGCGTTCGGCGTCGAGTCCGCGTCCGTCGGTGTGGTGGTCGTGCACGAGTTCGAGCGTGCCGTCGAGACGCACGTGCTGCACCGCGACGGTCGGCGCGCCGAACGCGTACCGCGGCGAGAGCATCGCCTCGTGCAGGGCCTCGAGGTCAGGCTCCTGCACTTCGTAAGGCCCGCCGGGCGGCCCTTCGTAGCGGAACATCTGCAATTCGGCGGCGAGCTCGGCGTCGAGCTGGCCGCGGACGAACGCGAAGTCGTCGTCCTGCTGCATGATGCGGCGCGCTGCGTCGAGCCCGTCGCGCTCGACGACGCGTTCCCAGAGACGAAAGCCGATGTGGTACGGGTTGATGTCCGCCGCGACGCGCTCGCCGGAGGCGGTCGGTCGGACGACGTCCGAATGGCACTTGATCGCGTCGAGATAGACACCCTGCGGCAGGAACGTCGCTTCCCGCAGCAGCCGTGCGTGCCAGTACGAGGCCCAGCCTTCGTTCATGATCTGGCAGGCGAACACGGGGTAGAAGTAGAAGGATTCCTCGCGCACCGCGAGGAAGATGTCGCGCTCCCAGGGCTGCAGCTCCGGCGCGTGGTGCGCGATGAACCAGAGCAGGTCACGTTCCGGATGCGGAGGCACCGGCGCGCGCGCGAGCGGGCGTGCGTCGGATGCCGGCGCAGCGACGTCGGGACCGAGCGCCCGGAACCGCTGCAGGAACGGCTCCTCGGCCGCGGCGCCCGGCTTCGCGACCTCCGCCGGATACGGTGCACGGCGCAGGGCCGCGTCGACGTTGACGTGCTGCTCGAGCGCGAGCGCGGCATCGAGCACCGCCTCGACGCGTGCGGCGCCGTGCTCCTCGATCGCGGCCGCGATCTGGCGCGCGTGGGTCGCGGCCTGCTCGACGATGTGCTCGCCGACCTCGCCGGCGCTGCGTCGGAACAGCAGGTTGTTGGAGGAGAAGTCGGCGTGGCCGAGCACGTGCGCGGCCACCAGCAGGTTCTCTGCATCGCTGTTGTTGCGGGCGAGATAGGCGTGGCCGGGATTGCCCGGAAACACGACCTCGAACAGCCGCGACAGGCCCAGCCGATGCTGCACGAGTCGATAGATGTAGCGCACTCCGAACGACCAATGCGGCATGCGCACGGGCAGGCCGTAGATCGCGATCTCCATCATGAGGCTGTCCGGCACCGCCTCGAACTCGACGGGCAGGTAGTCGAGCCCCTGGTCGCGGGCCAGTGCTTCGAGTTCTGCGAGATGGGTGCGCCAGGCTTCGGCCACGGTGCCTCCTCAGGCGACTGCCTGTTCGCGTCCGAAGAAGTGCCGCACCGCGGCCCAGATGTCGTCGGGCCTGCCGGCGCGAAACGCGCCGACGGGGCGACCGTCGGCGGCGAGGCGCAGGAACAGCTCGCCGATCTCGCTGGTCGGTTTCGAGCCGGCCGCCGACCCCACCTCGAGGAACCCGGCGTACTGCAGCTCGGGCAGCAGCGCGTCGAGCGAGATGCGCGTCGCCTCGCGATCGCCCGGCGAGTTCTCCCCGTCGGAGGCGTAGAACAGGTAGAGGTTGTGTTCGGCAGGGCCGAACCGCGTGTCGACGATCTCCTGCACCTTGCCGAGTGCCGCCGACAGGTAGGTGCCGCCCGACCCGGCGACCTGGAAGAATTCCTCTTCCGCGAACTCCCACGCCTGCGTCGTGTGCGCGACGAACACGATCTCGAGGTGGCGGTACTGGCGTCGCAACCCCTGCACGGCCCAGAAGAAGAACGACTTGGCCAGCCGACGCGCCTGCTCGCTCATGCTCGCCGACACGTCGAGCACCAGGAACACGACCGCACGTGTCGCCGGTTGCTCGCGTCGCGCGAGCTGGCGGAAGCGCAGGTCGTCGTTGGTGAACCCGGCGGATTCGCGCTGCTGCATCGCCTGGCGCTTGACCGCCTCCTTGAGCGAGCGCCGCCGGTCGAGCCGGGCCCGTGGACCGCGGCGGTCCCAGCCCTCGCGTGTCCATTCGTCCTCGCGGGCCCCGCCCGAGCGGCTGGTCAGGTTCGGCAACCGCATCTCCTCCCACAACCAGTCGACGATGTCGTCCACCTGGAACTCGAGCACGTACTGGATGCCGCCGTCGTCGTCGCCGCCACCGGCACCACGGGCCTGGCCCTCGGCCCGATCGTCCGGACTCGCGAGCTGGTCGCCGGGCTTCGCGGCGCCCTGCCCCACCGCCGACACGCGTTGCGGGCGCAGCAGCCGGAATCGATAGTGCTCGAGCATCCGCACCGGCACGCGCACCGTCGTCTGGCCGCGTGACAGCACGTCGGCGCCCGCGATGACCTCCGGCAAGTGCGCGCGCACGGCATCGCGGACCTTCTCGTTGTGACGCAACCAGTCGCGCGCGCCGCGCGAGAACAGGTCGTACCACGCGCTCGCTTGATGGCCGTTGCCCTGTTCGCTCATGTCGCTCCCCGGCGTCACTCCTGCGCGAGCAGGGTCGTGACGTAGCTAAGCGCCTCTTTCGCACTGTGCTCGTCGTAGCCGTATTCCTGGATCAGGCGCTGCTGGACGGCCGAGATCTTGCGCTGGGCGTCGTCGTCGGGCCGCGCCGACGAGGTCACGAGCCGCAGCACGTCGCGCCGCTCCTCGAACAGGTACTGCTCGATGGCCTCGCGCAGCCGCGCATGACTCTTGAGCGTGAACTTCTCGCCCGTCTTGTAGGCGACCATCGCCTTG
>DATMIB010000082.1:0-7703 GCA_035554635.1 Steroidobacteraceae bacterium | reverse complement strand
CGAAACGATGCGCTCCAGAACAGCACCGCGATGATGATCGCGAGGCCAACCGCGGTCGCCAGCGCGGCGCCGAACTCGAGGCCGAACACGCCGTGGACCTGCGCCTCGATACGCACCCAGAACAGCCCCGGCACCGCCACGAGCACGACCGGCAGGAATCGACGCAGCGTCAGTCCGCCGAGGCTGCGGTTCGCGAGCGCCGCGGCCCAGCCGTGTTCGATGCGCACGAGAACGACGCCGGCGGCAAGCGCGACCGCAGCCAGCGACGACACCAGTTCGAGGATCGGTGGCCGGCCCGTGGTCGCGCCGTGAACCGCGATGAACAGCGAGTGGAGTCCGGCAACCAGTGCGGGAATGGCACTCGCCACCGCGTAGCGGTGCGCCAGGCGCGTGCGCGCCGGTTCATCTTCGGCGAGGAACGCCAGCGCGATGGCCAGCGTGGCGTAGATGAATGCGTTGGCGACCCGCGTCACGGGCCCCGCGGGCGAGACCAGGGTCGCGCCGGCGCCGAGCAGCAAGACCGAGGCGGCGGCTGACCGGACGAGCCAGCGGTGCTCGCGGATCGGGCCGCGGCACGGCACCGCCAATGCAACCGCGCCACTGACCAGCAGCAGACCGACGAGCCCCATGACGGCCGCCACGCGCGGCATGCCGGTCGCCAGGGTGGAGGACGCCGCGAGAAACACGCCGAGTGCACCGGCGACGAACGCCAGCAGACCGGCCGCTTGTCGAAAGCGGGTGACGAGGCCGGGGTCCATATCGCCCGGCAGCACGTCCGACGAAGAGCGCATGAGATCAGGATGGTACGCCATCGGCAGACGCGGTACGCGGTGAGACTCGACCCGTGCGCTTCGTCGCGAGCACCCCGTCGCCGACGAGCGACGTGTCGAATCCGGCCGCCTGCAACCGTCGCGCGACTTCCTGTGGAACGTCGCGTCCGGAAGTGAGACGGTTTGGCGTACCGGTGTAATGAAACAGACGCCCGCGCGGAACCAGCACACGGGCAAGTTCCGCGTAGAAACCTGCCGAGTAGAGCTCGCCCGCGATGCCGAAGCGCGGCGGGTCGTGCAGTGCCGCGTCGAACGAAGCGTCGGGCAGCCCGCCGATGTGCTGCGTCACGTCGCCCGCGACGAGTTCCAGCGCGCCACCCGGCCGCGGCGACCAGGGGTTCAGTCCACGCAGCCAGAACACGTCCGGGTTCTTCTCGAACGACAGGATGCGCGCCGCCTTTGCTTCGAGACACCACGCGGCGAAGTAGCCGAGACCGCCACAAGTGTCGAGCACGTGGCGGCCGCGCGGGCGCACGCGCTCGACCTTGTGACGCGCGTCCTCGTACGGCGAGACCTGCGCGGTCGGCAGCATCTTGATGCCGTCGATCTCGAACGTCGGCGGGCCCCAGTCCGTCGGCACGAGCTTGATCAGTGCGCCGCCGAAACGCGCGACGGGCTCGAACGCCGTGCCGGTCCAGTGATAGACCGTGCGGTCCTTGCAGCGCTCGAGGTAGGGATACTCGTGCCCCTGCCAGGCCCAGCCGGTCGCGGCCGCTTCGACGTCGACGTTCGAGCGCCCGAGGTCGAGCGAGAGTTGCAGCCGCGTCGGCGCGGCGCGACGTGCGGAGAGCAGCGCCTCGTGCTCGCGCAACGTGAGCAGCGGGCCGGCCGAGCCGGCTACCGAACGAGGGTCCGCGTCAGCGCGCCCGTGCATCTTGAAGAAGACTCCTGCCGTCGATGGTGTGGTGCGCGGTGCCCTGCGTGACGGCGCCGCGGTCGACGCCATTATCCCGCGTCACGACACGCGCAGCCTCCGCGTCGCAAGCGCGGGACGCCGGACCGCGACCCGAGGGTGCGGCTCTGCGTCTTCAGGGCATCGAACGGAGAGTTCCGGCTCGCGCGGGACGCGAGCGCGGCTCAGGTCACGCCGGGCAGCAGGCGGCCACCGTCGACGTGCGCGTCATCGCCGTGCATTTCGTCCGGCGGCTTCGGGCCTGGAGCGCCGGCATCACCGGGACGTGGCAGACGATCGCGCGGCTGCTTCACGCGCGTGAGCCATACGTCGTAGGGATCCCACGACTCCGTGGAGGTCCGTTTCGTCGACAGGTCCTGGGGCACCATCTGCGCTCCCTCCCTGGGCACGCGATCAGCATCGAGCTTGTACTTGTGCTTGTTCATGCTTCGAGGGCTTCCCGCCCACCGCTCCTCCCTGTCCCAGGCGCCACGGTGCAGGCACCCCGGCGGCTGGGGCGTGAGAGTGTCGCGATGGCCCCCGGCGATGTCAACCGCGACGAAGCCGGCGGGCCACATTGTCTGACAGCGGCGTCACGCAAGTTCGGGATGCACCGCAAAAGAACCGGAACGAGGATGGCGACACGCGCCTTGTCGGCCGCGGACAACCCTCACTGCTGCCGGCGCGGCGCGGCCCTACCATGCCGCCACGCACGGCGACCGCGCTCCGCGGCGCAGGGAGACTTCGATGATCCGACACGGCTGGCCGCTCGCCTGCCTCGGCGCCCTCGGCGCGTCGTTGGCCCCCGCAGCGCACGCTGAGCCGTTCCAGGTGCGCAACCAGCATCCGCTCACGGCGCTGTACGGCCTGCCGGCACCGCTGCCGGCGCGCTTGCCGACCGCAGGAGCGGGATCGCTCGGCGCGACGGTGAGCTGGACGAGCTTCGAAGTCACCGACAGCACCGGCAATCTGGAATACACCCTCGACGGCGAGGTCTTCGAGGCGCGGTTGCATGCCGACCGCGCGCTGGGGCAGCGCTTTGCGCTGCATGCCGAACTGGCCTGGCGCAGCCTCGACGAAGGCTCGCTCGACTCGTTCATCGACGACTGGCACGACGCGTTCAACCTGCCCGAAGGTTCGCGCGACCTCCTGCCCGAGGACGAACTGCTGCTCGAGTATCGGGCGGGTGGCACTGCAGTGTGGCAGGTCGACGAGGGCACCTCGGGCATCGCAGACATCCCGGTAGCGCTGGGTTACCAGCTGGCCACGACGGAAAAGTCCGCGGTTGCGACCTGGCTGTCCGTCAAGCTGCCGACCGGCAGTGCCGACGACCTGACCGGCAGCGGTGCAACCGACGTGGCCCTGTCCCTCGCGGCACAGACGCGACCAGGCACGCACTGGGAGCTGTTCGGACAGGCCAGCGTCGCCTGGCTCGGCCAGGGCGACTTCATGCCCGCGTTGCAGCAGGACTTTGCCTGGTCGCTGCTCGGTGGCGTGACCTGGAACGCCTGGCGCGGGCTCGACCTGACTGCGCAGGTCGAGGCGAACTCCGCCGTGCTCGACACGGGCCTGAGCGACCTCGACGGCGGCGCGGTGGTCATGACCTTCGGCGGCAGTTACGTCACTGCGGGTGGCTGGCGCTTCGACCTCGGGATCGTCGAGGACATCGAGTCGGACGCCGCGCCCGACGTGACGTTCCTGCTCGGTCTGGGCCGCGCGTTCTAAAGCCCCCGACGACACGGCACGGCTTCGGTCCGTTCGCGCCCGTCGGGCGCGAGCTCCGCGCCTCGCCCTAGAATGCACCTCCGGACCGGAGGGGCGGCGATGCGCGGACTGAAGATCGCGGGGTGGGTCGTCGTCGGCGTGCTCGCCGTGCTGGCGGGGGCGCTGGTGCTCGCAGCGCTCCTGTTCGACCCGAACGATCACAAGGACCGGCTGCAGGCGGCCTTCCGCGACGCGACGGGACGCGAGTTGCACCTCGACGGCCGCCTTTCGCTCTCGTTCGTGCCGTGGCTCGCGGTCGAGACCGGCCCGGCCTCCGTGTCGAATCGCGCGGGTTTCGGCGACCAGCCGTTCGCGGCCCTCGAGCACGCACGTCTCGGCGTGCGCCTGTGGCCGCTGCTCACGTCGCGACGCGTCGAGTTCGGCCGCGTCCGCGTAGCCGGCCTGCAGCTGCACCTGGCGGTCGCGCGTGACGGCACCGACAACTGGTCGGACCTGCTCGAACGACTGCAGTCGGACAAAGCCGAATCCGCGCCGGTCGATGCGCAGGAAACCGTCGAGCTGAGCGTGGCCGGGCTCGAACTCGACGATGCGCGGCTCGAGTACGACGATGCGAAGGCCGGCAGCGCGTACGCCGTGCACGACTGGGACCTGCGCGCGGGCGCGCTGCAACGTGGCGCGACCTTCGACGTCGAGACCCGCTTCGACGTGCTGCGCAATGCACGCCCGCTCGGTCGCGTCGAGCTGCAGTCGACCGTGGACCCGACCCAGGCCGAACAACTGGTCTTGCGCTCGACGACGGGCCGCCTCGCGCTGCCGCGCGAGGGGCGTGACCCGCTCGTCGTGGAACTGCGGGCACCAACCATCGCGCGCGCGAGCCCCACGCGCGACATCACGGTCGAGCAACTCGAGGTGCGGCTGGGACCGGCCCGGCTGGTGACCTCGCTTGCAGTCGTCCAGGGTCGCAGTGGTGCCTCCGTGGGCGGCGACTTCACCCTCGACGAGACGAGCCCACGCGACCTGCTCGACGCACTGGGCATCGCGGCACCGGTCACCCGCGACGCGAAGGCGCTTGCGAAACTGGGCGGAACGGGCAAGCTGCGCTACGACGCCGACACCGGACTGCAGGTCGACGCACTCGACCTCGCACTCGACGACACGCGCTTGAAGGGTCGCGTCGGCATCGCCGACCTCGGGCGCATGGCCGTGCGCTTCGACCTGGCCGGCACCACGCTCGATCTCGACCGCTACCTGCCGCCTCCGGCGCCGACCTCGACCCCGTCGCCAGCGCCGGCACCATCGGGCTCGCCGTCGGTGGAACCTCGTCCTGCGCTCGACGTCGCCGGCAAGCTGCAGTTCGCGGGCCTCACGGTCGCGGCCGTGCCGCTCACGCAAGTAAGCGCCGAGGTGCGCGTGCGCGACGGCCGGCTCGCTTTCGCGCCGTTCCAGGCCACCGCGTTCGGCGGGCGCGCGACGACGAACCTCGACTACGACTTCACCGCGGCCACGCCGACGCTGCGCCTGGTACAGCAGCTCGTCGGTGTCGACGTCGCCGCGATGCTGGGCGCCCTGTTCGACGTGCGCCAGCTCACGGGCCGTGGCAACGCCACGTTCGACCTGACCACGCGTGGCGCGGACGGTGCCGCGCTGTTCGCGAACCTCGCCGGCCCGTTCGACGTCACGGTCACCGACGGTACGGTCCTGGGCGTCGACGTCTGGTACGAAATCGAGCGGGCGATGGCCGTGGCGCAGACACGCGCGCCGGCGGCCGACGCGGTGAACCACGGCCGCACGGACTTCTCGCGCTTCGCGGCGCGCGGCACGCTGCGCGGGCGTGCGTTGCAGAACGAACGCATGGAATTCCTGACCGACTTTGCCAGGGTCGACGGCCGCGGACGCGTGGACTATGGGCGCAACCAGCTCGACCTCGACTTGACCGCGCGACTGCTCAAGACGCCTTCGGGGCGGCTGTTCGGCATGAAGGTGAGCCGGCTGCAGGATGCGCCGATCCCGCTCGACGTCGGCGGCACGCTGCAGGAGCCCAGGGTGCGACCCGACGTCTCGAAGCTGTTGCAGGCCGTGGCCAAGGACACGCTCAAGCAACCGCTCGAGGAGAAGGTCAAGAAGGAGCTCGAAAAGCTGCTGAAGTTCTGAATGCGCCAGCCGGCGCCGCGCGCCGGATGCACGCAGGGAGCCGCGGACGGTCAGCAGGTGAACGTCAGCTCGGGACGTCGCGGCGAGGACGGAACACGCGCACCAGCAGCCACAGGCCGGTGCCCGCCACCCACAGGGCCGCCACTGCCGCGACGACGACCAGCGGATGGTTGAAGTCGTCGCGACCGCGATAGTCCATCGTGTGCAGCATCCAGAACACGTCCTTGAGTCGCCACGCGTCCGTGCGCACCGCGACCAGTGCGCCGTCGTCGGCCGAGAAGTAGAGGCTCGTGCCGGTCGCGTCGTCGAACTGCGCCTGCCAGGTCGCGCCGGCGGTACGCGTCTCGACCGTCGCCCCGTCGTGGAAGTGCATGGTTGAAAGGCGCCCGTCGCCACGATACGCCGCCGCCGCGAGCTCGCGCGCCACCGTGGCGTCGATGCGATAGGGCGCGCCGTCCTGCGCGCGACGCAGTTCGACACCCCGCGCCGTTTCGATCCGGTAGACCCAGTGCCCGTTGACGGCCTGCAGGGACAGCGCGCCGACTTGCGCCGGATCGAGGCCGAGCGCCGCCGGTTCGACGCCCACGTCGCCGCTGCCGAGCGTGCGCGACACCGGTGCCGCGACGAGCCCTTCGCCGTCGACGCCGTGATGGTCGAGCCACGCGAAGACGACTCCGCTCACGGACCAGGCGAGCAGCTGCAGCCCGACCACGAGCGCGACCCACCGGTGCAGCTTGCGCAGCACGAGCAGCTTCAAGAGACACCCTGTGCGCGCGGGCGCCGACGCAGGAACGCAAAGCTGTAGAACACCAGCCACGCACCGCAGGAGGCCGTCAGCACGGCCAGGGGCGTGACGGTGCGCAGCAGGCCGTTGTTGACGTCCTCGCGCTCACGGTAATCCATGATGTGCAGCGACCACGCGAAGTCGAACCAGCGCCACAGCCGATGCCGGCGGGTCGCGAGCCGGCCTGACCCGGCGTCGACGTAGAGCGTGGTCTCGAGCCAGTCGTCGAACTCGACCCGCCACAGCGGCGCTCGACGGCCACGCACCTCGCGCGGTATCTCGGCATCGCTCGCGAGCAGGCGCACCTCGGCGACCCTTCCGCGACCGGCGTAGTACGCCTCCGCCAGCGCCCGGACGCGATCCGCCGTGAACGGCGGCAGCACCGTGGCCGTGGCCGCGTCGAGCAGGCTGCGCCTGCCTTCGGCGTCGACGAGCTCGTACACGGCGCGGCCGTCGTCCGGCAGCGTGCGCAGGTGGAGCGCGACGACGTCGTCGCGTCCGCGCAGGACCTCGGCGATCGGCACGAGCGGCCGGTCGAGCCGCACCGGCGGCGCGACGTTGCGCACGAGCGCATCGCCGTGGATCACGTCGATGTCGACGGCCGTCATGTAGAGACCGCTGGCGGTCCAGGCGACGAGTTGCAGGCCGACGAACAGCGCGAGCCAGCGATGGCCCACGCGCGAGAGACGCGCGGCGTTCAGGTGCTCACGACCTCCGGCGACTCGTCCGCGGTCATTTCGCTGCCGCCGAAGCCCTGGCCGAAGTCGAGGCCGGGACATCCTTGTCGCGGCCACGGGATCGGCGGATGGCCTTCGGGCAGCGTGGGATGTGCGGGCCCGATCGGCGGGTGTCCTTCCGGCAATCGTCGTGACGGAACCGGCGGATGACCCGGCGGCAGCCTGTCCTGCACGCGCACCGCATCGCCGAGCCAGAACACCTCGTCCACGGGCGTCGGCGTGCCCTGCAGGGCGGCAACGCCTGCGAACAGCACGCCGGCAACGATCACTGCCATCGAGCTGGACATCGTGTCGGTCCTCCTGCAGCTGCGGTCGCGAGCGGCCCGAGCGGCAACGTGCACGCATCGATTCCGGCGGCGCCCGGGCTCGATTCGATGCCGATCCGGTTGCGTCCGCGGGCGTCGCCGTTGACAGCCCACGGCTCGCACTATCGCACGACAGGTGGGTGGAAATCCTGTCGGACTCCCTTCCTTTTTGGAGCGGGTTGCGTGCCGCAAAGCGTGATGCGCGTCATGCCGACGCCGCCCGCTTCCGCGGCATCGGTCGACAATGCCGCCGTCGTTCAACAAGGGCAAACCCGTCGC
>DATMIB010000081.1:0-16168 GCA_035554635.1 Steroidobacteraceae bacterium | reverse complement strand
AGCGCCGCCTGGCTCGCGGGAAAGTCGTAGAGGAAAGTCAGCCGGTCGGTCGGGAATGCGTCCGCGACGAGCGTCCCCATCGCAAGGTCGAGCACGTCGTCGCGCGCAGGCGCGTCGCGCATCGAGTCGGGCAACGGCAGGTCGGCACGCTCGAGTGCCGCGACGATGTCCGCGACGGCGTCGTGCAGCGGGTCGACGCCGAGCACGCGGCGAAACGCATCGACGTAGCTCACGTACTCGCTCGGGCCGAACTCGCGCATGCCCCGCAGCAGTCGGTGCACGAGCGCCTCGACGTCGCGCATCAGCGCATGGTGGTCGAGGCCGAGCCGGTACCACTCGACCATCGTGAATTCGGGGTTGTGGCGACGGCCGCGCTCGCCGGCGCGAAACACGCGGCAGACCTGGTAGATGTCCGGGGCGCCGGCGCAGAGCAGCCGCTTCATGGCGTACTCGGGCGAGGTCTGCAGGAAGCCGGCGACAGCGCCCGCCGCGACATCGTCGACGACGCGCAAGGCCTCGAGGTGCACGTCCGTGACCGGCGCGCGCACGAGTGCCGGCGTCTCGACTTCGAGTGCACCGGTCTCCGCAAAATAGGCTCGCAACTGCGCGAGCAGCGCCGCACGCCGTTGCAGCAGCTCGAACGGGGCCGTCGGCGGCCAGTTCGTGGCGGCGTCGGAGCGCGGCTCCGATGAGGCACCCGGCAGGAGCGGGGGCGCGCTCATGCGCCGAAACGCGCGAACGCCTCGCCCATGCGGACCGGCTGGCCGGGTCGCATCGTGTCGGCAAACGCCACCGGCTGGCCGAACAGCGCGATCACGGTCGAGCCCATGTTGAAGCGACCGAGTTCCTCGCCGCGTCGGAACTCGCGGCCGATGCCCGCCTCGATCGCGCGCACGCCGCCACCACGGGCCGGCGGCGGGTTGATCTCGCCGGCGTACACCGTCTCGATGCTGCCGACGAACAGCGCGCCGACCAGCACCAGGCACATCGGCCCGTGCGTCGTGTCGAAATCGCACACCACGCGCTCGTTGCGCGCGAACAAACCCGGCACTGCACGCGCCGTGGACGCGTTGACGCTGAAGAGCTTGCCCGGCACGTAGCGCGTCGCACGCAGCACGCCGTCGAGTGGCATGTGGATGCGGTGGTAGTTGTACGGTGCGAGGTACAGGCACGCAAAGCTGCCGCCCGCGTACCGCGCGGTCGACGCGGCGGTGTCCGCGAGCAGTGCGTCGCAGGTGTAGTCCATGCCCTTGGCCTGCAGCAGCTTGCCCGCGTCGGTGCGGCCGAGCTGGCTCACGGTGCCGTCGACCGGGCAGACCGCGGTGTCGGGCGCGGTCACGAGCGGCCGGGCATCGCGCTTGAGCGCCCGCGTGAAAAACGCGTTGAACGACTCGTAGGCGTACGCGTCCGGCTGCACGGCTTCGTCGAGCCGGATCTGCGGGTACGAGCGCAGCACGGTGCGGATGATCGCGTTGCGGACCGCCGGCGTGCGGCTGCGGGCGAGCGCGTGCATGCCGCGCGAGAGCAGGTGCTTCGGCAGCCCGCGTTGCAGCAGCGCGAACAGTTCGTCGCCGCCCGAACGCTCCACGATCTCGACACTCATCCGCCGAGCTCCCCGTAGTACTGCAGCACCTTGCGGTAATCGCGGGCGAGCGTCGCCGCGTCGAACGGCGGCGAGGAGTACGCGATCCGGCGGCCCGCCGGGTCCACCAGGAAAATGCCGGCGCCGTGGTCCATCGTGTAACCGCCCTGCGGCAGGGTCACCTTGGCGAACGGCACCGAGAACGCGGCGGCGGCCTGCTCGACGTCCGCAACCTTGCCGGTGGTGGCCCCGAACGAGGGGTCGAAGAACCGCACGTAGTCGCGCAGCCGCTCAGGCGTGTCGCGCTCGGGGTCGACCGTGAACAGCACGACGTGCGGGCGCTGCGCGTCGGGCAGGTCGGCCAGTTGCTGGCGCATCTGCTTGAGCACCGCGAGCGTGGTTGGGCAGACGTCGGGGCAATGGGTGAAGCCGAAGAAGACGAGTGTCCAGCGGTCCCGCAATTGCGCGGCCGTGTAGGGCCGGCCGTCCTGGTCGACGAGCTGCAGCGCCGGGACGGCGCGGGGCACGTCGAACACCGTGGCGTTCTCGGTGACTGGGACGGGCACTTGCCTGGGCGAAAGCAGTGCGCGGGCGGCAACGAGGCCGACCACAAACGCTACAATGGCGAACAGGCCGAGCCGGAGGGTGAGGCGAGCGGTCATCGCCGCGATTATCCCACAATGACCGCAACCACCACGTCCAGTCCGTTCACCCGCAAGCCGCCGAGGGCGCCGACCGTCGCGCAGCTGATCCGGTTCGGCGCCCGCGAGTTCGACGCCGCGGGCCTCGCGTACGGCCACGGCACCGGCGACGCGCTCGACGATGCCGCGGCGCTCGTGTTCCACGCGCTGTCCCTCGATCACGCCGAGGCCGAGGCCGTCTACTCACGCAAGGTCGATCCGGCCGGGGTCGCCCGGGTACTCGAGCTGTACGCCGAGCGCCTGCGTCGACGCGTGCCTGTCGCCTACCTGATGGGACGCATGTGGTTCGCCGGGCTCGAGTTCGAGGTCGACGAGCGCGTGATCGTGCCGCGCTCGCCGTTCGCCGAACTGATACACGCGGGTTTTGCACCGTGGGTCGAGCCGGAGCGCGTGCGCAGCGTGCTCGACCTCGGCACCGGCTCCGGCTGCATCGCCATCGCGTGTGCCGTGCGCTTCCCCGAGGCGCAGGTCGATGCGGTCGACCTGTCGCCGGACGCGCTTGCCGTCGCACGACGCAACGTCGAGCGTCACGGCCTGCAGTCGCGGCTCACGCTGCACCACGGCGACGTCTACTCGCCGCTGGGCGAGCGCCGCTACGACCTGATCGTCTCCAATCCGCCCTACGTCAGCGACGCCGAGATGGCGGAGCTGCCGGGCGAATACCTGCACGAGCCGGACATGGCGTTGCGGGCGGGGGCCGACGGGCTCGACGTCGTCCGCCGCATCCTGCGCGAGGCGGACGCGCACCTCACGCCCGGTGGCGTGCTCGTCGTCGAGGTGGGCGACAGCGACGAGCGCCTGCAGCAGGCCTTCCCGTCGGTGCCGTTCCTGTGGCTCGAGTTCGAGCAGGGCGGTGGTGGCGTCTTCGTGTTGACGAAGGACGAACTCGGCAGGCACCGTCGCGAGCTGCAGCCTTAAGGGAACGACATGTCGGGCAACACGTTCGGCCGGCTATTCACGGTGACGACCTTCGGCGAAAGCCACGGGCCGGCGCTCGGCTGCATCGTCGACGGCTGTCCGCCCGGACTGGCGCTCGACGAGGACGACATCCAGCGCGACGTCGAGCGGCGCCGCACCGGCACCTCGAAATACACGAGCCAGCGGCGCGAGCCCGATCGCGTGCGCATCCTCTCCGGCGTGTTCGAGGGTCGCACCACCGGCACGCCGATCGGGCTGCTCGTGGAAAACACCGACCAGCGCTCGTACGACTACGAGAAGATCAAGGACCGGTTCCGGCCCGGACACGCCGACTACACCTATCAGCAGAAATACGGCTTTCGCGACTACCGCGGCGGCGGCCGCTCCTCGGCGCGTGAGACGGTCATGCGTGTCGCGGCCGGCGCCGTCGCGCGCAAGTATCTCGCCGGGCAGGGCATCGACATCTATGGCTACCTGGCGCAGATGGGCCCGCTCACGCTGCAGCTCGAGGACCGTGCCGCGATCGACGCCAACCCCTTCTTCTGTGCCGAGCCCGCACGCGTGCCGGAGCTCGAGGCGCTGATCGACACGCTGCGACGCGAGGGCGACTCGATCGGTGCGCGCGTGAACGTGGTCGCGACCGGCGTGCCACCGGGGCTCGGCGAGCCCGTGTTCGACCGGCTCGATGCCGACATTGCGCACGCGATGATGGGCATCAACGCGGTCAAGGGCGTCGAGGTCGGTGCCGGCTTCGCGGCCGTGACGCAGCGCGGCTCGCAGCACCGCGACGAACTCACGCCGGACGGCTTCCTCTCGAACCACGCCGGCGGCACGCTCGGCGGCATTTCGTCGGGGCAGGACCTGCTCGTCGGCGTGGCGCTGAAGCCGACCTCGAGCATCACGACGCCGGGCCGCACGATCGACGTCCACGGCCAGCCGTGCCAGGTCGCCACGACCGGCCGGCACGACCCCTGCGTCGGCATCCGCGCGGTGCCGATCGCCGAGGCGATGCTCGCGCTCGTGCTGATGGACCACCTGCTGCGCCACCGTGCGCAGAACGCCGGTGTCCGCTCGATCACGCCCGTGATCGCCTGAACCGTTGGCACGCAAGGCGATGCGATCGACGCGACCAGTCCGTGGAACTGTGCTGCGCGTCAGACATTTAACTTGTGCGAAGGGCTAAAAAGGCGGCCGCGGTGATAGCCGTGTTGGGCGCGCCCGGGCGGTCCGTTATAGTTATGTTGAATTGGCATAAAGCTACGCGAACCCGACGGGGGGCCGCCGCCTGCGGACGACCCCGGACCCTGATTCGCGACTGGTGGGAGACCCGATGAGAACTGCCGTACGCCGCGTCCTGCTCATGAGCGCGTTGATGTCGCCGGGTGCGCTTTACGCACTGGGGCTGGGTGAGATCCACCTGAACTCCGCGCTCAACCAGCCGTTCGACGCGGAGATCGAACTCGTCTCCGCCGCGCAGGAAGACCTCGGCGCGTTGCGGGCCGCGCTGGCCTCCACCGACACCTTCACCCGCTACGGCCTCGACCGGCCGGGCTACCTGTCCGACTTCAGCTTCCGCGTCGCGAAAAGCACCGGTGGCCGGGACGTGCTGCGCGTGACCTCGCCGCGGCCGGTCACCGAACCGTTCGTGACGCTGCTGGTCGAAGCCAACTGGCCGCGCGGCCGCCTGCTGCGTGAATACACGGTGCTGCTCGACCCGCCGGTGTTCACCGCCGCGGCACCGAGCGCGCCGGTCGCTGCGCCGCGCGTGAGCTCCGGCGGCGCGACGAGCGTCCGTGCCGTCGAACCGGTCGCACAGGCGACGGCACCGACGCCGGCCGCTGCTCCGGCCACGCCACGTGCCGCAGCCCCCGCCGAATCCGCACCCACGCTGCAGCCGGGCGACACCTATCGCGTGCGCCCCAACGACACGCTGTACCGGATCGCGAGCCAGGTGAACCCCGGCACGCGCGGCGACGTCAACCGCGCGATGGTCTCGATCTACCAGAACAACCCGGACGCCTTCGACGGCAACATCAACCTGCTGCGTTCCGGCAGCACGCTGCGGCTGCCCGACGCGAGCCAGATCCAGGCGATCTCGGCGAGTGCCGCCGCAGCAGAGGTCAAGCAGCAGTACGACGCGTGGCGCAGTGGCGCAGCGCCGGCTGCCGGCACCGACGCCGGTCGCCTGCGTCTGGTGACGCCGGAGCAGGGCAGCAGTGCGCCTTCGACGGCCGTTGCTTCGGCCGCGGGCACGTCTGCGGCAGCTCCGCGGCCCTCCACGACGGGCACGGCGGCGTCCGGTGACGTCACGGCGCGCGTCCAGCAGCTCGAGGCCGAACTCGCCGAGGCGCGACGCCTGCTCGAAGTGCGCAACGCCGAGCTTGCAACGCTGCAGGGCGGCACGGCCCCCGCGCCGGCCACGGAGGCGCCAGTGCCGGCGCCGGAGTCGAGCGACGCGACGGCCGCAGCCGCCGCAGCCCCTGCGGCCGCGGTGGCCGAGGAACAGGCCAAGCCCGCCGAGCCGGCCAAACCCGCAAAGAAGTCCCCGGTCGCCGAACCGGCCGGGCCGACACTGCTCGAACGGGCCCAGGAATACTGGTGGGTGCTGCTGGGTCTGCTCGGCGTGGGGCTCGTCGTCACGCTGGTCCAGCGCATGCGTCGCGAGCGCGGCAGCGCCGAGGACAGCCTTGAAGAGGCGCTCGGGCGTCCGGACCTGCGCTCGACGCCCAAGTACACCCCGCGTGCGCGCGAATCCGACAGCTTCGTCGTGGAAGAGAAGCGTCCGGTCGAACCGGTCCGTGCGGTCGCGTCTGCGGCAGTCGCCGCCGCGACACCGCGTCAGGCCGAGCCCGCCCCGGCGCGCAAGACCGTCACGGTCGAGGACACGCTGTCGGGCGACTCGCTCGGTTCGACCGAATCGAGCGACCCGCTGGCCGAGGCCGACTTCCACATGGCGTACGGCCTGTACGACCAGGCCGCCGACCTCGTGCAGCTCGCGATCAAGCGCGAGCCGCAGCGTCGCGAACTGAAGCTCAAGCTGCTCGAGATCTTCTTCGTCTGGGGCAACCGCGAGCGCTTCCTCGAGCAGGCCCGTGACCTGCACGCCACGCGCGGCGACGCGCCGGCGGGCGAGTGGGACAAGGTCCTGATCATGGGCAAGCAGATCGCGCCCGAGGAGTCGATCTTCGCCGGCACGCCGTCCGGCAGCGACATGCTCGACATGGAGCTGCACGGCGCCGCGGCGACGCTCGACCTCGACGTGACCGAGCTGCGCCACGCGCACTCGACGCCCGACCTCGACCTGACAGAAGGCGACGGCACGGCGACTGATGCAGCCGGGCTCGACTTCATCCTCGACGACGAGCCGGGCGACGCCGGCAGCTCGCAGGTCGCGCCGACCATCGAGACGCCGCGCGTGCGCGCGGGGGTCTCGACCAGCGACACGCAGGAGCTCACCGTCGACGACCTCGGCATCGACGTCGACGCGCTGCGCGACCTCGAGTCGCTCGACATCGAGGACACGCTCGCGGCATCCGCCACCGGCGTGCGTGTCGAGGACACGGTCGAGACGCGCGCGGCGCGACCCGTCGACCACGAGATGCTCGACGACGAACAGGACGTGCTGACCTCGACCGCGATGCTCTCGTCACTCGACGATTCGACCGCGCTGATCGAGCCGGGCATGATCGACCTGTCCGAAGCGACCGGCGAAGTGACGCAGCTCGACACCTCGGCCACGGGGATCACGCGCCGGGTCAACTTCGACACGGGCGAGCCGCCGACGATGAGCGAAGTCGGCACCAAGCTCGACCTCGCGCGCGCCTACATGGACATGGGCGACCCCGAAGGGGCCCGCAGCATCCTCGACGAGGTGCTGCAGGAGGGCAACGTGGTGCAGAAGCAGGAAGCCCAGCGTTTGATCGCCAGCCTGCCCTGACCGGCAGGCCCGGCGGCGGCCCATGGCGCGACTCGCGCTCGGCGTCGAGTACGACGGCTCGGCGTTCGCGGGCTGGCAGAGCCAGCGCCACGCCCGCAGCGTGCAGGGAGAGTTGCAGCAGGCGCTCTCCCGCGTGGCCGATCACCCCGTCGAGCTCACGGCGGCCGGACGCACCGACGCCGGTGTCCACGCGCTCGCGATGGTCGCGCACTTCGACACGACCGCCGAGCGGCCGCTGCACGGCTGGGTCCTGGGCGCCAACGCCAACGTCACCGACGAAGTGAGCGTGCTCTGGGCCCGGGTCGTGCCCGAGACGTTCCATGCGCGACACTCGGCGCTGTCGCGCAGCTACCTGTACCGCATCCTCGACCGTCCGCTGCGACCCGCGCTCGAACGCGACCGGGTCTGCTGGACACGCCATGCGCTCGACGCGGCACGCATGGCCGACGCCGCCCGCGCGCTGGTCGGGCACCGCGATTTTTCCGCGTTCCGCGCGGCGGAATGCCAGTCGCCCACGCCGGTGCGCGACCTGCGCGAGGTCACGGTCGAGCGCAACGGCCCGTACGTCGACCTGCGCCTGCGGGCAAATGCGTTCCTGCACCACATGGTGCGCAACATCGCGGGGTCGCTGCTGCTGGTCGGCCGCGGTGAACGGCCGGTGGAGTGGATCGAAGAGGTGCTCGTGGCCCGCGATCGCACGCAGGCGGGCCCCACGGCGCCGCCACAGGGCCTCTACTTCGTCGGCGCGGAGTATCCCGACGGCCATGGGCTGCCTTCGTATACACTGCCCGGTCCGCGATCTGGAGTGCCCACGACGTGACCTGGTTCGAGAAGATCATGCCTTCGCGCATCAAGACGGAGCGCCGCTCGCGTTCCGTGCCCGAGGGTCTCTGGATCAAGTGCCCGGCCTGCGACGCCGTGCTGTACCGGGCCGAGCTCGAGCGCAACCTCCAGGTCTGCCCGAAGTGCAGCCACCACATGCGCATCGAGGCGCGCGAGCGCCTGGAGCGCTTCCTCGACGAGGGCACCGGCCGGGAACTCGCGTCCGAGGTCGAGCCGGAAGACCCGCTCAAGTTCCGCGACAGCAAGAAGTACCGCGACCGCGTCACCGTGGCGCAGAAGACCGTCGGCGAGAAGGACGCCCTGATCGTGATGGCGGGCTCGCTGCACGGCATCGGCGTGGTCGCGTGCGCGTTCGAGTTCCGCTTCCTCGGCGGTTCGATGGGCTCGGTCGTCGGCGAACGCTTCGTGCGCGCGGCCGAGTACTGCCTCGAGCACGCGCAACCACTCGTCTGCTTTTCCTCGAGCGGCGGCGCACGCATGCAGGAAGGCCTGCTGTCGCTGCTGCAGATGAGCAAGACCAGCGCCGTGCTCGCGCGCATGGCGCAAGCCCGGCTGCCGTTCATTTCGGTGCTGACCGACCCCACCACCGGCGGCGTGTCGGCGAGCCTTGCGATGCTCGGCGACCTCAACATCGCCGAGCCGCGCGCGCTGATCGGCTTCGCCGGCCCGCGCGTGATCGAGCAGACCGTGCGCGAGACGCTGCCCGAAGGCTTCCAGCGCAGCGAATTCCTGCTCGAGCACGGCGCGATCGACCTGATCGTCGACCGGCGCGACCTGCGCGACCGCATCGCCGAACTCCTGACGCTGATGCTGCGTCGCGGGCCGCTGCAACGCGCCGACGTAACGCCCGCGGCGCCCTGACGCCGCGCGTCATGCCTGCCGGCCCGCGTTTCGACCGGCTCGAGGACTGGCTCGAGTGGCAGCAGCGGGCCCATCCCGTCACGATCGAACTCGGGCTCGACCGCGTCGCGCGCGTGCTTGCGCGCACCGGTTGGCGCCGGCCCGACGTGCCCGTGATCACGGTCGCGGGCACCAACGGCAAGGGCTCGACCGTGGCGCTGCTCGACGCCGTACTGCGGGCCGGCGGGAACCGCGTCGGCACGTTCACCTCGCCGCACCTGGTCGACTACCGCGAACGCATCCGCATCGACGGCGAACAGGTTTCGGCCGCGTCGCTGGTGGCAGCGTTCACGCGCATCGGTGACGCGCTCGGCGACGACACGCTGACCTATTTCGAGTTCAACACGCTCGCGGCGCTGCTCGTCTTCGAGACCGCCGGACTCGATGCGATCGTGCTCGAGGTCGGCCTCGGCGGCCGGCTCGACGCGGTCAACGTGGTCGACGCGGATGTCGCGGTCGTCGTCTCGATCGGGCTCGACCACATGGACTACCTCGGCCCCGACGTGGAGTCGATCGGCCGCGAGAAAGCCGGGATTTTTCGACGCGGCCGTCCCGCCATTTTCGGCTCGCCGCAGCCGCCACAGGCTGTGTGCGACGTGGCGGATGAGGTGGGTGCGACGCTGCTGGTCCGCGGCACCGACTTCGACGGCGTCGTACGCGCGGACGACGACGGCTGGGATTTCGTGGTCGCGGGCGAAGTCCGCCACGAGCGCCTGCCGCGACCGGCGCTGGCCGGCTCGATCCAGGTGGCCAACGCCGCGACGGTGCTGGCCGCGCTCGCGTCGCTCCGCGAGCGGTTGCCGCTCGGTCGGGAGGCGGTCGAGGCGGGATTGCGCAGCGTCACGTTGCCGGGGCGCTTCCAGCGCGTCCGCGATCCACGCCGCGGCTTCGAGTGGGTGTTCGACGTCGCGCACAACCCCGCGGCCGCCGCGGCCCTGGCCTCGAACCTGCGCGACTGGCCCGTGCCCGGTCGCACCCACGCGGTGTGCGGCATGCTCGGTGACAAGGACGTGGCCGGTGTCGTCGCGACGCTCGCCCCCGTCGTCGACGAATGGTGGGCCACCGCGGCCGAAGGCCCGCGTGCGCTCGACGCGGCGGAACTCGTGCGACGGGCGGCCACGGCCGGTGTCGCGATGCGGCCGGCGGGTTCGGTCGCCGAAGCATTGCAGCACGTGGCGGCCATGGCCAGCCCCGGGGACCGCGTCGTCGTGTTCGGATCGTTCCACACTGTCGGCCCGGCGCTCGTGGCGCTGGGCGTTCCCCTATAATCCGCGCGCGATGGAAGAACAGGTCAAGGCGCGGCTGATCGGGGCGACGGTGCTCGTCGTGCTCGCCGTCGTGCTCGTGCCGGAACTGCTGTCGGGGCCGCGCCAGTCGGCTCCAGCCGTCGAGGCGACGGAGGGCAAGCGTGGCACGCGTACGGTCACGATCGACCTGGGCGGCGCCGTCGATGCCGGTTCCCGCGTGCAGCAGGTGCCGACCTCCGTGGACACGAAGCCGCGTGAACCCGTGCCGTTGCCCACCGTGCAGGTGCCCGGTGACGCGGCCGAGCAGGGGTCGCCGTCGGATCCGTCGGCCGAAGCTTCGGGCCCGGCGGAAAATGCGCTGCGTGCGTCGTCGACGCCGGCGCCAAAACCCGCTGCTCCCGCGACGTCGTCGGTCGCTCAGTCAGTCTCGCCACCCGCCGTCGCCAGCGGCGCGGTCACACCCAAGCCCACGGCCGTCGCTCCTGCCACCGCCAGGCCCGCTGTCGAGCCGCCCCGGCCCGCAACGGCCAGCACGGGCAGCTGGAGCGTGCAGGTTGGCGCCTTCGGTTCGGCCGACACGGCCCGCAAGATGGTCGGCGACCTCAAGCGGGACGGGCTGACGGCATACGTGGCGCCACTGCAGCGCGACGGGAAGACCTTGCATCGCGTGCGAGTCGGCCCGACACCGACGCGCGCCGACGCCGACAAGCTGGCGACCCGCCTGAAGGGCAAGGGTTTGCCAGCTTCGGTCGTCGCCGCCGACTGACGGCTGCCTGATAGAATTACCGCTCGCTTCCGCGCGGGACGACACCTGTCGCATGACTCCCATCGATTACATCCTGATCGCGATCGTCGTGATCTCCATGCTCTTCGGCGCGATCCGGGGGTTCCTGCGGGAATCCGTCGCGCTGCTCGGCTGGCTCATCGGGCTCTGGCTCGCCTGGCGGTACGCGCCCGAATTGCAGCCGTACCTCGGCGGGACGCTCGAAGGCACCGAACTTCAGGTGTGGGTCGCGCGTCTGATACTGCTTCTCGCGGCCGTGCTCGCGGCCTGGCTGGTCGGCGGCCTGCTGGGGTACCTGGTGCAGCGCTCGGGCCTGACGCTCGGGCTCGACCGGATCCTCGGGGCGGTGTTCGGGCTGGTCCGCGGCGCCGTCATCGTCGGGTTCGCCGTGATGCTCGCCGACGCCGCTCGCATGAACGGCGAGCCGTGGTGGAAAAGCTCCAAGCTGATCCCAGTCGGCGAGGAAATGGCGTCCGTCCTGCGAGGCTATGTCGAGACCGGGCGGCGGGTCATGGACGAAGCCACCGAAGCGAGTCTCTGAGGGCAAACAGGCCATGTGCGGAATCGTCGGCATCGCGGGTTTCGGCCCGGTCAACCAGCAGCTCTACGACGCGCTGACCGTGCTCCAGCATCGCGGCCAGGACGCGGCCGGCATCATGACCGAGCACGACGGCGCGCTGTACATGCGCAAGGACGTGGGCCTCGTGCGCGACGTCTTCCAGCAGCGCCACATGGTGCAGTTGAGGGGCCACGTCGGCATCGGCCACGTGCGCTACCCGACCGCCGGTTGCGACAGCTCCGACGAAGCCCAGCCGTTCTACGTCAACGCGCCTTACGGCATCTGCCTCGCGCACAACGGCAACCTGACCAATGCCCGCGAGCTCAGCGAAGTGCTGATCCGCGAGGACCGCCGGCACCTCAACACCTCGTCCGACTCCGAAGTGCTGCTCAACGTGCTCGCGAGCGAGCTGCAGCGCTTCGGCACGCCGCGCGCCTCGGCCGCGGACATCTTCGCGGCGGTCAGTGCGACCTACCGGCGCATCGTCGGCGGGTACGCGGTGATCGCGCTGGTGCTCGGCCACGGCATCATCGGCTTCCGCGACCCGCACGGCATCCGCCCGCTCGTGATCGGCACGCGCGAGACCTCGAAGGGCACCGAATACATGCTCGCCTCGGAGAGCGTCGCGCTCGACCAGGCCGGCTTCAAGATGCTGCGCGACGTCGGCCCGGGCGAGGCCGTGTACATCGACCAGCAGGGGCGCATGCACACGCAACAGGTCGCCGAAGCCGTGCACCACACGCCGTGCATCTTCGAGTACGTCTACTTCGCGCGGCCCGACTCGATCATCGACAACATCTCCGTCTACAAGGCGCGCATGCGCATGGGCGAGCTGCTGGCGGAGAAGATCCGGCGCACGCGCCCGAACCACGACATCGACGTCGTGATCCCGATCCCGGACACGAGCCGCACGAGCGCGATGCAGCTCGCGCAGATCCTCGGCGTGAAGTACCGCGAGGGGTTCATCAAGAACCGCTACATCGGCCGCACGTTCATCATGCCGGAGCAGGCGCAGCGCAAGAAGTCGGTGCGCAGCAAGTTGAATGCGATCGACCTCGAGTTCCGCGGCAAGAACGTGCTGCTGGTCGACGATTCGATCGTGCGCGGCACGACCTCGGCGCAGATCATCGAGGTCGCGCGCGAGGCCGGCGCGAACAAGGTCTACTTCGCGTCCGCGGCGCCGCCGGTGCGCTACCCGAACGTCTACGGCATCGACATGCCGGTCGCCTCCGAACTCGTGGCCTCGAACCGCACCGAGGACGAGGTCGCGCAGGAAATCGGCGCCGACTGGCTGATCTACCAGGACCTCGAGGACCTCGTGAAGGCCTGCCGTCACCACGATTCCGGCGTGCGCGAGTTCGACACGTCCTGCTTCTCGGGCGAGTACGTCACGGGCGACATCACGCCCGAGTACCTCGCGAAGCTGGTGTCGGAACGCTCGAACCAGGCCAAGCAGACGCGCAACACCGCACTCGGCGGCGGCATCCTCAAAGCCGTCGTCTGACTCCCCACCTCTCCCGCTCGCGGGAGAGGTCGCACGACGTGCGGGTGAAGGCTCCCGTCTTCACCTCTCCCGCTCGCGGGAGAGGTCGCGCGACGTGCGGGTGAGGGCGCCGGGGATGAGGCTTCGGAACGAAGGCTTAAGATCCGTCATCCTCACCCCGACCTTCTTCCGCTGATGCGGGAGAGGGGGAGCGACATGACCGCACGCGCCGTACTGCTCGATTGCTTTCGCGCCGCGCTCGCGGCCGTCGACGCGCGTCGCTGCGTGCACGCGAGCCTCACGACGAAACCGCTCGCCGGCGACTGGCACGTCGTCGCCGTCGGCAAGGCCGCGGCGGCGATGGCCTTCGGCGCGGTCGAGGCCATGGGTCCGCGACTGCGCGGTGGCCGCATCGTCGTCCCGCCGGGGCACGTGCCGGCCGGGTTCGAGCCGTCGTCGCACGGGCTCGACGTGCTGGTCGCAGCGCACCCAATGCCCGATGCACGCAGCCTCGCCGCGGGCGAGGCCGTCGCCCATTTCGTGCAGACGCTGCCCGCCGACGCCCGCGTGCTGTTCCTCGTGTCAGGTGGCGCGTCGGCACTGCTCGAGTGGCCACGCGACGGCGTCACCCTCGACGACCTCGCGCTCGTCAATCGCTGGGCGCTCACGTCGGGGGCGCCGATCGCGACGGTCAACGCCGTGCGCCGTCGTCTGTCGCGTCTGAAGGACGGTGGGCTGGCGTCGCTGACGGGCGCACGCAGGACGGTGGCGCTGATGATTTCCGACGTGCCACGCGACGATCCGCGCGTGCTCGGCTCCGGCCTGCTGCACGCATCGCCCCTCCTGCAAGGCGAGACACCGCCGCCGGGCCTGCCGCCGGAGCTCCGGGCACTGTGGCAACGCGTCGGAGTCGTCGCGAGCGAGGCACCGCCAAGCAGCACGCGACGCGTGCCGGTGCGCATGGTTGCGACGCTGCGCACGGCATGTGCGGCAGCGGCAACGCGGGCCCGGGCGCTCGGTCACGTGCCGCGAATCGAGCGTGCAAGGCTCGACGGCGCCGCGGTCGGGCAAGGCGTGCGCATCGCCACGAAGCTGTCCCGGCTGCCGCCGCGAGCCGTGCTCGTGGCCGGAGGCGAGACGACCGTCGCGATGCCCGCGAACCCGGGTCGTGGCGGTCGCAACCAGCACCTCGCGCTCGCGGCCGCGATCGAACTCGAGGCGCGTGGTGCACGACGGGTGTCGATGCTCGCCGCCGGCACCGACGGCATCGACGGCGCGAGCGACGATGCCGGGGCCCTCGTGGACGCAGACACCTGCCTGCGTGGGCGCGATGCCGGCTTCGACCCACACGTATCGCTCGCCGGCGCAGATTCGGGTAGCTTGCTCGAGGCCTCGGGGGACCTGTTGCACACCGGGGCCACGCTGACCAACGTCGGCGATCTCGTGCTTGGCCTGGTATCGGAACCGGACGACGACGAAGAATGAACCTGCGCGCCCTGATCGTGAGCGACCGGCCGGATTACCGGCAGCTGCTCGCGCATCACGTCACGCTCGAGTGGCGCGATGCGCTGCCGGCCGAATACGAGCCGGCGACGCGCGGCCGCCTGCCCGCGGGGTTCACGGGCGCCGCCTACGACGTCGTGCTGCTCGACCACGAGGTGCAGGGCGGGCGCGGCCTCGAATGGCTCGAGGAGCTGGCGATGCGCCCCGCGTTTCCACCGGTCGTCTACCTGCTGCCGCCCCAGGAGTCGGGGCTGGGCGATCGCGCGCGTGCGCTCGGCGCACTGGCCGTCGTGCCACGCAACGAGTTCGAGCACGGTGAGCTCTGCTGCGTGCTGCGCGATGCGGTCGCGCGGCGGCACAACGTGCTGGCAGGGACGTGTCGTGCCGCGCTCGAGCAGGTGCCACCGGACCGTTTCGGCTCCGTGCGCATCCGCGGCTACCGCTGCGTCCGCAGGATTGCGGTGGGCGGCTCGTCGAGCGTGTTCCTCGCGACCGACACGCGCACCAACGAACCGCGCGTGCTCAAGATCTTCCGCCAGGTGCCCGACGTGGTCGAAGGCAGCACGACCTTCGACCGCTTCCTGCGCGAGTACGAGCTCGTCGCGCACCTGCGCCACCCCAACATCGCGCGCATCTACGACATCGGCGTGGCCGACGACCACCTGTACCTGTCGATGGAGTTCTTCCCGGGCGGCGACCTGCGTGCGCGAATGCGCGACCGGCTCGATGCGGTCACTGCACTCACGTACGTGCGCCAGATGGCGGCGGCGCTCGGCGCGCTGCACGACGTGGGCGTGCTGCATCGCGACGTCAAGCCCGGCAACCTGCTGCTGCGCCAGGACGGCTCGGTCGCGTTCATCGACTTCGGCCTCGCGCGCCAGCTGCGTCTCGAAAGCGACATCACCGGCGCGGGCACGATCTTCGGCACGCCGCATTACATGAGCCCGGAACAGGGTCACGGCTCGCCGCTCGACGAGCGCAGCGACGTCTACTCGATCGGCATCGTGCTCTACGAGATGCTGACGGGCGAGAAGCCCTACCATGCCGAGTCGCCGCTCGCGGTGATCTACAAGCACGCCAACGCGCCGATCCCACGGCTGCCGGGCGATCTCGCGCCGTTGCAGGGGCTGCTCGACGGACTGCTCGCGAAAAGACGCGAGGACCGCCTGCCGTCGGCCGCCGCTGTCGTTGCGACGATCGACCAGCTCCTTCACCTCTCCCGTGCGCGGGAGCGGTCGGTGCGCAGCGCCGGGTGAGGGATCTTCACCTCTCCCGTGAGCGGGAGAGGTCGCGCGGAGCGCGGGTGAGGGCGGCGGGCTGAGGGCGGCAGGGTGAGGGCAGATCAACAATGACCCACGATATCCTCCAATCCTCCACCGACCCGCGCTGGTACGAGCTCGCCGTCGAGCGATGGCAGGAGTTGCTGCTCGACCACGCCAATTGCGAAAAGAAGGCGGCTTCGACCGCGCTCGCATTGATGTTCGCGTACCCCGAGGACGTGGAGCTCGCCGACCGCATGTCGCGTCTCGCGCGCGAGGAACTGCGTCACTTCGAACTCGTGCAGCAGCAGCTCGTGGCACTCGCCGTGCCGTTTCGTCGCCTGAGCCCTTCGCGTTACGCCGAGGGCCTGCGCAAGGCCTTGCGACGCACGGAAGCCGAGCGTCGCGTCGACCTGCTGCTGGTCGGCGCGCTGATCGAGGCACGTTCGCAC
>DATMIB010000080.1:0-1838 GCA_035554635.1 Steroidobacteraceae bacterium | reverse complement strand
TCGCAGGTCGCCGCCGTCGCGCCGGCCGAGGACATTGCGCGAATCGACAGTCCGGCCCAGGCCAGCACGATCGCGCTCGACCCCGACATTCCGTTGCGCGCGCAACGCGTGCCGATCGCGGCGCGCGGCGCCACTCCGGGCATGCGGTTCAGGCTCGACGGCGTCGACCTCGGCGAGGCGTCACGGACGCTGCTGTGGCCGCCGCGCAGCGGCCCACACCTGCTGGTGCTCGAGGACGCGCACGGCCGCGCCGTCGACCGCGTGCGTTTCGTCGTGCACTGAGGCGCTCGCGGCGCGCAGCGACCGCCGTCCGCACCTCACGCCGCGCTGGCGGTCACGTCGTAACCGAGGATCGGCGCGAGCCAGCGCTCGGCCTCGGCGCGCGTCCAGCCCTTGCGCAGTGCGTAGTCGTGGACCTGGTCGGCGTCGATCTTGCCGACCTGGAAGTATTTCGCCTCCGGGTGCGAGAAATACCAGCCGCTCACGGCTGCGGTCGGGTGCATCGCGTAGCTCTCGGTGAGTCGGATGCCCGTCCTGGCCTCGACATCGAGCAGCCGCCACAGAGTGCCCTTCTCGGTGTGGTCGGGGCAGGCCGGATACCCCGGCGCCGGGCGGATGCCGCGGTAGTCCTCGCGGATCAGCTGGTCGTTGGTGTGGCGTTCCTCCGGCGCGTAACCCCAGAGCTCGCGTCGCACACGCTCGTGCATGCGTTCGGCGAGCGCCTCGGCCAGGCGGTCGGCCAGCGCCTTCAGCATGATCGCGCCGTAGTCGTCGTGGCGCGCCTCGTACTCGCGCACCTTTTCGTCGAGGCCGATGCCCGCGGTCACCGCGAACGCGCCGACCCAGTCGCGCACGCCGCTCGTCTTCGGCGCGACGAAGTCCGCCAGCGCGTAGTGCGGCTGGCCCGTGGGCTTGGGCTTCTGCTGACGCAGCGTGTGCAGCCGGTGTGCGACGCGCCCGCGTGTCTCGTCGGCGTACACCTCGATGTCGTCGTCGACGGCATTGGCCGGGAAGATGCCGATCACGGCGCGGGCCCGCAGCCAGCGCTCGGCGAGCAGCTGCTTGAGCACGTGGCGTGCGTCGGCGTAGAGGTTGCTGGCGGCGTCGCCCACCACGGGATCTGTCAGCAGGTCGGGGAACTTGCCCGCGAACTCCCACGCGTTGAAGAACGGCATCCAGTCGATGTACCGGACCAGGTCCTCGAGCGGGATGTCCTCGTAGACCTGCACGCCCGTGGTTCTCGGCACCGGTGCGCGATAGCTCGGCCAGTCGGGCCGGAAACGGTTGGCCCGCGCCTGCGCGAGCGTGAAAGCCGGGCCCTTCGCCTTGCGGCCCTTGTGCTGTTCGCGCCGCTGCGCATGTTCGTCCTTGAGCCGCACGACGTAGTCGGTGCGTGCCTCCGTCGTCGCGAGCGACTGGCAGACGCCGACGGCGCGCGAGGCGTCCTTCACGTAGACGACCGCGCCGTCGTATTCGGGGTCGATCCTGACCGAGGTGTGCGCGGGCGAGGTCGTCGCGCCGCCGATCAACAGGGGGACGGCGAAGCCCTGTCGCTTCATCTCGCGTGCGACGTGCACCATCTCGTCGAGCGAGGGCGTGATCAGGCCCGACAGGCCGATCATGTCGGCGCCCTCGCGACGCGCGGCCTCGAGGATCTTGTCCGTCGGCACCATCACGCCGAGGTCGATCACCTCGAAGTTGTTGCACTGGAGCACGACGCCCACGATGTTCTTGCCGATGTCGTGCACGTCGCCCTTGACGGTCGCGAGCACGATCCGACCGTTCGACTGGCTCACGCCGTCCCCGGCCTGCTCGATGAACGGCACGAGGTGCGCAAC
>DATMIB010000079.1:0-39406 GCA_035554635.1 Steroidobacteraceae bacterium | reverse complement strand
CGAGCCGCCGGAACAGCTCACGCGATTCGGCGAGCGGGATACCGAAACGTTCCGGCGAGATCCGGATGCCCAGCGTAAAGCCGGGCCGGCACTGGCGACGGATGCCCTCGATGACCTCGAACACCAGCCGCGTGCGCTTGTGGAACGTGCCGCCGTAGTCGTCGGTGCGTCGGTTCGTCTCGGCGCTCAGGAAGGCGCACAGCACGTAGCCGTGCGCGCCGTGCAGCTCGACGCCGTCGAAGCCCGCGCGTTCGGCCCGCACCGCGGCGGCGATGAAGTCGTCGCGCAGGGCGTGCACCTCCTCGAGCGTCAACGCACGCGCACCGGTAGCCGGGTCGTCCGAGGGCGCGACGGGCGGCTGTCCGATCAGCGCCGCCGGCGCGCGCGGACCTGCGTGGTGCAACTGCACGATCGCGAGGCTCTGCTGCGCCTTCAGCGCCGACGCCAGGCGCGCGAGTCCCTCGACGTGCGCGTCCGACCAGATGCCGAGTTGGCCCGGAAAGCCCTGTCCCACCGCCTGCACGTGCGACGCGCAGGTGGTGGTGATCGCGAACCCGCCCTGCGCCCGCAGCGCGAGCCAGTGCAGTTCCTCGTCGGACAGGCGGCCGTCGGCGTGGCTCTGCGTGTTGGTGAGCGGTGCGAGCATGAAGCGGTTCTTCATGACCGCGCCGCACGCGAAGGCCAGCGGCGAGAACAGGTCGGGCACGCCGGTCGTCATCAGGTGACGATCTGGTTGAGCTCGCCCTTGCGGTAGCGCTCGGCCATCTTCTCGAGCGGCAGCGGCTTGATCTTCGCGGCCTGGCCGGCGCAGCCGAAGGCCTCGTAGCGTGCCTTGCAGATCGACTTCGCGGCGGCCTGCGCGTCGGCGAGGTACTTGCGCGGGTCGAACTCGGCCGACTTCTCGGCCATGTGCTTGCGGATTGCACCCGTCATCGCGAGCCGGATGTCGGTGTCGATGTTGACCTTGCGCACGCCGTGCTTGATCCCCTCGACGATTTCCTCGACCGGCACGCCGTAGGTTTCCTTCATCGTGCCGCCGTGCTTGCGGATGATCTCGAGCCACTCCTGCGGCACGCTCGAGGAGCCGTGCATGACGAGGTGCGTGTTCGGGATCCGCGCGTGGATTTCCTTGATGCGGCCGATCGCGAGGATGTCCCCCGTGGGCTTGCGCGTGAACTTGTAGGCGCCGTGCGAGGTGCCGATCGCAATCGCGAGCGCGTCGCACTGCGTGCGCTTGACGAAGTCCGCGGCCTGGTCCGGGTCGGTGAGCAGCTGTTCTCGGGTCATCGTGCCCTCGGCGCCGTGACCGTCTTCCTTGTCGCCCTTCATGGTTTCGAGCGAACCGAGCACGCCGAGTTCGGCCTCGACGGTCACGCCGATCGAGTGCGCGAAGTCGACGACCTTGCGCGAGGTGTCGACGTTGTAGTCGTACGAGGAGGGCGTCTTGCCGTCTTCGAGCAGCGAGCCGTCCATCATCACGCTCGAGAAACCCGAGCGGATCGCGCCCATGCAGACCCCCGGCGACTGGCCGTGGTCCTGGTGCATGACGACGGGGATGTGCGGGTAGGCCTCGATCGCCGCGAGGATCAGGTGACGCAGGAACGCCTCGCCGGCGTACTTACGCGCACCCGCCGAGCCCTGCATGATGACCGGGCTGCCGGTTTCGTCGGCGGCCTCCATGATGGCCCGCACCTGTTCGAGGTTGTTCACGTTGAAGGCAGGCAGTCCGTAGCCGTGTTCGGCGGCGTGGTCGAGCAACTGGCGCATCGAGACGAGAGGCATGGAGCACCCCGGATGGAAGTGGGACGGTGGTCAAACCGCCATTTTAGTCGATCGGTGCGCTGCGTTGCGGCGCGGCAGGTGCCCGGGAGCCCTGCCGTGGACTGTTTCTTGCGCCGGACCCCGGAAGCGACAAGCGAAGGGGGCTTGTAGTACGACGACGACGCACACCGTAGCTTTCCGGGAACGCGCAGCACGATTCAACGAGCGCTTCGTTCACCGATCCTTTGAGGCGTCAATCGAACTCGCCCATGTGTATGCGTGCGGTCATCGAAAGCTCAATCGGGCCGATATCACACTTGACATAACGCAAATAGACGCGCCGCGCTGGCCCGTCGCGCAGGACGTGGCGGTCAACGGGTCCGCGGGCACCGGCTGACAGGTCGCCGGCTGGCCTGCTGTAGTGTCGGTGACCGCGTCACGCGATGCGGCGACTGTTCGACAGCCAGCAAGACGAAGAGGGAGATGTTGCCATGGAAAGGTACAGATTCCCGACGATGTCGATCCTGGTGGCGACCGCGACAATCGGGATCGCGAGCTTTGCTACCCCCGTCAGCGCGGCCCCGGGGTACTACACCGGCGTGGTTGGCACCGCCTGCGCAGGCGTGGGGACCAATGCCGGCAAGCTGAATCATCAGAGCAACGGGGCCGTCTACAACAAGAACACCAGCACCCCGGCGGTCATCAACTGCCCGGTCCCGCTCGAGTACAACCGGGCGACGACCGTCTATGTCACCTGGATCAAGCGGGACGCCGGGACGCTGGGTTGCACGTTCCATCGCCGCAGCTTCAACTACCTGAGCGGCGCGACGAGTACGCAGAGCACCAACGCCGTCGGCAGCAGCTATTTCCAGTTCAACGCGACGACTGACTACTTCAACAGCGTGCAGTGCTCGATACCGAAGGCCAGCGGTGCGGGCGCCAACCAGCAGAGCGGTGTGAACGGAATCCTCTGGCTGAACTGACAGCCGGCGGATCCGCCGTCCCATGGAGCGTCACGGCTCCATGGGACTTCGGCGCCATGTCGCACCCGCCAGCGCACGCACCATGAATCGTCAAAGCATCTTCCTTGCGGTCCTGTGCGCGATCGGTGGCGCAGGCGTCGCGACCCTTGTGATCGACCGCGACGCGGACACTGACGCGAGCCAGGTGTCGGCACTGCAACGACGGCTCGCCGCCGTGGAAGACCGGGTCGCGACGCGGCAATCGCAGCAGCGCGAGGGGCCTGTCGAGCGACCCGTCCAGCGCACGCAACGGCCGGCGAGCAGTGAGCCCGTGGAGCCACGCGCTTTCGCCGTTCCGGATGAACGAGTGCTGTCGCCACTGGCCGAAGCGGCGGCCGATGCCGAGCGACGACGGTACGAGGCGGGCGTGTTCGAGCAGGCGCTCGCGGCGGAGCAGGTCGACGTGTCTGCCTCGAACGCGTTTGCGCAAGGCCTGACGCAGGCCTTTGGCGGGGTGCCGGAGCTCGCAGGCAACCAGCTCCTCGACGCCCAGTGCCGGGTTTCGCTGTGCCGCATCGCCGTGCTCCACCGCAGCGACGACGCCATGGAGTCGTTCCTCGGCAGCATCGGCAACCTGCCCGGGCTCGAAAACACGGACACGTACTGGCAGCGCGAGATCCACGCGGACGGCTCGAGCGTGATGACGATGTACGTCGCACGCACGGGGCACGCGCTGCCTGACTACCAGGTGCAGGGGCCCGGCAGCTTTACGAGCCACGCCGGTGGGTCCTGACCGCTCGTCGCAGCGTCCTGCGACGGGCCCGGCGCGTCCTGGCGGCGCTGCCGCGTATTGCGTTATTCGAGCGCGGCGTCCAGCGTGATCTGCACGCTCGAAAGTGCCTTCGACACCGGGCAGTTCTGCTTGGCATCGGCCGCGAGCGCCGCAAACTTCTCCGCGTCGATCCCCGGGATGCTCGCCCGTGTGCGCAGGTCGATGCGCGGGATGGCAAAGCCGCTGGCCGACTGCTCGATGTGCACCGAGGCAGTCGTGTGAATCTTCGTCGGCGCGAGCTGCTGGCGCGCGAGCAGCGCGGTCAGCGCCATCGTGTAGCAGCCGGCGTGCGCCGCGGCGATCAGCTCCTCGGGGTTGGTTTCCTTGCCGTCCTCGAACCGCGACTTGAACGTGTATGGACCGCGGAAGGCGCCGCTCTCGAGCGCGAGTTCGCCGCGGCCCTCACGCAGACTCCCGGTCCATTCGGCTTCGGCTTTGCGTACGGGCATGGGGTGAAACCTCCGTGTGACGTATGAATGCAAGCAAGAGTCTAGAGTCTAGAGTTCAGAGTCTAGTCGGAAACAGAGGCCGCCGGCGGCGGCCGTGCGCAGTGCGCCTCCGACTAGACTCTAGACTCTGTACTCTTGACTCTTCCGCTTCCTCAGGCCGCCCAGTCCAGGATCACCTTGCCGGACTGGCCGCTGCGCATGATCTCGAAGCCTTCGCGGAACTCCGCGACGGGCAGGCGATGCGTGATGATCGGCGAGACGTCGAGTCCGCTCTGCAGCATCGCCGCCATCTTGTACCAGGTTTCGAACATCTCGCGGCCGTAGATGCCCTTGAGCACGAGCCCCTTGAAGATCACCTGGTTCCAGTCGATCGCGGTGTTGTCCGGCGGGATGCCGAGCAGCGCGACGTTGCCGCCGTGGTGCATCGTGCGCAGCAGGTCGCGGAACGCGCTCGGGTTGCCCGACATCTCGAGGCCGACGTCGAAGCCCTCGACCATCCCGAGGTCCTTCATCGCCTCGTCGAGCGATTCGTGCGCGACGTTGATGGCGCGCGAAGCGCCCATGCGCCGGGCCAGGTCGAGCCGATAGTCGTTGACGTCGGTGATGACGATGTGGCGGGCGCCGACGTGGCGTGCGATGGCCACGGCCATGATGCCGATCGGGCCCGCACCGGTGATCAGCACGTCTTCGCCGACGAGGCTGAACGACAGCGCCGTGTGCGTCGCGTTGCCGAACGGGTCGAGGATCGAGGCGACGTCGTCCGTGATCGAGTCCGGCAGCTTGAACGCGTTGAACGCCGGGATGACCAGGAACTCCGCAAAACAGCCGGGCCGGTTGACGCCCACGCCGACCGTGTTGCGGCACAGGTGCCGGCGTCCCGCACGGCAGTTGCGGCAGTAGCCGCAGGTGATGTGGCCTTCGCCCGAGACGCGGTCGCCGACCTCGAAGCCCTGGACCTCGCTGCCGACCTCGACGATCTCCCCGACGTACTCGTGGCCCACGTGCATGGGCACCGGAATGGTCTTCTGCGCCCACTGGTCCCAGTTGTAGATGTGGATGTCGGTGCCGCAGATCGCGGTCTTGCGGATCCGGATCTTGACGTCGTTGGGGCCGACTTTCGGCTCCGGCACGCTTTCCATCCAGATGCCCGGGGCGCGTTGCGACTTGACCAGTGCTTTCATGGGGAAGTGGTTAGTGGCTAGGGGTTGGTGGTCAGGACGAAGAAGCGCGCTCAGGAGAGGACGCCGAGTTCGCGTCCGACGGCCGTGAACGCTTCGATCGCGCGGTCGAGCTGGGCGCGGTCGTGGCCGGCGCTCATCTGCGTGCGGATGCGCGCCTTGCCCATCGGCACCACCGGGTAGGAGAAGCCGATCACGTAGACGCCGCGCTCGAGCAGCTTGTCGGCGAACTTCGCGGCGAGCGCCGCATCGCCGAGCATGACCGGTGCGATCGCGTGTTCGCCCGGCACGATCGTGAAACCGGCCTCGCCCATGCGCTGCCGGAAGTACGCGGTGTTTTCGTGCAGCCGCGCGCGCAGGTCGTCGCTGGATTCGACCAGGTCGAGCACGCGCAGCGTGGTCGCGGCGATCACGGGCGGGATGCTGTTGGAGAACAGGTATGGGCGCGAACGCTGCCGCAGCCACGCGACGATTTCCTTGCGGGCCGCCGTGTAGCCGCCCGCGGCGCCGCCGAGCGCCTTGCCGAGCGTGCCGGTCAGGATGTCGATGCGACCCATGACGTCGCGATGCTCGGGCGTGCCGCGACCGCCGCGACCGACGAAGCCGGTCGCGTGCGAGTCATCGACCATCACGAGCGCCCCGTACCTGTCGGCGAGGTCGCAGATCTGCCGCAGCCGCGCGATCACGCCGTCCATCGAGAACACGCCGTCGGTGGCGATCAGCTTCACGCGCGCGTTCGACGCTTCCCTGAGCCGCGTCTCGAGCTCGTCGAGGTCGTCGTTCGCATAGCGCAGCCGCTGCGCCTTGCACAGCCGGATGCCGTCGATGATGCTCGCGTGGTTGAGCGAGTCGCTGATGACCGCGTCCTGTTCGTCGAGCAACGTCTCGAACAGCCCGCCGTTCGCGTCGAAGCACGACGAGTAGAGGATGGTGTCGTCCATGCCGAGGAACGCGCTGAGACGCGACTCGAGCTCCTTGTGCACGTCCTGCGTGCCGCAGATGAACCGCACCGAGGCCATGCCGTAGCCATGGCGGTCGATGGCCGCATGCGCGGCTTCGCGCATCGCGGGGTGGTTGGCGAGCGCGAGGTAGTTGTTCGCGCACAGGTTGATCAGCTCGCGGCCGTCGGCGAGCTTGACCACAGGCTGCTGCGGGGAGCTGAGCACGCGCTCGGGCTTGAACAGGCCGTTCTGGCGCAGTTCTTCGGTCTGGGCGGCGAGGCGGTCGAGGAAACGTCGATCCATGGCGGAAGGGGCCTGCGCAAGCGGGGCGACGATTATAGGCGGCGGGCCAATATAATGGCGCCGTGACACGAAACCGACACGGCAACGGGCCCCGTCACGGGGCCGGCAGCGACGACGACGACGACAGCGACGCCACGCCGGCGACGGCCGGGGCGCCAGGGCTGCGCATCGACAAGTGGCTCTGGTGCGCACGTTTTTTCAAGACGCGCGGCGTGGCCCAGACGGCCGTCGAGGGCGGTCACGTCCAGGTCAACGGGGATCGCGTCAAGGCGTCGCGCCCGGTCAAGCCCGGCGACCGGCTCTCGATCACGCGCGGCCAGGAACGCTTCGAGGTCGATGTGCTCGGAATCCCGCAGCGCCGCGGCCCGGCCGACGAGGCACGCCGGCATTACCGCGAGACGCCCGAAAGCGAGGCTGCGCGGGCGCACGTCCGCGAGCTCAATCGGCTGTCCGGGCCCGTCTCGCAGGGGCGTCCCGACAAGCGCGAACGCCGCGACCTGCTCAGGTTCGTGAAGGGTCGCGGCGGCGTGTCGGACGAGGGCGACGACGACTAGCGGCCCCCGCTGCCGTCCATTCGTGATTGCACTCACACTTGCCTGCGCAAGGGCGGCGTAACGTTCGACCCCGTGGGCGATGGTCGGTCGTCACGGAGTGGCCGAATGACGCAGTCGGACGAAAACAAGCCAGGCCTCGAGACGGACAACTGGGAAGCCGCGGTGCTGCGCCGTGTGGCCCGCCACGTCGAAGCCCTGCCCGAGGCGCCGCCCGAGGCCGAGGATTTCGGCTGGGAAGAGGGCGTGCTCGAAAAGTTGCGGAAGCGTCTCGCGGCGAACGAGTGACCTGATCTCGACGCCCTCGCCCGCGCAACCGTTCACTCGGTGCGTGCGGCCATGCGGCGATACTCCGCAGCCTTGCGCTGGTCACCGAGCGACTGGTAGACCGACGCGGCACGTGCCAGCGTGTCATGGCCGTAGAACGTCGCGGCCGGCCACTTTTCCAGCACGACCGGTGTACTGCTCGCGACCAGTTTCACCGCCTCCTGCAGCCGTCCATCGCGGGCATAGCAAGCGGCCTTGACGTTCTGCAGGTGTGCCTGTCGCCACGGCTCGTCGGCGTAGCGTTGCGCGACCAGCGGTTGTGCCGCGGCCAGGTGCGCGAGGCCTTCCCGCGTTCGACCGACGCGGCAGTGGAGGTCGGCGAGGTCGGTCAGGATCGGCCCTTCGAGCCGGTGGCGCGTCTGCACCGCGGCTTGCAACGCCTTGCGCAGCAACGGCTCGGCACCGGCATAGTCGTCGATCCCCATGCGCGCGAGCGCGAGATTGGTATAGCCGAAGACCAGGCTGTCGTGTGTCTTGCTGTGCTGTGGAACCATCATGTCGACGGCCTGCTCGAGCACTTCGATTGCCTGTGCGAACTCGCGACGTTCGACGCGCAACCGTCCGAGGTTGACCATCGTCGCCGCGAGGTCGGGGTGCTGGGGGTCGAGCACGCGGCGGTCGACCGCCAGCGAACGCAACCAGTACTCCTCGGCCTGTGCACTTTCACCACGCATGTACGCGATCGAACCCATCGCCGTGAGGGTCTCGGAGACTTTGGGATGCGTCTCGCCGAAGGTTTCCACGCGTGCGGCGAGGGCGCGGTCGTACCAGTGTTGCGCGGCCTCCATGTCACCTGCGTAGAACGACGACATCCCGAGGCCCTCGAGTGCGCGGGTGGCGCTTTCGCGGAGGCCGTGCCTTTCGGCCAGGCGCAGCGCCTCGTCATAGAGGCGTTGCGCGTCGCGATCGCGTTCGCGCACGGCGGCGACGTCACCGCGGTCCAGCAGCAGCCGCGCATGCAGCGCCGGGTCCACGGTGCCGGGCCGGCTCCGTTGCAGCGCCGCGGCCAACGTCAGCAGTTCGTCCGCCCGCGCGTCGTTGCCGCGCTGGAACTCGAGTTCGGCCATCGACACCGTCTGTCGGATGCGTGCGGCGGTGGCCTGCCCCGGCACCGCGCGCGCTTTCGACAGCAGTTCGTACGCGGGGCCGTACAGCCCGAGCCCCGTGTAGACCTCGCCGAGCGTGGTCGAAAGGTCGGCGCGGACGTTGGGCTCGCTGCGCAGCGCTTCGTCGATCTGGCGCGCACCGCGCTCGAGAATTTCGCGCGCCGTGATCGTGTTGCCCCGCGCCTCGCTGGGGTCCGACACGCGGAACAGCGAGACGACGAAGTCGGCGGTCCGTTGCGCCGTCATCGATTTCTGTTCGGCGATCACGCGCTGCCGCTCGGCTTCGTTGCGGGCGACCCAGGCGGCGATCGCGAGACCCGCGAGCACGAAACAACCGACCGTCGACGCGAGGCCCATCCACGCGAGGCGCCGGTGGCGTCGGGCGACGTCGCGCTGCCGCAGGCGATCGAGCGGCACGTCGAGCAGCGCGGCGATGATCTTCAGGCTGGCGTCGACACGCGAGTCCTGCCCGCGACGGATGTCGGCGGCGAGCGGTTCCGCCGCCGGACGGTCGGTGACGCGTCCGTCCTCCACCTCGAACCGCAGTGCGGGTGGCAGGCATTCGAGCAAGGGCGACAGGCCTTTGCGTTCAGCCGCCGGTTCGCCCTCGGTCACGAGGCAGAGGATGCGGTCGGCGCGACCCATCGCCTTGAACAGCCGCACTTCCTCGTCGACCCAGTGCGAAGCCGCGGCGTTCGGCGAACAGATCACGATCAGGAAGTCCGACCGCTCCAGTGCGTCGCGCACGGACTGCGCGAGGTCGACCGAGGTCGGCAGCTCCTCGCGGTCGAGGAACACCGGCGTAAGGCGCCTGCGCCGTGTGGCGCTCGCGTCCGGTGCTTCGTCGGCATCGTCGAGCACCTGCCGCGGGATGCGGTAGGTCTCGATCGCGCGGTGCAGCCACCGTGCCGGTCCACGGTCCTTGTGGCTGTAGCTGATGAATGCGGCGTAGCGGTGCGAGGTGGCTTTGTCAGTCATGGCTTGACTTGCGTCGGCCCGGAATGATAGTCACTCGCAACCAATCGTATTCCAAATACCGCTGGTTGGGAGGCAACATGGATGTGCGCCTGGCGGCTCGACCGCGTCGTCGTGGATTCGCCCTGAGCCTGCTGCTCGTCGCCGCGTGCGCCTGGACCGATGCGAGCCACGCACGGCGCATCGTCATCGATTTCGCGGGCCAGCAGCCCGGCCAGATCTCGCCCACGGGCGACATCTGGGTGCCCGACAGCACGCACTGCGGCGAGGGCGATGCAGCGCCCGCGTCCTGCGGGATCAGCTTCACCGGCGACACGACCGGCGCCATCGAACTCGGCTTCCAGCTGCGGATCGGCGACACGCTGTACGACCAGGTCTTCATCAACCGGCGCGGCTTCGTGACGTTCGGCTCGGCCGCGCCCACCTCGACCTTCACGCTGGGCACGGACCTCGCCGCGCTGCGCCAGATCGTCAGCGAATCCGGCACCGTGACGCGTCCTTTCCTGGCGCCGTTCTACCAGGACCTGTCGATTCCGAACCGCACCGCGGGCGACTTCGCGCCGTCACCGTTCAACGACGGCGGTGCGGCGTATTTTCGAGCCAGTGCGGACCCCACGGCCCCGTATGCGGTCGCCGAGGCACGCCCCGCGTTTGCCGCAACGTGGGTGCAGGCCGACGCGTTCCCGTCGGACGGGGTCGACACTTCGATCCTGACCCAGCTCGTGATCTATTCGACCGGTGACGGCGGCGACTGGGCCCTGCGATTCCGCTACGGCGACGAGAGCAGCACGCCGTACAACCAGCCGGGCACGGTCATTCCCGGGCTTGCCGGGTTTGCGCTCGAGACCGGTGTGGCGGCCGATGCGGTCACGGTCAGCGACGCGCAGGACGTCTCCGTCGAGCTGAGCAACGCCGACGACGTCGATTACTTTTTCGAGTTCCGGGACGGCCACCTCGTGACCGGCGGCGCGCCCGACGGTGATGGCGACGGCGTGCCGGATGCGGACGACAATTGCCCGGCGACGGCGAACGCCGACCAGGCGGACACGGACGGCGACGGCCGCGGCGATGCCTGCGACAACTGCCCGACGACCGCGAACGCGGACCAGGCCGACGCCGACGGTGATGGGCGCGGTGACGTCTGCGACAACTGTGCGGCCACTGCCAATGCCGACCAGGCCGACGGCGACGGCGACGGCGTGGGCACTGCCTGCGACAACTGTCCTGCCGTCGCCAATCCGGGACAGGCCGACACCGACCACGACGGCGTCGGCGACGCCTGCGAGCCGCCACCGACGCCGCAGCGCTGTGATGCCGATGCCGACGGCGACATCGACGCGTATGATCTCGCCGCGATCCTGCGCGCACTCGGACGCACTGCCAGCGGGCCGACCGATCCGCGCGATTACGACGGCAGCGGCAAGATCACGCTGGTTGACCTGCTCAAGTGCAGCAGCCGCTGCACGAGGACGTACTGCGCGGTGCGTTAGCGGACGGGACAGGACAGGGCGAGCCGGCGGCTACCGGCTCGCCGGTCAGCGCACGAGCTCGTTGAGCTGGAAGATCGGCAGCAGCATCGCCAGCACGATCAGCAGCACCAGGCCGCCCATGACCAGGATCATGAGGGGGCCGAGCAGGCCCACCAGCGCCTGCAGCACCGAATCGAGTTCGCGCTCCTGGTGCTGGGCCGCGCGTTCGAGCATCGTGTCGAGCTCGCCGCTCTGCTCGCCGCTCGAGATCAGGTGGATCATCATCGGCGGGAACAACCGGCTCTGGCCGAGCGAGCGGCCGATCGGCGCGCCCTCGCGCACGCGAACCGCCGCGTCGGAAACGGCGTTCTTCATCGGCAGGTTCGTGACCACCTCGCCCGAGATCCGCAGCGCATCGAGCACGGGCACCGTGCTGGCCGTCAGCGTGGAGAGAGTGCGCGCGAACCGCGCCGTGTTCGAGCCGCGCACGATCTTGCCGACCAGCGGCATGCGCAGCAGCAGGTCGTGCCAGCGCCGGCGGTTGGCCTCGAAGCGCAGCCAGCGCGAGAACAGCCAGAGGCCGAGGCCGATGCCGAGGAACACGAGCCAGCCCCAGGCGCGCATGAAGTCACTGCCCGCGATCAGCCCCTGCGTCAGCAGCGGCAGTTCGGCGTCGCTGTTGCGGAACACCTCGACGACCTTCGGCACGACGGTCACGAGCAGGAAGAAGATGATCGCGACGCAGACTGCGAACAGCAGCACCGGGTACAGCAGCGCGCCGAGCGTGCGGCTGCGCAGCGCCTCGCGATTCTCGGTGTAGTCCGCCAGCCGCTCGAGCACCGCGTCGAGGTGGCCGGACTGCTCGCTCGCGGCCACGGTCGCGCGGTACAGCTCGGGGAAGCTGTTCGGGAACTCGGCCATGCTGTCGGCGAGCGTGTGGCCTTCCATGACCTTCGAGCGCACGCCGAGCATGATGTTGCGCACCTTGGGCTTGTCGGTCTGCTGCGAGACCGCGAGCAGCGACTCCTCGAGCGGCAGCGCGGACTTCACGAGCGTCGCGAGCTGGCGCGTGACGAGCGACAGGTCGCCGGAGCTCAGGCCGCGCTGCAACGTGAACGAGAAGCGGCGGCGTGTGCCGGCCGCGGCGGCCTCGCGCTGCTCGCCGACCACCTCGCTGATGGCCACGGGCAGCAGCGCCTGGTCGCGCAGCAGCTGGCGCACGTGACGCGCGGTGTCGCCCTCGAGGACGCCCTTGCGCTCGCGTCCGCCCGCATCGACGGCAACGTATTCAAAAGCCGGCATGGTGAGGTTCCGTCAGTCCTCGCGGGTGACCTTGAGGACTTCCTCGATCGTCGTGAGGCCCGCGAGCACCTTGGCACGGCCATCGTCGCGGATGCCGGGCGTGCGCATGCGCGCGTAGCGCTCCAGCTCAAGCTCGGAAGCGCCGTCGTGGATCATCGTGCGCATGTGCTCGTCGACGAGGACGAGTTCGTAGATGCCCATGCGGCCCTTGTAGCCACCGCCCGGTTCCTTCGGGTTCGGCCGGTACAGCGTCGGAGAGGGCGCGTCGTCCGGCAGGTTGAGCAGGCGTCGCTCGTACTCGCCGGCCGTGTACGCCTCGCGCGTGGCCGGGTTCAGCACGCGCACGAGGCGTTGTGCGAGCACGCCGACCAGCGAGGAGGCGAGCAGGAACGGCTCGATACCCATGTCGCGCAGGCGCGTGACCGCGCCGACGGCGGTGTTCGTGTGCAGCGTCGAGAGCACGAGGTGGCCGGTCAGCGAGGACTGCACGGCGATCTGCGCGGTCTCGAGGTCGCGGATTTCGCCGACCATCACGACGTCCGGGTCCTGGCGCAGGATCGCGCGGAGGCCCCGCGCGAAGGTCATCTCGACGCGTGAGTTGACCTGCGTCTGCCCGATGCCGTCGATGTAGTACTCGATCGGGTCCTCGACCGTCATGATGTTGCGCGTGCGGTCGTTGATGCGGTCGAGCGCCGCATACAGCGTCGTGGTCTTGCCGGAACCGGTCGGGCCGGTCACGAGCAGGATGCCGTTCGGCTTGTGGATCAGCTCGTCGATCTGGTTCTGCGTGACCGGATCCATCCCGAGCGAATTGAGGTCGAGCCGGCCCGCCTGCTTGTCGAGCAAACGCAGCACGACACGCTCGCCGTGGCCGGCCGGGATGGTCGAGACGCGGACGTCGACCGCGCGGCCGGCAATGCGCAGCGAGATGCGGCCGTCCTGCGGCAGTCGTTTTTCGGCGATGTCGAGCCGCGACATGACCTTGATGCGCGAGACGATCAGCGGCGCGACGGCACGCTTGGTCTGCAGCACCTCGCGCAGCACGCCGTCGACGCGGAAGCGGATCACGAGGCGGTTCTCGAACGGCTCGACGTGGATGTCGGAAGCGTTCTCCTTCACGGCCTGCGTCAGCAGCGCGTTGATCAGCCGGATGACCGGCGCCTCGTCCTCGCTCTCGAGCAGGTCGGAGGGTTCCGGGATGTCCTGCGCGAGGTCGGCGAGGTCGGTCTCTTCCTCGAGGCCGCCCATCGCGTCCATGGTCGTGCCCGAGCCGGCTTCGTAGGCTTCGCGCAGCAGCGTCTCGAAGCGCTCGACCGGCACGCGTTCGAGCCGCAGGCGCCGACGCAGGTGACGGCGCACCTCGGCCAGGGCCGTCGGCGTGGCGCCTTCGCGCACGACGACGTCGGCGTCCTCGTCGGTGATCGCGCGCACGAGCACGCCGTGGCGCTTCGCGAACGCGAACGGCAGCGGGCGCAGCGGGTCGGTCACCCGGCCGGCGGCGGCCAGGATGGCTTCGTCGGTCGCCGAGGTGTTCACGGCGTCGTTCCGGGCGGCGGCTCAGGCGGCGGCGCCGGGGTCGCGGCGGGGGGCGGCGTCGCGGGCTGGCCGAACGGCGCGGTCGGCGGCGGCGGCTGCGTCGTCGGCGGCGCGGTGGCGGGTCTTTGCTCGACCGGGTTCTGCGTGCCGGGCGACGGGCCCGTCGACTGCACCCGTCCGGCCGGCGTCGTGCCTTCCGGGGCAGCCTGGCGCGCCGGGTTCAGCAGCTCCGGCGGCACCAGCTGCTCGAGCGCCGGCAGCGTCGGCTGGCGCTCGTTCGGCATCAGCGGCACCTTGCCCTTGTTGGTGCCGAGCTGCTGGTCGCGCAGGTAGTTGTACTTGGCGTTCGACTCGATCGCCGCGTCGATGCCGTCGCGCAGGATGCGCGGGCGGATGAAGACCATCAGGTTCGACTTGACCTTGTCGACGCTGCGGGTCTTGAACAGCTCGCCGAGTAGAGGGATCGACCCCAGGAACGGGACCTGCGACCGGCTCTCGCGCACTTCGTCGGAGATCAGGCCGCCGAGCACGATGATGCCGCCGTCCTCGACCATGACGTTGGTCGTGAACGTGCGCTTGTTGGTGATCAGGTCGGTCGAGCTCACCTGCTGCGAACTCGCGGCGATGCTCGAGGATTCCTGCGCGATCTTGAGCAGCACCGAGCTGCCCTCGTTGATCTGCGGCGTGATCTTGAGGATGTTGCCGACTTCCTCGCGCTGCACCGTCGTGAACGGATTGACCGTGTTGTTGTTGCCGCCGGTGATGCCCTGGTTCGTGTACTGGCCGGTGATGAACGGCACTTCCTGTGCGACCTTGACCTCCGCTTCCTCGTTGTCGAGCGTGACGATCGACGGCGTCGCGATGATGTTGGTGTTGCCGATGCCGTCGATCGCGCGGATCAGCGCGGCCCAGCTCGTGCCGTTCTCGTTGATCTGGCCGACCCCGGCCGTGAAGCCGGAGGGCACGGCCGCGACCGACTCGGGATTGAGGATGCCCTGGATGATCTCGCCGATGCCGGTGCCGTTGATCGGGTTGATGAAGCCGGCCGCCGGCAGCAGGTTGCCTTCGGAGTCGCGTTCGCCGACCACCCAGTTCACGCCGAGGTCGCGCGCCTTGTCCTGCGACATCTCGACCAGTATTGCCTCGACGAGCACCTGCGCCCGGCGGATGTCGAGACGGTCGACGATCGCGTTGATCGAGCGCATGACCTTGGGCGGCGCCGTGACGACGAGCGCGTTGGTCTGCGGCTCGGCCCAGATCGACACGCTCTTGTCGCCCGCGCCGGTGCTGGTCATCGTCGGGGCGGCGGCGGCCGCGGCGGCCCCGGCGGGGGCGCCGCCGGTCGGCACGGCCGCGGCGACGATGCCCTGGATCTGCTCGCGCAGCTTGGTCGCGATCTTCTCGGCGTCGGCATAGCGCAGGTAGCGGACCTGCGTGTCGCCGCCCGACTCGAGCGGCGTGTCGAGGTGCGCGACGAGCGTCTTGAGGCGCAGGCGCTGCGAGGTCTCGCCGCTCACGAGCACGCTGTTGGTGCGGTCGTCGGCGATGATCTTCACGCTCGGCATGCCGGCGCCCTCGGCCGCCGCATTGCCCGCATAGAGGTTGTTGACGATGCGCACGACCTCGGCCGCGCTCGCGTGCTGCAGCTGGATCACGTCGACCGCCTCGTCGCCCTGCTGGTCGATGCGCTGGATGATGCGCATCATGCGGTTCACGTTGGAGGCGCGGTCCGAAATGATCAGCATGTTCGAGGCCGGGTAGGCCGCGAGGTGCCCGTACTGCGGAATCAGCGGGCGCAGGATCGGCACGAGCTGGGCGGCGCTCACGTTCTTGACCGCGACGACCTGCGTGACGATCTCGTCGGACGACGCGCTCACGCGCGAGGGCAGGTCGTTGGCCGGCACCTGTCGTGCGGCCGCGTCGGGGATGATCTTGATCGTTGAGCCCGAGGGCACGGCGACGAAGCCGTGCACCTGCAGGATCGACAGGAACGCCTCGTAGAAGGCGGCAGGGGTCATCGGCGTCTGCGAGAGCATCGTGACCTGCGCCTTCACGCGCGGGTCGACGATGAAGTTCTTGCCGGTGACCGCGCTGACCGCCTCGATGATCTGCGAGAGGTCGGCGTCCTTGTAGTTGGGCGTGATCATGCCCTGCGACTGCGCGGAGGCGACAGGCGTCACCGTGAGCCCGGCCATCCCCATGGCCAGCGCGAGCGCGAAGCCCGCCGCGACGGTGGTTCGTTGCAGCATGTTGTGCCTCATCGTCATTCTTCGTCCCCGTTGACCGGCGGCACTTCCTCGACGGGAATGCCCTCGGGCAGGCTTTGCACCGCCGCAGCTTCCGCGGCGATCTGGGCGTTATTGATGTTGATCTGGACGGTCTCGCCGTTGCGTTCGACGGAGACGGTCACGTTCGCCGCACTGTTCATCGTGGCGAGCACTTCCATGCCCCGCGACGGGTCGTCGAGTGGCGTGCCGTTGACCGAGGTGACCATGTCGCCGGGCAGCAGCCCGAGCTTGTTGAAGAGCGCGCGGTTGCGACCGGGGTAGACGCGGTAGCCGCGCTGCTGGCCCTTATCGAAGACCGGCTGCGGCCGCATGATGTTGGTGATGATCGACGGGTTGTTCGCCGCGAGCTCGCGCAGGCGCTCGCCGAGCATCGGGTCGGCCGCGCCGCCGCCGGGCTGCGCCGACGCGGACAGGCCGCCGCCCTGGAACTTCTTCGGCAGCAGCAGCGCCTCGAGCTTGCCGCCGCGGTCGATGATCGCGCGGTCGGGGTACACCGAGTGCAGCTTGGTGCCGCCGGTGATGGTCTTGCCGACGCCATAGACCTTGGCCGAACCCGGGCTGTCGCCGATGATCGCGTAACCCTGTCCCGGGTCGGTGTGGGCGATCGTGCCCACCAGCACGAGCGGCATCTGGGTCGCGGCCACGGCGTTCGGGTCGGTCGAGCCCGCGGCCGGTGCGCTGGCTTCGCCGAACAGGTGGGCGTTGACGATCGCGCCGACGTCGACGGTGGGCTGCGCCGGGGTAATCGCGGCGGGTGCCGCCGGGCCCGGTGCCGCTCCCGCGCGGGCGCCGAGCAGGGCCCAGGCGAGTTGCACCAGCTGCCAGGCAAGCACGACCACGAGCAGCGCGGACACGGCCAGTGGCAGCAGTCTCTGCCAACCGTCGGACCGTGCGCCCTGGGCGGCCGTGGCGATTCGGCTGAGGCGTGTGCTCACGCTCTGGGGCAGTTGCATCAGGTCCTTCGGTAAGTGTCCGTCCGGCAAGGCCGTGCCACGGGGTGGCGGCATCATACGGACTTGGATGACGCAGCCTCAAGACAGTTGCGTCTCATACGGACCACAGCGGCCGCCGCTGTGTCTGCCTCGTCGCGGCGGCAGCTGCGCCCGGCCGGTACGGGCGTTGCACGGATGCTGCCCTCCGAGGTCCCGCCGACGCATCCGCGGAATCGCGTTCACGAAGTCGTCCCGGCTGCTTGTCAGGGCGCCGGGGGGGCCCTATATAGAACCCTCGGTCCGCGATGAGCTCCAGATGAACGAGGAACATACACAGCACGGCCACGGTCTGATCGTCGAGGAGGCGCGACCGCAGACCAAGCGTCCGCCGCTGTACCAGGTCATCCTCCTCAACGACGATTACACACCGATGGAGTTCGTGGTGGACGTGCTCGAACACATATTCGGCATGGATCGGACGACGGCGACGAGGGTGATGCTGGAGGTCCACACCAAGGGGAAGGGGATTTGCGGCGTATTCACGTACGAGATCGCGGAGACGAAGGTTGCCCAGGTGACCACCTACGCCCGGCAGCACCAGCACCCTTTGCTCTGCACCATGGAAGAGGCTTGAAACCGTGTTGAGCAGCGAACTCGAAATCTGCCTGAACGAGGCCTTCCAGGGCGCTCGCGAGGCGCGGCACGAATTCATGACGGTCGAGCACCTGCTGCTCGCCATCATCGACACGCCCAAGGTCCGCGAGATCCTGCGCGCCTGCGGCGCCGACGCCACGCGCCTGCGCCGCGAGCTCAAGGAGTTCGTCGACCAGACGACGCCGCGGCTCAAGCAGGACGACGACCGCGAGGTGCAGCCGACGCTCGGCTTCCAGCGCGTGCTGCAGCGGGCCGTCTTCCACGTGCAGTCGAGCGGCAAGAAGGAGGTCTCGGTCGCCAACGTGCTGGTCGCGATCTTCAGCGAGAAGCACTCCCACGCCGCCTACCTGCTCGGCTTGCAGGAGGTGTCGCGGCTCGACGTCGTCAATTTCATTTCCCACGGCCTGTCCAAGACCGAGGACGCGCCCCGCGCGAGCAGCGAGGACGGTGCCGCCCAGGTCGAAGGCGAGCGGGACGCCGAAGGCTCCTCGGCGCTCGAAAAGTACGCGACCAACCTCAACAAGCTGGCCCAGGAAGGCCGCATCGACCCGCTGATCGGCCGCTCGCTCGAGATCGAGCGCACGGTCGAAATCCTCTGCCGCCGGCGCAAGAACAACCCGCTTTACGTGGGTGAGGCCGGCGTCGGCAAGACGGCGCTGGTCGAAGGCCTCGCGCGGCTGATCGTCGAAGGCAAGGTCCCCGACGTGCTCTCCGACAGCACGGTCTATTCGCTCGACCTGGGCTCGCTGATCGCGGGCACCAAGTACCGCGGCGATTTCGAGAAGCGCCTCAAGGGCGTGCTGGCCGAGATCAAGAAGCAGCCGGGCGCGATCCTGTTCATCGACGAGATCCACACCGTGATCGGCGCCGGCGCCGCGTCGGGCGGCGTCATGGACGCCTCGAACCTGATCAAGCCCGCGCTCGCCAACGGCGAACTGCGCTGCATCGGCTCGACCACCTACCAGGAATACCGCGGCATCTTCGAGAAGGACCACGCGCTGACGCGCCGCTTCCAGAAGATCGACGTCGTCGAGCCGACCGTGCCGGAGACGATCGACATCCTGCGCGGCCTGCGTGGCAAGTTCGAGGACCACCACGGCATCAAGTACACCGATGACGCGCTCAAGGCGGCCGCCGAGCTCTCGGCCCGTCACATCAACGACCGCCACCTGCCCGACAAGGCCATCGACGTCATCGACGAGGCCGGCGCACGCCAGCGCCTGCGGCCGGTCGGCGAGCGGCCGAACGAGGTTTCGGTCGAGCAGATCGAGGACGTCGTCGCGCGCATCGCGCGGATCCCGCCGAAGACCGTCTCGAGCAACGACCGCGACGTGCTGAAGAACCTGGAGCGCAACCTGAAGCTCGTCATCTACGGCCAGGACAAGGCGATCGAGACGCTGTCCTCGGCGATCAAGATGGCGCGCTCGGGGCTCGGCGACCAGCGCAAGCCGGTCGGCTCCTTCCTGTTCGCCGGCCCCACCGGCGTCGGCAAGACGGAAGTCACGCGTCAGCTCGCGCTCGCGCTCGGCGTCGAGCTCGTGCGCTTCGACATGTCGGAGTACATGGAACGGCACACGGTGTCGCGACTGATCGGCGCACCTCCCGGCTACGTCGGCTTCGACCAGGGTGGGCTCCTCACCGAGGCGATCACCAAGCATCCGCACTCGGTGCTGCTGCTCGACGAAATCGAAAAGGCCCACCCGGACGTGTTCAACCTGCTGCTGCAGGTCATGGACCACGGCACGCTCACCGACAACAACGGCCGCAAGGCCGACTTCCGCCACGTCGTGATCGTGATGACGACCAATGCGGGTGCCGCGGACATGTCCCGCGCCTCGATCGGCTTCGTCGCCCAGGACCACGCGAGCGACGGCGTCGAGGCCATCAAGAAGGTGTTCTCGCCCGAGTTCCGCAACCGGCTCGACGCGGTGGTGCAGTTCGCGGCGCTCGACGAGACGACGATCAACCGCGTCGTCGACAAGCTGCTGGTCGAGGTCGAGGCGCAGCTCGAGACCAAGGGTGTCGCGCTGCACGTCGCCGACGATGCGCGCGCCTGGATCGCCAAGCGCGGCTACGACCCGAAGATGGGCGCACGGCCCATGGCACGGGTCATCCAGGAGCACATCAAGCGCCCGCTCGCCGAGGAGCTGCTGTTCGGACGGCTGGAGAAAGGCGGGCAGGCATTCGTCAGCGTCGGCGCCGACGACCAGCTCAAGGTCGAGACGCGCAGCACCGACGAGCCTGCACTGCTCGAGTGAACCTCCACCACTCCCGTCGTCCGCGGCGGGAGAGGTGGCGCGACGCGCGGGTGGGTGGCCGCAGGCCGGGTGAGGACGGCCACAGGCCGGGCCAGGGCGCGCCTCAGTTCGTCTGCAACCTTTCCACCGCGACGGACCAGGCGGCATAACAGGCGGGATGCAGCTGCGCGACCGCGGTCCGTCCGTCCTGCGACCACTCGATCTCGAGTTCCGCGTTGTCGGTTTCGATCGGCCGGTCGCAGGCCGCGCAGACCGAACCCGAGCCCGACCCCCCGAGTGTCGTCACGTCACCCGTTGCGGGCAGCGCGCCCGAGTCGATCTTCGTCTGCGCCAGTGCGAGGAGTTCTTCGTGGATCATGTGCCGTCACCGGAGCAATGATGCAGCGGTGCCGTACTTAGGGCCCGGCGCCGGGCCTTTCAAGATCCGCACGGAGCAGGATCCGGGTCGCCAGGGCCGTCGGCCTGCCGCACGCTCGGTCCTGCACATCATCCCCCTGCGAGGCCACCCCATGGACTTCCGGATCAGCGGACTGCCGATCGCGCCCTTCCTGCCGCTGCTCGAACGTGACGCCGACGCGCTGCGCGCGCAGGGCATCGTGGAACTGACGGTCGAGGAACCGCACGCCTGGCCCTGTCGGGTCTCGCTCGAGGACGCGCTGCCCGGGGAACGCGTGCTGCTGCTGAACTACCGGCACCAGCCGGCCGATTCGCCGTACGCCGCGTCCGGCCCGATCGTCGTGCGTCGCGCGGCGACCGCGACCTGCTCGATCCGCAACGCCGTGCCGGACCAGCAGCGTCGCCGCCTGCTGTCGGTGCGGGCCTATGACACGCGCGGCTGGATGGTCGATGCGGAGGTCGCGCCGGGCACGGAACTCGAACGCCTGGTCGAGCGTTTCTTCGGCGATCCTGCGGTCGCGTACCTGCACGTGCACAACGCCCGTCGCGGCTGTTACGCGTGCCGCATCGACCGCGACTGATCGCCGCCCGCGCGGGTGGCGGCCGGCGCGCACAGCGGTACGCCGCCAATCAAAAAGGCCGGCAAAGCCGGCCTTTTTCGTGTTCGCCCGCGGCGCATTTCGCCGCGTCGGTGCTCCTGCGAGGAATCAGCGGCCGCGGTAGACGATGCGGCCCTTGGTCAGGTCGTACGGCGTCATTTCCACCGTGACCGAGTCGCCCGTCAGGATGCGGATGTAGTTTTTGCGCATCTTGCCCGAGATGTGGGCGGTGACGACGTGCCCATTCTGCAATTGAACGCGGAAAGTCGTGTTTGGCAGCGTTTCGACCACGCGGCCTTCCATCTGAATCGCATCTTCCTTCGCCATGCACCCTCGCACCGGCCCAAAAGCCGCGCGAATTCTGCATAAAGGACAGGGGTAAAGCAACGCGACTTGTCCCCCGGGCGCGTAGGGGCACCGGGAAACCGCCGGTGGTCCGGCCGGCCGGGGGCCGTCGGCAAGAGGCGGGTCAGCCCGCGGAAGTGGCTGTGCTGACCTTCCACGGCAGCGAGGTCGCTGCGGGAATCCCTTGCTCGAGCCGGGCGACGAACTCCGCGCGCGGGATCAGGCGCGCGCCCAACGAGAACAGGTGTTCGCTCGCCACCTGACAGTCGATCAGCTCGATGTTGCGCTCGCGCAACGCGGCGACCTGCCAGTACAGCGCGACCTTCGAGGCGTCCGTCTCGGTGCTGAACATCGATTCGCCGAAGAAGATGCGACCGAGCTCGAGCCCGTACAACCCGCCGACCAGGCGGTCGTCGCGCCAGACCTCGACCGAGTGCGCCAGGCCGAGCCGGTGCAATTGACAATAGGCGGCGTGCATGTCGGGCGAGATCCAGGTGCCCTCGAACGCACGCGTGCCGCAGTCGGCGCACTGCGAGATCACGGCCTCGAATTGCGTGTCGAAGGTGACCCGGTAACCGCGGTTGCGGATGCTCTTGCCGAGGCTGCGGGTGACGCGCAACTCGTCCGGCAACAGCACCATGCGCGGGTCGGGTGACCACCAGAGGATCGGCTGGCCCTCGGCGTACCAGGGAAAGATGCCGCGACGATAGGCCGCGACGATGCGCTCGGGTCGCAGGTCGCCGCCGGCGCAGAGCAGCCCGTCGGGGTCCGCCAGCGCGTCGGTCACCGGCGGGAACGCGTCGGGCGGGTCGTTGACCTTGAGCCAGCGGATCATGCCGTGTCGGTTCCGTGGGGCTCGTGCGGCGGGCGGGACAGTGCCGGTTCGGCGTCGGGCCGGTCCGTGTCGCGATCGGACGGCCCGCGCTGGAACGGCAGGTGCGAGGCTGCCGACACGATATACGCGTCGATGGCCTCGCGCTCGCGCGCGAGGTAGCGCTCGACCGCGACGCGAAAGCCGTCGTGCGCGAGCCAGTGCGCCGACAGCGTGCGCGTGGGCTCGAACCCGCGCGCGATCTTGTGCTCACCCTGGGTGCCGGGGTCGAAGAATTGCAGGCCGCGCTCGATGCAGTGCTCGATGCCCTGGTAGTAGCACGCCTCGAAGTGCAGCGAGTCCTCGTGCCCCGACGCGCCCCAGTAGCGGCCGTAGAGCCAGCTGCCGCCCTCGAAGAAGACCGCCGCTGCGATCGGCTTGCCGGCCCGTTCCGCCAGCTTGACCATCACCGTGCCCGGCAGCGCTTGCGACACTCGGCGCAGGAAATCGACGTTGAGGTAATGGCCGTTGCCATGGCGCAGGAACGTGCGTTCGGAAAAGCCGAAGACGGTCCGCCACAGCGACGCGTCCATCGCTTCGCCCGCGAGCGTGCGGAAGACGATGCCGGCCTCGACGACTCGGCGGCGCTCGCGTTTCGCTTTCTTGCGCTTGTCGGCGCGAAAACCCGCGAGGAAGTCGTCGAAGCTGCGATAGCCGCGGTTGTGCCAGAGGAAGCGGCAGTCGTGGCGGCGCAGGAACCCGGCGCGTTCGAGCGCGGCCTGGTCGTCCTCGCGCGTGAAGTTGACGTGCGCGCCCGAGGCGTCGGCGTGGCGAGCGGTCTGCAGCAGCAGACCGGCGAGTTCGTCGCGGAGGTCGGTCGGGTCGAGCCCTGCGGCCGTGGCGTCAAGCAGCAGCCTCGGACCGGTCACGGGCGTGAACGGCACCGCCGACAGCTGCTTCGGGTAGTAGTCGAGCCCGGCGCGCAGGTACGACTGCGCCCAGCTCCAGTCGAACACGAACTCGCCCCAGGAATGCGTCTTCAGGTACTGCGGCACGGCCGCCACGACGCGGCCCTTGCCACGGCGGGTCGCGCGTACGACGAGGTGCGCGGGAATCCAGCCGGTGTCCTCGCCGACACACCCCGTGGCCTCGAGGGCGTCGAGGAAGGCGTGGCGCGTGAAGGGGTGGCCCGAGGCGTCGAGCGCGTCCCACTCGTCGGCGGCGACGTCGGCGATGCGCGCGACGACCTCGGCTTTCAGGGGCACGACGGCCGTGCCCCGCGGTTCAGCGGCGCCTCAGGCGGCGCCACCGGCGTCCAGTGCGTCGAGGTACTTGTCGGCATCGAGCGCCGCCATGCAACCCGTGCCGGCCGAGGTGACGGCCTGCCGATAGACGTGGTCGGCCACGTCGCCGGCCGCAAACACGCCCGGCACGCTGGTCGCGGTCGCGTTCCCCGCAAGGCCCGAGCGCACGATGATGTAGCCGTTGTTCATCTCGAGCTGGCCCGCGAACAGGTCGGTGTTGGGCTTGTGGCCCACGGCCACGAACAGGCCCGCGACCTCGATGTCGCGCGTGCCCGTGCCGTCGGTCGCCGCGACGCGCACACCCGTGACGCCCGATTCGTCACCGAGCACATCCTCCACCGTGTGGTTCCACACGATATCGACCGCGCCGGCGCGCTGCCGTTCGAACAGCTGGTCCTGCAGGATCTTCTCGGCGCGCAGCTTGTCGCGCCGGTGGATCAGCGTGACGTGCGCGGCGATGTTAGACAGGTACAGCGCTTCCTCGACCGCGGTGTTGCCGCCGCCGACGACCGCGACGCGCTGGCCGCGGAAAAAGAACCCGTCGCAGGTCGCGCAGGCCGAGACACCGCGACCGCGGAAATTCTGCTCGGACTCGAGGCCCAGGTACTGCGCGCTGGCTCCGGTCGCGATCACGAGCGCATCGCAGGTGTAGTCGCCGCGGTCGGCCTTGAGCAGCAGCGGGCGGTGGCTGAAGTCCACCTCGTTGACGTGGTCCATCACGATCTCGGTGTGGAAGCGCTCGGCATGCTCGCGCATGCGTTCCATCAGACCCGGGCCGGTGAGGCCGTGCGGGTCGCCGGGCCAGTTGTCGACCTCGGTCGTGGTCATGAGCTGCCCGCCTTGCTCCATGCCGGTGATCAGCAGCGGGTTGCGATTGGCGCGCGCGGCATACACCGCCGCGGCATAGCCGGCAGGGCCCGAGCCGAGAATGATCAGGCGCGAGTGGCGAGGAGCGGTCATGTACAATTCCTTGAGAATTCTGGCGCGCGTTGCGCTGCCGAAGGCGCGGCATGGTAAGCAACTCGCCTGCGGACGGAAAGGACTCGGGGGCGCTGTCCTGATAGCCGGCGGGAATCACGCGGCCGCACTGCTTCGCAGTGCCACTGACGCCCGTTGCGCGGCATGCGCAGAAACTGGACGGTGCGCCCATTTTCCCCACGCGTGCACCCGCACCGACCCGCGGTGCGCGAAAATGGAGAGTGTCCCCAATTGGGTGTAACCTTGTGAAACCAAAGGGTTACGCGCGACTTTTGATTTTTCAGGTGATGGACCTTGGCCAAGGCTGAAGCGAAGCGGATCGAGGACAGTGGTGGTGCGCAGGCGAGCGTCGCTCGCGGCCTGCGTGAGGGTGCGCTCTGGTTGTTCGGCGCGCTCGCGCTGATCCTGTTCGCGGCGCTCGTGAGCTACGACCGCGCCGACCCGGCGTTCTCGTCCACGGGCCAGGACGGCCCGGTCACGAACCTGATCGGCCCGTTCGGGGCCTGGCTGTCGGACCTGTTCTTCCTGCTGTTCGGCGCGCCGGCGTTCCTGTTCCCCGTGATGCTCGGCTTCGCCGGCTACCGGCTGTTCCAGGAACGCGGCAGCCGCGAGCCGGTCGACCGCCGTTCGGCCTCGTTCCGCGGCGTCGGGTTTTTCCTCGCGCTGGCGAGCAGCTGCGGCCTCGCGACGTTGCACTTCGCCGGCGCCGGGTTCCCGAACACCGCCGGCGGCGTCGTCGGCGAGCTGCTCGGCAAAGGTCTCGCGCAATCGATGAGCTTCCTCGGCGCCACGCTGCTGCTGCTCGCGGTCTGGCTCGGCTCGGTCGCGCTGGCGACCGGCATCTCGTGGTTGCAGGTGATGGACCGGATCGGGCTCGCGGTGCTCAAGGGCATCTCGCTGCTGCGCGATCGGCTGTCGGAGCGGCGCGACCAGAACATCGGCAAGGAAGTGAAGCAGCAGCGCGAAGTGGTCGTGCGCGAGGAGCAGAAGAAGGTCGCCGAACGCAAGCCGCCGAAGATCGAGGCGCCGGCGCCGAAGGTCGAGAAGAGCGAACGCGTCGAGAAGGAGAAACAGGTCGCGCTGTTCGAGAAGCCGGGCACGACCGCGCTGCCGGCGTTGTCGCTGCTCGACGACCCGCCACCGCGCCAGGGCGGCTACTCGGCCGAGGCGCTCGAGGCGATGTCGCGCCTGGTCGAGCTGAAGCTGCGCGATTTCGGCGTCGAGGCCGAGGTGGTCGAGGTGCACCCGGGCCCGGTCATCACGCGGTTCGAACTGCGCCCGGCGCCGGGCGTCAAGGTCGCCCAGATCTCGAACCTCGCCAAGGACCTCGCGCGTGCGCTGTCCGCGATCAGCGTGCGCGTGGTCGAAATCATCCCGGGCAAGTCGACCATGGGTCTCGAGATCCCGAACGAGACGCGCGAGATGGTCACGCTCGGCGAGATCATCAAGTCGCGCGCCTACGACGAGATGGCCTCGCCGCTCGCCCTCGTGCTCGGCAAGGACATCGGCGGCAACCCGGTCGTCGCCGACCTCGCGCGCATGCCGCACCTGCTCGTCGGCGGCACCACCGGCTCGGGCAAGTCGACCGCGGTCAACGCGATGGTGCTGTCGCTGCTCTACAAGAGCTCGCCCGAGCACGTGCGGCTGATCATGATCGACCCGAAGATGCTGGAGCTTTCGGTCTACGAGGGCATCCCGCACCTGCTCGCGCCGGTGGTCACCGACATGAAGCAGGCCGCGAACGCGCTGCGCTGGTGCGTCGCCGAGATGGAGCGTCGCTATCAGCTGATGGCGCACGCGGGCGTGCGCAACCTCGCGGGCTTCAACCGCAAGGTCAAGGACGCGGCGGACGAGGGCAAGCCGATCAAGGACCCGATCGAGATGAAGCGCCTGCCGCCGGGCGGCGACGTCGCGACCGTGCCGGACCTCGAACCGCTGCCGAACATCGTCGTCGTGGTCGACGAGCTCGCCGACATGATGATGATCGTCGGCAAGAAGGTCGAAGAGCTGATCGCGCGGCTCGCGCAGAAGGCGCGCGCCTCGGGCACCCACCTGATCCTCGCGACGCAGCGCCCGTCGGTCGACGTCATCACGGGCCTGATCAAGGCCAACATCCCGACGCGCATCGCGTTCCAGGTCTCGGCCAAGGTCGACTCGCGCACGATCCTCGACCAGAGCGGCGCCGAGAGCCTGCTCGGCCACGGCGACATGCTGTTCCTGCAGCCCGGCACCTCGCACCCGGTGCGCGTGCACGGCGCCTTCGTTTCCGACGGCGAGGTGCACAAGGTCGCCTCGTCGCTGCGACAGCACGCGCAGCCGATCTACATCGACGAGATCCTCGAGGGGCCGTCGATGCCGATCCCGGGCCTGCCGGGCGAGGACGGGGGCGAAGGCGGGGAGGGCGGCGACGCCGAGCAGGACCCGCTCTACGACGAGGCGGTCAAGATCGTCACCGAGACCCGCAAGGCCTCGATTTCCGGCGTGCAGCGCCGGCTCAAGATCGGTTACAACCGCGCCGCGCGCATGATCGAGGGCATGGAGGCCGCGGGTCTCGTCGGGCCACTGAACTCGAACGGCTCGCGCGAGGTCTACGCTCCACCTCCCCCCGAGGTCGATTGACCGCATGATCCGAGCGATTGTCCTTTCCGCGGCGCTGCTGCTGCTGGCGCCCGCTGCCGTCGACGCCGCGGACGACTCGCTCGCGCGCGTCGATGCGTACCTCGGCCAGCTCAAGACGCTGTCCGCCGACTTCGTGCAGGTCGTGCAGGACCGCAAGGGCCAGGTCACCGAGCGCGCGAGCGGCACGTTCGCGCTGTCGCGGCCGAACAGGTTCCGCTGGGATTATCGCGAGCCCTACGCGCAGACCATCGTCGCCGACGGCGCGAAGCTCTGGCTGTACGACCCGGACCTCGAGCAGGTCACGGTGCGATCGCTCGAGCAGGGCCTCGGCGCGACGCCTGCGACGCTGCTGTCCGGCTCGGGCAAGGTCGGCGACACCTTCAGCGCGGGCCCGCTCGAACGCCGCCAGGACTGGACCTGGTGCCGGCTGCTGCCGAGGCAGCCGAGTTCCGACTTCGAGCAGGTGAGCCTCGCGTTCGACGCGAAGAACGAACTGGCGGCGATGGAACTCGTCGACAAGCTCGGGCAGACCACCACGATCCAGTTCGCCAAGGTCAAGCGTGGCGGCACGGTCGACGCCCAGTTGTTTCGCTTCGTGCCGCCCAAGGGCGCCGACGTGATCGGCGCCGCCGCGGCCGCGCGCTGATCGCGGCCGGCTCCAGGCGCGTCCCCCGATGCTTGCCCTTCGGTATCGAAATTTCTGGATCGCCTCGAGCGTGCTGCTGGTCACCGTCGTGATCTGGGGCAGCCTGCAGACCGCGTTCGCCACGGCGACGATCCACGGTTTCGACAAGGTCGAACACTTCAGCACGTACCTGTTTCTCGCCCTCTGGTTCACCGGCCTGTACCAGCGGCCACGTTACTGGCTGGTCGCGGTCGCGCTGTTGTCGCTCGGGCTGGCGATGGAAGTCGGGCAGTTCGTGATGCAGGCCGGTCGCATGGGCGATCCGTACGACATGGCCGCCAACACCGGCGGCGTCGTGGCCGGGTTGCTGCTCGCGTGGCTGCTCACGGGTGGCTGGGCGCAGAAGCTCGAGGGCTGGCTGCGGTAGGCTAGACGCATGAGTGTCCCCGCTCCGTTCCGGCCGCTCGCGGACCGCATGCGTCCCGCGAGTCTCGACGAATTCATCGGCCAGTCCCACCTGCTCGCGCCGGGCAAGCCGCTCCGGCGGCTGCTCGAAGGCCGCAGCCTGCATTCGATGATCCTGTGGGGGCCGCCGGGCACCGGCAAGACCACGCTCGCGCGCCTGGTCGCCGGCACCTGCGACGCCGAGTTCATGGCGCTCTCGGCCGTGATGGCCGGCGTCAAGGACGTGCGTGCGGCCGTCGAGCAGGCGCAGCAGTTGCGACGCGACGGCGGCCGTCGCACCGTGCTGTTCCTGGACGAAGTGCATCGCTTCAACAAGTCGCAGCAGGACGCGTTCCTGCCGTTCGTCGAGGACGGCACCGTCTGCTTCATCGGCGCGACGACCGAGAACCCGTCGTTCGAGATCAACAGCGCATTGCTGTCGCGGGCGCGCGTGTACGTGCTGCGATCGCTCACCCCCGACGACGTCACCGTGGTGCTGCGGCGTGCGCTGGCGCGCGAGTTCGCGACCGGCGAGGCAGCCGTGACGGCGACCGACGACGCGATTGCGACACTGGCGCGCGCGGCCGACGGCGATGCGCGGCGTGCGCTCAACCTGCTCGAGGTCGCCGCCGACCTGGCCGGGGCCGGTGACCGCATGATCACCGAGGACATCGCCGGCGAAGTCTCCGCCGGCGGCTATCGCCGGTTCGACAAGAAGGGCGAGCAGTTCTACGACCAGATCTCGGCGCTGCACAAGGCCGTGCGCGGCACCGACCCGGACGCGGCGCTGTACTGGCTCTGCCGCATGCTCGACGGCGGCTGCGACCCGCGCTACGTCGCGCGACGCGTGCTGCGCATGGCGTCCGAGGACATCGGCAACGCCGACCCGCGCGCGCTGCAGCTGGCGCTCGAGGCGGCCGAAGCCTACGAGCGACTCGGCAGTCCCGAGGGTGAGCTGGCGTTGGCACAGGCGGTCGTGTTCATGGCCTGTGCCGCGAAGAGCAACGCGGCCTACGTCGCGTTCAAGGCCGCGATGGCCGACGCGCAACAACATGGCACGCTGCCCGTGCCCATGCACCTGCGCAACGCACCCACCGGGCTCATGAAGGGGCTCGGCTACGGCAAGGGCTACCGGTACGCGCACGACGAGCCCGACGCGATCGCCGCGGGCGAGAAGTATTTCCCCGACGAGATGGAGCCGGCGCGGTATTACGAGCCCGTGCCACGCGGCCTCGAGATCAAGATCGGCGAGGCGCTCGAGCGCGTCCGCGCCAAATCCAAATAGCGCTTCCACCTCTCCCGCTCGCGGGAGAGGTCGCGCGCAGCGCGGGTGAGGGCTCGCGGGACCCTCACCCCAACCCTCTCCCGCTGCACGGGAGAGGGAGCAGGAGGCGGGGTAAGGGCTCCTGCTAGAATGCGCATTCTTCTCCGCGCCAAACGACTCCTCCGATGCTCGACGCACGCCTGCTCCGTTCCGACCCCGCCGCCGTCGCGGCCAATCTCGCCCGTCGTGGCTTCAAGCTCGACGTCGAGCGGTTCCTCGCGCTCGAGGAGCGTCGCAAGTCGGCGCAGGTCGCAGCCGACGAAGTGCGTGCCGCCCGCAACGCACACGCCAAGGGCGTCGGCAAGGCCAAGGCGCAGGGGCAGGACATCGGCGCGTTGCTCGCCGAAGGCGAGGCGCTCGGCCGCAAGCTCGAGGGGCTGGAGAAGGAACTCGTCACGGTCCAGGCCGAATTCGACGAGCTCATGCTCGGCCTGCCGAACATGCTGCACGAGAGCGTGCCCGACGGCCGCGACGAGAGCGCCAACGTCGAGGTGCGTCGCTGGGGCACGCCGCGCGAGTTCGAGTGGACGCCGCTCGACCATGTCGCGATCGGCGAAAAGCTCGCCAACAATGCAATGGACTTCGAGGCGGCCGGTCGCATCTCGGGCGCGCGTTTCGTCGTGCTCAAGGGCGGGCTCGCGCGGCTGCACCGCGCGCTGATCCAGTACATGCTCGACCTGCATACGGGCCAGCACGGCTACACCGAGATCTACGCGCCGTACCTGGTCGCGCGCAGCTCGCTGGTCGGCACCGGGCAGTTGCCGAAGTTCGAGGCGGACCTGTTCCGGACCACGGCCGGCGACGCGGAGTTTTTCCTGATCCCGACCGCCGAAGTGCCGGTCACGAACCTCGCGCGCGAGTCGATCCTCGAGGCGAACACGCTGCCGCGCCGCTACGCCTGCCACACACCGTGCTTTCGCAGCGAGGCCGGCTCCTACGGCAAGGACACGCGCGGCATGATCCGCCAGCACCAGTTCGAGAAGGTCGAACTCGTGCACGTGTGCAAGCCCGAGGATTCGTACGCCGAACTCGAAGTACTCGTCGGCAACGCCGAAAAGGTGCTGCAGGGCCTCGAGCTGCCATACCGCGTCGTGGCGCTCTGCGCGGGCGACATCGGCTTCGGCGCGGCGCGGACCTACGACATCGAGGTCTGGCTGCCGGGCCAGCAGAAGTACCGCGAGATTTCCTCGTGCTCGAACTGCGAGAGCTTCCAGGCGCGACGCATGCAGGCGCGCTGGCGCAACCCGGCGACCAACAAGCCCGAGCCGGTGCACACGCTGAATGGCTCCGGCCTCGCCGTGGGTCGCACGCTCGTCGCGGTGCTCGAGAACTACCAGCAGGGCGACGGCAGCGTCGTGGTCCCGCCGGCACTGCGCCCGTACATGGGCGGCGTCGAGGTGATCAAGGGCTGAGGTCGCTCGCGTGCCGTACAATGCGGCACGCGTCGATCGCGACGTGCAGTCGCGGTCGTCGTCACCGGTGCGACGTGGACGAGGCGCGGTGACTTTCGGAAAGACGTGGAAGGGTGGCCGAGCGGTTTAAGGCACTAGTCTTGAAAACTAGCGACGGTTTACGCCGTCCGTGGGTTCGAATCCCACCCCTTCCGCCAGTCGACGCAGCACGCCCCGTCCCCGGGGCGTTTGCATTCCGGCCCCGGGTCGCTCCACGAGCACCCGGTGTAGACTCGCTCGTATTTCCCGAACGGTGAACGCGACCCCGATGCGAAGACTCACGGCGACGGTGCTGACGCTGCTCGCAGGCATCGCCCAGGTCCACGCCGCCGAAGTCACCGTCGCGGTCGCCGCGAACTTCACGGCGCCGATGCAGAAGATCGCGCAGGCGTTCGAGCAGGACACGGGCCACGAGGCCGTGCTGTCGTTCGGGTCGACGGGCGCTTTCTACTCGCAGATCAGGAACGGTGCGCCGTTCCAGATGTTCCTCGCCGCCGACACCCAGACGCCGCAACGCCTCGAGACTGAAGGCCTGGCCGTGGCCGGCTCCCGCTTCACGTACGCCATCGGCAGGCTGGTCCTGTGGAGCAAGCAGCCGGGCCTGGTCGACGCCAGGGGCGAGGTGCTGCGCGGCGGCAGCTTCCAGCGGCTGGCCGTCGCCAACCCCAAGCTCGCACCGTACGGTGCGGCCGCCATCGAAACGCTGACCGCGATGGACGTCCTCCAGAGCGTCCAGCCGAAGATCGTCCAGGGCGAAAACATCGCGCAGGCACATCAGTTCGTCGCGACCGAAAACGCCGAGCTCGGGTTCGTCGCATTGTCGCAGGTCATGACGGACGGCAAGATCGCACAGGGCTCCGCCTGGGTCGTGCCCGACGATCTGCACTCGCCAATAAGACAGGAAGCGGTGCTGTTGACGAACGGCAAGGACTACGCCGCCGCCCGCGCGCTGCTGGAGTACCTCAAGAGTGAAAAGGCGAGGGCGTTGATCCGCGCGTACGGCTACACCGTGACGACCGCGGGCCGCTGACTGCATGCCGTCGCTGACCGAAGACTCACTGCAGGCCATCGAGCTGACGATAGAGCTGGCGTCGCTGACCACGCTGCTGTTGCTGCTGATCGCCACGCCGCTCGCCTGGTGGTTGTCACAGACGACGTCGCGGTGGCGAGCGCCGGTCGGTGCGCTCGTGACGTTGCCGCTGGTGTTGCCGCCGTCGGTGCTGGGCTTCTACCTGCTCGTGGCAATGGGGCCGCACGGGCCACTCGGCCAGCTCACGCAGGCGCTCGGCTGGGGCCTGCTGTCGTTCACGTTCACGGGCCTGCTGATCGGCTCGATCGTCTATTCGCTGCCGTTCGCCGTGCAGCCGATCCAGCACGCCTTCGAGGCCATGGGCCGTCGGCCGCTGGAAGTGGCGGCGACCCTGCGCGCGAGCCCGCTCGATGCATTCTTTTCGGTTGCCATACCGCTGGCGCGACCGGGGCTGCTCACGGCCGCGATCCTGAGTTTCGCGCACACGGTCGGCGAGTTCGGCGTCGTGCTGATGATCGGCGGCAACATCCCGGGCCAGACGCGCGTCGTCTCGACGCAGATCTACGGCCACGTCGAGGCCATGGAGTTCGCGCAGGCGCACTGGCTCGCGGCCGGCATGCTGGTCTTCTCGTTCGTCGTGCTGCTGGTGCTCGCGTTGATGAAGCGGCGCGTCGGGCGGGTGATGCCATGAGTGAGGCAGGGCTGCGGCTGCGTCTTGCGCTGTCGAGGCCCGACTTCGAACTCGACGTCGACCTGGGCCTGCCTGCGGTCGGAATCTCGGTGCTGTTCGGTCCTTCGGGTTCCGGCAAGACGACGGTCTTGCGCTGTGTCGCCGGCCTCGAGTCGACCGTGCGCGGCTCGGTGCGCGTCGGCAACGAGGTCTGGCTCGACAGTGCGACCGGGATCCGCCTGCCGGTCTGGCGTCGCAACCTGGGGTATGTGTTCCAGGAGGCGAGCCTGTTCGAGCACCTCGACGTGCGTCGCAACGTCGAGTACGGGCTCCGTCGCACGACGACGAGCCGCGACGGCGGCGACGCGCTGCAGGCCGCCATCGAGTTGCTCGGCATCGGTCACCTGATGGCACGGCCGGTGGCGCAATTGTCGGGGGGCGAGCGGCAGCGCGTGGCGATCGTGCGCGCACTGGCGACGCGGCCGCGATTGCTGCTGCTCGACGAGCCGATGGCGGGCCTCGACTACGCGCGACGCCAGGACATCATGCCGTGGCTGGAACGCATGCGCGACGAACTCAGCATCCCTATGCTCTACGTGACGCATTCGGTCGACGAGGTCGCACGGCTCGCCGACCAGGTCGTGGCGCTCGATGCGGGCAAGGTGTCCGCGGCCGGGCCCGCGGGGGAAGTCCTCGCGTCGCTCGAGGGGCCCGTGGTCGGGAGTGACGATGCCGGCAGCCTCGTGCACGCGCAGATCGCCGAGCGCGACCACGCCTGGCACCTCGCCCGGGCCGAGTTCGAGGGCGGCCACCTCTGGGTCGTCGATGCCGGCCATGCCGTCGGCAAGGTGGTGCGTCTGCGCGTGCTCGCGCGCGACGTCAGCATCCAGCTCCACGAGCCCGCCGGTACCAGCGTCCAGAACCAGTTGCCGGCCGTGATCGAGTCGATCGCCGAAGGTCTCGACGGCGCCCAATCCCTGGTGCGCCTGCGCTGTGGCTCTGCGTTGCTGCTGGCCCGGCTGACCCGCAGGTCCGTGAGCGCCCTGGAACTCACGTCGGGCAAGGCCGTGTGGGCTCAAGTCAAAGCCGTGGCCGTCACGAGCTGACCGCACGCCTGCTGTACCCGACGTCCTACAGCCCGGTCCGACCGGGCGCCCTTCTGGCACGCAGACAAGATCGGCTGTAATGCCCGTCTTGCGAAGGCGGTGACCGGTTTGGTTCCTGACGCTCGGATCACGCTCGGCAGTTTCCCCACGCGTTGGGAAGCGCGCGGCCTCGGATGGCTCGGCCTGCTCGTCACGCTGGCGTTCACGTTCGGGTTGTGGAGCTACTTCTCGCACGACCTCGAGCGACGCGAAGCCGACCGTTTCCGCCAGATCGCGCAGCTGCGCGTCGATGCGCTGGTCGAGCGCATGAACGCGTACGAACGCATGCTGCGCGGCGCCGCCGGGCTGTTCGCGGCGTCCGACAACGTGACGCGCGAGCAATGGCGTCGTTACGTCGCGCAACTCGACCTCGACTATTTCCTGCCGGGCATCCAGGGCACGGGCTTTGCGGTCGTGCTGCCCGCGCAACAGCTCGCCGAGCACGAGCAGGCCGTGCGTGCCGCCGGCCTGCCGCACTACACCGTGCATCCGGTGTACGAGCGCGACGTGTACACGAGCATCGTCTTCCTCGAGCCGGCCAGCGGTCGCAACCTGCGGGCGTTCGGCTACGACATGTACTCCGATCCGACCCGTCGCGCGGCGATGAACCGCGCACGCGACACCGGCCAGCCGGCGATGACGCGAAAGGTCCGCCTGGTCCAGGAGACGAACAAGAACGTGCAGCCGGGCGTCCTGATGTACATGCCGGTGTACGAACGGCACCTGCCGACGACTACCTTGCTCGAGCGTCGTCGTGCACTGATCGGCTGGGTCTACTGCCCCTTCCGCGCGATCGACCTGATGCGGTCGGTGTTCACGGAGGCGAGCCTGGACACCGAGGAGATCGTCTACGACGGGCCGCCGTCTGAGGCGAACCTGCTGTATGCGTCGGCGGGGGCGAGCCGCGATGCGCTGCAGACCGTCGACTTCCCGATCGAGATCGCGGGGGTCGGCTGGACGGTGCGCATGCGCAGCAGCGAGCTGTTCGAGGGCCGCATCAACCGGGCACAACCGCAGGTCGTCCTCGTGGTCGGCGTGCTGATGTCGCTGCTGATCGCCACGTTGCTGTTCGTCGACGCGCTGCACATGCGCCAGCTCGAACGCGAGGTGCACGAGCGCACCGCGCAACTGGTCAAGGCGCGCGACGAGGCGGAGATGGCCAGCCGTGCGAAGAGCGCGTTCCTCAGTACGGTGAGCCATGAACTGCGCACGCCGCTCAACGCGATCATCGGGTTCAGCTCCGTGCTGTTGCAGGACGAGGTGAAGCCCGAGCAACGCAAGCAGCTCGCCATCATCAACCGGTCGGGCCTGCAGCTGCTCGAGCTGATCAAGGAGATTCTCGACATCACGAGCATCGAGGCGGGCCACCTGTACATGCAGATCGAACCGGTGGAGCTGCGCCGCGTGCTCGAGGAACAGTGCGAATCACTGCACGCGTCCGCGCGCGAGGCGGGCCTCTACGTCAGGCTGGTCGACTGCGACCCGGCGCTGAGGGTGATGGCCGACGCGGGCCGCCTCGGCCAGGTCGTGCGCAACCTGCTGTCGAACGCGATCAAGTTTACCGACGGCGGCGGCGTGTCGTTGCGGTGTCGAGGCGAGGGCAGCGTGGCGCGCATCGAAATCGAGGACACGGGCATCGGCATCCCGCCCGAGCACCGTGCGACGCTGTTCACTCCGTTCCAGCGCGCCGGGAAGGGGAACGACAACCGGCCCGGCACCGGACTCGGGCTCGCGATCAGCCGCCGGCTCGTCGAGGCAATGGGCGGGACGATCGGGTTCGAGAGCGAAGTCGGCCGGGGCAGCCGCTTCTGGTTCACGGTGCCGCTGGCGCAGGCCGCCGAACTGCGTGAACCGCACGAACGACGGGCGTGACCTTCACCTCTCCCGCTGCACGGGAGAGGGACGGACCTCGCCTTTCCCGTTCGCGCGAGCGGATCACCTCTCCCGTTCGCGCGAGAGGTCGGCCGCAGGCCGGGTGAGGGCGGTCAGATCTCCCCGCGTTTCGCAAAGCGCGCGATGTGTTCGCCCGCGCGGAACGCGAGCGCCATGATCGTCATCGTCGGCTGGCCGCGCCCGGAGGTCACGAAGCTCGAACCGTCGCAGACGAACAGGTTGCGCACGTCGTGCGTGCGGTGGAAGCGGTCGACGACGGAGCTGCGCGGGTCGTCGCCCATCCGCGCCGTGCCGAGCAGGTGTGGCGAACCGGTCGCCTCGACGACGGGGTCGGCCCACACGCGCCGCGCGCCGGCGGCGTCCATGATCTCGCGTGCGCGCTCCTGCAGGAAGCGCGCGAACTTCAGGTCGTCGGGATGATCGCGATAGGTCATGCGCAGTGCCGGCAGGCCCCAGGCGTCCTTGAGCGTGGGGTCGAGGTCGATGCGATTGTCCGCGAGCGCGAGCGACGTGCCGTGCGTCGCGACCAGCATCGCGCGCGGCATGTCCTGCAGGAAGCGCTTGTAGCCGGCGCCCCAGCGCTGGTCGGGTGGCGCGCTGAACGCGGCCCAGACCGTCGGCATCGGGCCGCCGCGCGCATCGAGCCCGCCGCCGCCATAGAAGCCGCGCTTCGGGTCGTGGTCGTACCAGTCGTGCACGACACGCGTGCACTGCACGCTCTTGTACTCGTTGAGCTCGTGCTCGAACAGCGCGTGCACCTGCGCGTAGGTGTTGAACATCAGGTTGCGGCCGACCAGCCCGCTCGAGTTGGCGAGGCCGTCCGGGAATTTCGACGTCGCCGACATCAGCAGCAGTCGCGGCGTCTCCGCACCGTTGGCACAGACCACGACCGCGCGTGCCTTCTGGAAGCGCTCGCGCTTCGACGCATCGAAGTACGTCACGCCGGTCGCGCGACCGGCCTTGCTGGTTTCGATCCGCGCGACGTAGCTCTGCGGCCGCACCTCGCACCGCCCAGTGGCCTCGGCCTCGGGAATGGCCGTGTACAGCGTCGAGGACTTCGCACGCATTTCGCAGCCGTAGCCGATGCAGAAGCCACAGTGCGCACAGGCGGGCCGGTCGCGGTAGGGCACGGAGGCGATCGCCATCGGCGCCGGGAACGGGTGCAGGCCGAGCTTCCGGGCGCCGCGTTCGAGCAGCACGCCCGACGACTTCACCGGCAACGGCGGCATCGGGTACGGCTTGCTGCGCGGCGGGTCGAACGGGCTGGCGCCGGCGAGCCCCGAGACGCCGATCTCCCAGTCGACCTTCGTGTAGTAGGGCTCGAGGTCGGCGTACCGGATCGGCCAGTCCGCGAACGTCGTGCCCGCGATCGGGCCGAGGCGACTGCGCTCGTCGAAGTCGTTTTCGTGGAAGCGCCAGAAGTTGCCGGTGAAGTGCGTGCTGCTGCCACCGACCGTCGCCGCGTACCAGGCCGCCGGAAATTCGCGCACCGCGGTCGCCACCGTGCTGGCATCGCGCCGGAACGTCTGGGGCTTGGCGTCGAGCCGGTTGCCGAGTTCGAGCTCGAACCAGTACGCGAACTCGTCGTGACGGAAGTCTGCGGCCGTGAGCCGCGGCCCCTGTTCGAGCACGATCACGCTCGAGCCGGCGCGGCTCAGTTCGCGTGCCATCACGCCGCCGGCGGCGCCCGAACCGACGACGACGAAGTCGACGGTGTCGTTCGGCCCGAAGCGGCGCGCAGTCACGGCCGCCCCTCCGCAGCCTCCTCGTCGTACGGCCGGAAGCCTTCATAGGCCGCATCGTAGTAGCCGAACGGCGGCTGCCAGGCGTGCTGGTCGACGAAGCCGACGAGCTTCCAGCCGACCTTGCCGGCGTTGCCGCCGTAGGCGGGCGAGGCGAGCAGGCCGAGCACGGTCAGGAAACGCATCTGTTCGAAAAAGGGCGTGCGTTCGACGTGCTGCAGGTAGGCCAGCTGGTCCTCGCTCGTCAGGTCCGCGAACTGCGCCACGCCGGGATGGTGGCGCGCGCACCGTGCCTGGAAATCGGCGAGCCCTGCCAGGAAATCCGCGCCGCCGCGCGACCACGGCCCCGCGTGCACGTGATCGACGAACCAGACGACGCCGGCCTCGCGCGCCCCGGGCGTGTCGTCGCTGGGCACGATCTGTGCGGCGATCGCCTCGACGTCGCGCGCCTGGGCCGCGTTCAGGAACAGCAGCCGGGAGCGGTCGCCTTCGACCGCGGCGGTGTGCGCGTGCGCGGCGGCCGCGGCCACCTGCGGCCAGTTGGCAGCAAGCCAGGCAAAACCCAACGTCCCGCTGGAAGCCTGCAGGAACTGTCTGCGCGAGGCGTTTTCCGGCTCCATGCCTTATCCCCCGGCCACGGCGTCTTTCGGCCGAGTATGGACCTCGTTTGCGGGCTTGGCCAAACCGGCCGATGGTGGCAGGCTGGGCGGCGCAGCGGCCATGGGGGCCGTCGGTGTCACAAGGAGAGGGCAGATGGCGCAGACCAACCCGGTCCGGTGGTTCGAAATCTACGTGCAGGACATGGCGCGTGCGCGGCGTTTCTACGAAGCCGTGCTCGAAACCAAGCTCGAGCGCCTCGAAACCGGCGACATGGACTACTGGACGTTCCCGATGGGGGGCCCTGAGACCTACGGTGCCGGTGGCGCGCTGGCCAGGATGACGGGCATGCCTTCGGGCGGCAACAGCACGCTCGTCTATTTCGCGTGCGAGGACTGTGCAGTCGAGGCCGGGCGTGTCGCTGCGGCTGGCGGCAAGGTCGAGCGCGAAAAGATGTCGATCGGCGAGCACGGCTTCATCGCGCTGGCGCGCGACACCGAAGGCAACATGATCGGCCTGCACTCGATGCGGTGAACGAGACGCCGCGAGGAGACGCAATGATCACGCACGCACGACTTGCCTCGGGGGCGCCACGGGTGCTGGCGGCATCGGCGCTCGGACTCCTCGTTGCGAGCGTCGCGGTGCCGGGAGCTGTCGCGGGCGAGGCGACACCGGCTGTCGCGGACCGCGCGGCGACGCACTCCGCCAGCGCGACGACGGAGTCGGTCTCGACGACCGGCGGCGTCGCACGGGCAAACGTGACCAAGGTTCCGAGCGGACCTATCGTCGTGCCCGCCGGCATGCCGCTCGCAGTCGAATTGACGGCAAACGTCAACACGCGCACGTCGCGCGTCGGTGATCGGGTCGAGGCACGCCTGGCACACGACCTCGTCGTCGTCGACGACCGCGTCGCGGCGTCGGCCGGCGCAGTGGTCACCGGCACGGTCACCGAGGTGGCGCCCGGCAACGACGCGACGGGCGGGGAGCCCACGCTCGCGCTCATGTTCGATTCGCTCGTCGCCCGCAACGGCGCGACCGTGCCGATCAAGGCACGTTACCGACAGCACGGACACGGGGCAGCCGGCGCCGCGGCGGCGTCCGCGGCGGGCGGTGGCGAGATCAGGCTGCGCGCCGGCACGGTGGTCGACGCGACGATGGAGACGACGATCTCGATCTACTGAGTCGGCGTGGTTTGCTGCACCTCGCTGCCGCCGCGGGACGACGCACGCATCGGTGCGCCGCCCCGCGTCGCGACTGGCCGCGCCGTCATTCAATCGACGCGGTCAGTCGAACTCACTGCCGTGCCCGGTCAGGCTTGCGTGTGCCGCCTGGGCCCGAGTTGTTTGCCGTCTCGATCCGAGTCACTTGCCGTCGCGGTCGGAATCGCCGGGCGTCCAGCGTTCGACCGTGTCGCTGGCACGCTGGAAGGCGTCGCGGGTTGCGTGCTTGGCGTCGTTCCAGGTGAGACGCGAATCGGCGCGGGCCGAGTCCCAGTCACGGCTGAACTCGTGCTCGACCTCGTCGAACTTGCGCCCGTGATACTGCGGATATCGCTCGTACCCCATGCGGTATGCGGGGCGATAGTCGTCGTAGGTCGAGCCGCTCGTGA